>NZ_CP129672.1:1513333-1826666 GCF_030505195.1 Comamonas testosteroni
CATTACCCGAGGCGCCGACCACGCTGGTGATGCTGATGATGCGGCCGAAACGCTGCTTCATCATGGGACGAATAGCCGCACGGCTGACTCGGAAAACAGCCTTCAGATTGGTGTCGGTGACTGCATCCCAATCGTCATCCTTCATGCGCATCGCCAGGGTATCGCGGGTAATGCCTGCGTTATTGACCAGCACATGCAGGCCACCGTCATTCTTGACGATGGAGTCGATCAGGGCATCCACGGCAGCGCCGTCAGTCACGTTCAGCGTGACACCACGGCCACCGAAGGCGGACAGAGCCTGGCTGATCTTTTCAGCGCCAGCATCCGATGTGGCCGTGCCGATCACTTGATAGCCCTTGGAGGCCAGCTCCTGCGCGATGGCGGCACCAATGCCACGGGTGGCACCGGTGACCAGGGCAACCTGGGGCTTGGTCTGGTTATCTGTCATGCGAGCAATTCTTTCACGTCAGCCAGGCTGGCTGTATCAAACAGGGGAGCACCCGTCAGGTCGGCGTCAATACGCTTGACCATGCCGGCCAGCACCTTGCCGGGTCCACATTCCACGATGTGGGTCACGCCGCGAGCCTTGATGGCCTGCACGCACTCCACCCAGCGCACCGGGCCAAAGGCCTGACAGTACAGGGCATCGCGAATCGCATCAGCGTCCGTTTGGACGGTCACGTCGATATTGTTGATGACGGGAATCAATGGAGCGGCCAGTGTCAGCTCGGCCAGCGCGGCCTTGAGCTTTTCTGCAGCGGGCTTCATCAGGCTGGAGTGGAAAGGTGCGGAGACCGGCAGAGGCAGGGCACGCTTGGCGCCGGCCGCCTTGACCGCTTCGCAGGCCTTTTCCACGGCCAGCTTGCTGCCGGCGATCACGGTCTGGCCAGGGTCGTTGAAGTTCACGGCTTCCACCACTTCAGCGCCGCCCAGCTGGGCCGTCACTTCGGCACAGACTGCCTTGACCTTTTCGGCATCCAGCGCCAGCACGGCCGCCATGCCGCCCGCGCCCACAGGCACGGCATCCTGCATGGCAGCGGCGCGCAGACGCACCAGGGGTGCGGCCTGAGCCAGCGTCAGCACGCCGGAAGCAACCAGCGCCGAGTACTCGCCCAGGGAGTGACCGGCCACGGCATCGGGCAGCGCGCCGCCTTCGGCCTGCCAGACACGCCAGGCCGCCACACCGGCCACCAGCATCACGGGCTGGGTATTGGTCGTCAGCGCCAGCGCTTCCTTGGGGCCTTGCTTGATCAGCAGGCCCACATCCTCACCCAGAGCTTCGGAGGCCTCGGCTACGGTCTGAGCCACGACAGGATGATCACCCCAGCCGTCCAGCATGCCTACGGACTGAGAGCCCTGGCCAGGAAATACAAATGCGAATTTCTTCATATTTCTTAGTATAAAAACTGCCTTAAACGCTTATCCAGATTGCGCTTACAGCTACATCTTGAGGAGCACAGCACCCCAAGTGAAGCCGCCACCCACGCCTTCGAGCAACACGGTCTGGCCTTTTTTGACCTGGCCGCTGCGCACGCCATGGTCCAGCGCCAGGGGAATCGACGCCGCAGAGGTGTTGCCATGCTGGTCGACAGTCACCACCACCTTGTCCATGGACAGCTTGAGCTTTCGCGCCGTGCTTTGCATGATGCGGATATTGGCCTGATGCGGAATCAGCCAATCGATGTCGGCATCCGTCAGACCTGCCTTTTCCAGCGCGGAGCGAGCCGCCTTGTCCAGCACGCTCACCGCCAGCTTGAACACGGCCTGACCATCCATCTTGAGCAAGGGATCGCCCAGCACATTGCCGCCGGAGACATTGCCCGGCACGCAGAGAATGCCGACATGGCTGCCATCGGCGTGCAGCTCGGTGGACAGGATGCCTGGCTCGTCGGAGGCCTCCAGCACCACGGCGCCTGCGCCATCACCGAACAGCACGCAGGTCGTGCGGTCGTTGAAATCCAGGATGCGGCTGAAGACTTCGGAGCCCACCACCAGCACGCGCTTGGCAGCGCCGGTCTGGATCATGGAATCGGCCACCGCCAGGGCATAGACGAAACCGCTGCACACCGCCTGCACATCAAAGGCTGGGCAACCGTTGCTGATGCCCAGCTTGTGCTGCAGGATGGCGGCCGTCGAGGGAAACACCATGTCCGGGGTGGACGTTGCGACAATGATCAGATCAATATCCGAAGCCTCTATGCCTGCAGCCTCGATGGCGTTGCGACTGGCTTCCAGAGCCAGGTCGCTGCTGGTCACATCGGGCTCGGCAAAGTGGCGAGCACGAATGCCGGTGCGCTCGACGATCCACTCGTCCGAGGTTTCCAGGCCGCGCTGAGCCAGCTCGGCTGCGAGGTCGTTGTTGGTCAGGCGGCGGGGCGGCAGGTAACTGCCGGTACCAATGATGCGTGCGTAGCGTCTCATGTCTTCTATCAGGGCGCCGAAGTTCCAGATTCCGTCTGTGCTGCCAGTAGCAATGGTGCGGCAGCAGCAATACGGCTGCGGACACGGTCAAGCAGGTTGTTGCGTGCCGCATCATACGCGCGGTTCAAAGCATGCTCGAATGCCATTGCATCGGCCGAGCCATGGCTTTTGAAGACCAGCCCGCGCAGACCCAGCAATGCAGCGCCGTTGTAACGACGGTGATCAACACGCTTCATCAGCGCAGATAACACCGGATAGGCAATGATGGCAGCAATCTTGGTGAAGATGTTGCGCTTGAACTCTTCCTTGAGAATCCCCGAGATCATCGAGGCGACCCCCTCGGTGGTCTTGAGCGCAACGTTACCAACGAAACCATCGCACACGACAATATCCACCACACCCTTGAAGGTGTCGTTGCCTTCCACATTGCCGTAGAAGTTGAGGTTGCCCGCTTCGCCTGCGGCGCGCAGCAGCTCTCCCGCACGCTTGATGACTTCACTGCCCTTGATCAGCTCTTCACCGATGTTGAGCAGGCCGACGCTGGGCGCCTCCGTGTTCTTGAGCGCCGACACCAGGGCCGAACCCATGACCGCAAACTGAAGCAGATGCTCCGCCGTGCAGTCCACATTGGCCCCCAGGTCCAACATGGTGGTGTCGCTACCCTTGGCGTTGGGCAAACCAAAGGCAATGGCAGGACGGTCAATGCCATCCAGCGTCTTGAGCAGATAGCGCGAGATCGCCATCAGCGCCCCGGTATTGCCCGCCGACACTGCAGCCTGAGCCGCACCATTCTTGACCTGCTGCACGGCCACGCGCATGGACGAGTCCTTTTTCTTGCGCAGGGCGATTTCCACAGGATCATCCATGCTCACCACTTCCGTGGCGGGGACGACGGTCACACGCTCGTGTTTGAAGCCAGCCAACTCATCGGCCTTGCCGACCAGCAGCAAATGCACATCGGGGTGTAAATTCAGAAACTGACGACACGCGGCCAGCGTGACGCGGGGGCCATGATCGCCCCCCATGCAGTCAACAGCCAAAGTAATCATGGGCGACTGACAGGTCCAATCGGGTTTGGGGTGATGAACTGAACGGTCCTGAGACCACAACAGGAGTTATTTGCAAAACCAGTCCCGGAATTGTGCAGCAAGGGCGGCCATGACTGATTTTGCAAATATCCCTATAAAAACAAAAGCCTGTTGCTACAAAAAATGTAGCAACAGGCTTTGCGAATGCAGTCGTCGCTTAGGCTTCGGACTTGTTCTTCAGCACTTGACGGCCACGGTACACGCCGTTGGGGCTGATGTGGTGGCGCAGGTGTGTTTCGCCAGTGGTGGCTTCAACAGCGATGCCAGGCACATTCAGTGCATTGTGCGAACGGTGCATGCCGCGCTTGGAGGGAGACTTCTTGTTTTGCTGAACAGCCATGATGGCTCCTGTGTATCTTGAAAGGGTTGGTAACACGACCTACACAGCAAGACCGGGCAAAAAACTCTGCCTTTCGACACCCTCAGCGAGAGGGCGCCCTTGACCGTGCAAGTCCTAAAAAAACGCGATCAGCCCATTAAAGACACGAGGGGGTTTCGCGCGAAGCTCACGATTATAGCGCAAACGCTTTTCGCGGCCCAGGCAAAATCAAATCCCCACCGTGCCATGGGATGGATCAGTCGGCAGACTTGCCTACATTGAGAGATTGCAGCACGGCAAAAGGGTTTTCCTTTTGCTCACTGGCCTGCTCGAAGGCGTCATCGCTGACCTCTAGCTTGACGGGGACCGGGCAGACCTCATGGCGAGGCACTACAGGCACTTCCATCAGCAACTCGTCCTCGATCAACTCCAGCAGATTGAACTCGCTGCTCAATGCCAGCACATCCTCATCGCTGTCGTCATCTTCCAGCTCTGCCGTCTCTTCGTCCGGAACGAAGCGAAATGACCGATCCACGTAAAGGGGAATATCGGCCTCGGTCAGGCAGCGCTGACAGGTCAGCGGCAAAGCCACCTCGGCACTCAGGTGCAGCCACACATGGCCGCTGCCGCCTTTTTGCTCAACCAGCTCGCCTTCGGCTTCCCAGCGCACCAGGGGCTGCTCTCCAGTAATCGCCAACGCATCGGCCGCCAGACGCTTGAAGTCCGACAACGGTGCCTGACCATGCACATGACCTGCAGCCTGCGCGAATGCACGCACGTCCAGCCGGGTCGCAGAAAAATCCTTGCTCATGCAGCCAGTGTAAGAGAATCCCGAAATGCCCGACTTATTGATTGCCGGACGACTTGAGCGTCCATTGATTCTTGGCTCCACCTCGCGCTATCGCCGTGAGTTGCTCAGCCGCCTGCAACTGCCGTTCGAGACAGTGTCTCCCGAAGTGGATGAAACCCCGCTCAGTGGCGAGACACCCCACGACCTGAGTCTGCGTCTGGCCATAGCCAAGGCGCAGGCCGTGGCCCAGTTGCACCCTGGCGCCATTGTGATCGGCTCCGACCAGGTGCCCGAGCTCGACGGCCAGCCCCTGTCCAAGCCTGGCACCCACGAGCGAGCCACCGAACAGCTGCGCCAGATGAGCGGCCGCCAGATGAATTTCCACACCGGCGTCTGCGTGAGCTGTACCGAAACCGGCTTCACGCAATCCAGCGTGGTCACGGTGCAAGTGCGCTTTCGCGAACTGAACGACCTTGAGATCGAGCGCTACCTGCGCGCCGAGCAGCCCTATGACTGCGCAGGCTCGGCCAAGAGCGAAGGCCTGGGCATCGCCCTGCTGGATGCCATCGTCAGCGACGACCCCACGGCACTGATAGGCCTGCCGCTGATCCGCACCTGCCAGTTGCTGCGTGCTGCAGGAGTGGTGCTGCCATGAGCGAGACTTCCCAAAGCAAAGCAGGCACTCTTTATCTGGTGCCTGCTCCACTCGATTTTGGCTGCGAAAGCCAGACAGCGCTGACCGAGGTGCTGCCCGAGGGCACACTGCGCCGCGCCGCCTCTCTGACTCACTGGATCAGCGAAAACGCCAAGACGGCCCGAGCCTACCTCAAGCGTATCGACGCCTTGTTCCCGCTGGCTGCGCCGCTGCAGGCCCAGAACATTGCCGAGCTGCCACGCGAAGCCCACAAAAAAGGCGACCACGGCAACAAGGGCGGCGCCGTCTTCGACCCTAAACCCCTGCTGGCACCGGCACTGGCCGGGCAGGACATGGGTTTGATCAGCGAGGCGGGCATGCCCGCCGTGGCCGATCCCGGCAGCTCCATCGTGCGTGCCGCCCATGATCTGGGCATTCGCGTCGTGCCGCTGACGGGGCCGGTTTCGCTGCTGCTGGGCCTGGCGGCCAGCGGCCTCAACGGCCAGAATTTCGCCTTTGTCGGCTATGTGCCTCAGGACGGCGCTGAGCGCACGGCCCGCATCAAGGAACTGGAGAGCCTGGCCCTGCGTCAAGGCCAGACCCAGCAGTTCATCGAGACGCCTTACCGCAATGCAACCCTCTGGCAGGCGTTGCTGCAAACCTTGCAACCCAATACCAGGCTGGCCCTGGCCAGCGGATTGACGCTGGAGACAGCGCGTATTGAAAGCCATCTGGTGCGCGAATGGCGCCAGCGCAATGCACCACCCGACAATCGCACGCCGGTGGTGTTTGCCATAGGCCGTTGAGCGCCAGGAAACAAAAAAGCCTGCGGCCAAACCGCAGGCTTTTTTGATAGCTACCGGCGTTTATCCAGAAAGGTTAACGCCTTTGTGATGCCTGATCAGCGAATGCTGGGCACCAGCCCGCGCATGGCTTTTACCGAGCCCTCGCCGATGGCCGCACCAAATCGCTTGGCCAGACGTTCGGCCACATTGTCGCGGCGGGTGTAGTCGATGACTTCCTCGGCCTTGACCACTTCACGCGCCACAAAGTCGAGGCTGCCCAGCTTGTCGGCCAGACCCAGCTCCACGGCCTGCTGGCCGGTCCAGAACAGTCCACTGAACATTTCGGGGGTTTCATGCAGACGGTCGCCACGGCCAGCCTTGACCACGCCGATGAACTGCTGGTGGATCTGCTCCAGCATCTGCAGCGCAAATTCCTTTTGCTGCGCCGACATGGGGCTGAACGGATCGAGAAAGCCCTTGTTCTCGCCAGCCGTCAGCAGGCGGCGCTCCACCCCCACCTTGTCCATCACCCCTGTGAAGCCGAAGCCGTCCATGAGCACGCCGATGCTGCCCACGATGCTGGCCTTGTCGACAAAAATCTCGTCGGCCGCCGCCGCGATGTAGTAGGCCGCCGAGGCGCAGGACTCTTCGACCACCGCATACAGAGGCTTGTTGTACTTGGCCTTGAGACGCGTCATCTCGTCGTTGATGATGCCTGCCTGCACGGGGCTACCGCCGGGCGAGTTAATCAGCAGCACCACGGCGCGCGAGCCCGAATCCTCAAAGGCACTGCGCATGGCGGCCACCACGAGCTCGGCACTGGCGTCCGCACCCGAGGCGATCTCGCCCTTGATCTCCACTACCGCTGTATGGGGTGAGGTGCTGGTCTTGGTGGCCGTATCCTTGAAGAACACCACCCACAGCACCAGCAGCACCACGACGGACCACAGCAGACGGCTGAAAAAGCGCCAACGCCGTGCTGCTCGCTGCTCCTTGATGGAGGCGAACACCAGCTTTTCCAGCACATCGCGCTCCCAGCCCCCATTCCCGGAGGCCTTGGCCGCGGCTGGCGCTTCGGCGGATGCGGCAGAAGCCTTGGACCACAGGTCCGCGCCCGGCGTCACATGCTGCTGGGAATCATGGTTGTCAGGGGTGTTTGGGGAACTCATCTCAAAACTCTGGAGGTTTCAGTTGTGGCCCAGTATGCCAGTGCACCACGCCATCGCTTTCGCTCAAGGCGATTTTTACCAGCCCGCCGCGGCAAGGACCGCCGGCGCAGGCACCGCTGTCAGGTTCATAGGCAGCTCCGTGGGTAGAACACAACAGCCAGCGACCGGAATCGTCAAAAAACTGACCCTCCTGGTAGTCCATTTCCATGGGAATATGGCTGCAGCGATTCAGATAGGCATAGACCTGTCCCTGGTAGCGAATCGCAAAAGCTCGGCTGCCCTGGCCGGCATACCGCACGTCAAAGCCCACAGCCCGACCGCCCTCGACCAAAGCGGCACTGGCGCACAACTCCACGGTCTGCGTCATGGCGGCCTTCACGCGCTGGCCAGCAACCAGGCCCGCAGCTGCGCTGCGGAGTCGGCCACGAACAGCGGATTGAACTGAGAGAAGCCGTCGGGAGCATGGGCACCATAGGAAACCCCCACACAGGCACAGCCGGCGTTCTGCGCCATCTGCAAATCGTGCGTGGTATCGCCAATCATCAGTGTTCGCTCGGGCTCCACACCGAATTCGGCCATCAACTCGTGCAACATCAGCGGACTGGGCTTGCCGGCGGTCTCATCGGCCGTGCGCGAACCGTCGAACAATCCCTTGAGCTGCGGGTCCTGCAGCGCATGGTTGAGCCCCATGCGGCTCTTGCCCGTGGCCACGGTCAGCCAGTGGCCGCGCTCGCGCAGCTCGGCAAGCAGCGGCAGGATGCCGTCAAACACGCAGATATCGTCCTGATGCTTGAAGAAGTGAAAGCGATAGCGATTGGCCAGCTCAGGATATTTTTCGGGCGGCACATCGGGTGCCGCGCGGGCCAGGGCTGGCATCAGCGCCATGCCGATCACATAGGCAGCCTGCTCGTCGCTGGGTACGGTGCCGCCCACATCACGCACCGCCTCCTGGATGCTGCGACTGATGATGGCCGTGGAGTCCGCCACGGTCCCATCCCAGTCAAATGCAATCAGATCGAAGCGGCGTGGTCGCCGGGCGCTATGGTTTTCAGTAGTCATGAAGCCTAGTCAGTTCACAAAATCCGCCAGTTCCGGCGGCAACTCGGCGCGCAGCTCGACACGCTCGCCGCTGGCGGGATGATTGAACTGTAGCCGCCAGGCGTGCAGAAACATGCGTTTGAGCCCCTGCTTTTGCACACGACGGTTGAGATCAAAATCGCCATATTTGTCATCGCCCACGATGGGATGCCCCTGCGAGGACAGATGCACGCGAATCTGGTGGGTACGTCCCGTCTTGATGGTCACCTCCAGCAGACTCATGGCTGGCAGTCCCTGCAGAGGGCGCGGCTCGATCAGCTTCCTGACCTTGACCAGCGTGATGGAGCGCATTCCATCCGGATCATCGGCCGTGGTCACGCGCACGCGGCGCTCGCCGTCGGCCTGCAGATACTTGTGCAGCGGCAGATCGATGACCTTCTTGTTGGCCGGCCAGGCTCCCTGCACCAGCGCCAGATAGGTCTTGCCGGTCTCGCGCTCGCGAAACTGGTCCTGCAGATTGATGAGTGCGGAGCGCTTTTTGGCCACCAGCAAAATGCCCGAGGTTTCGCGATCCAGCCGGTGCACCAGCTCGAGAAACTTGGCATCGGGACGCGCCTGGCGCAGTTGCTCGATGACGCCAAAGCTCACGCCCGAGCCTCCATGCACGGCCACACCGGCAGGCTTGGACAACGCAATCATGTGTTCGTCATCCAACAGGGAGGGAAAGTCCTTAGCCGGCGCCGGACGTTCCGCTTTTTCAGTCACTTTCTCGGAAATCCGGACCGGGGGAAGACGCACCACATCGCCGGGCTGAACCCGGGTCTCGGCACTCACGCGCCCCTTGTTGATACGCACTTCACCGCTGCGGATGATGCGGTAGACATGGGTCTTGGGCACCCCCTTGAGGTGGCGCATGAGAAAGTTGTCAAGTCGCTGTCCGGCAGAGTCTTCATCGACCTCGATCAGCCGTACCGAGGCCGCAGCCGTATTCTGTGACCGGCCCTGCGCCGGTTTGCCCTCTATAATGTGTTTCACCTGTGCCGAGCTTAGTTGTAAGTGATTGATTCGCATGGAGTTTAGTCCAAACAATCATTTCCCACCGCACAGGCAGGTCGATGCCCGCCAGTTTTGCACACGCAAATTGCAGTCAAGAAGAGCTGCAGCAGCCTGTGAAAGCCTGGCAAAGGCTGACGAATTGAAACACTGATACGGAATCTCATACCGTGCAGTTGACCAGGCAAAAGCAGCCTGCAACTGCCGGTTCTCTCAACGAGCATGTGGATCTTTTGGACATTGCTGATCAACCTCTGGGGCAAGGCACGGCCGGCCCCCGAGACGAGCCATGTCTTGAAGAAACCACCCACCTCCCTAGCACGCGCATCGGCTTCTTTTGTACCCCGTCTGCATGCGCGTCCTCTCCCGCTCGTCCCCCGGCCTGTACCTCCGCTACTGACTTGAGATCAGGCCAGTAGCGCCGTCCTGTACCGCCCCAGATTCCTCATCCGTTTCAACGCGTTCGTCTGGCATCACGGCTCCTGTTGAGCCTGTCTTTGATTACCAGTCAAAGGCACGTTGGTCTGTGACCAGCGTGCCCCATAAAACGAATAAAGGAAGCGCATCATGAAACGGATGCTGATTAACGCGACGCAGTCTGAAGAACGCCGTCTGGCCATTGTTGACGGCCAGAAGCTGCTGGACTACGAGATCGAGATCGAAGGTCGCGAACAACGCAAGGGCAATATCTACAAGGCCGTCGTGACCCGCGTCGAGCCTTCTCTCGAAGCCTGCTTTGTTGACTATGGCGAAGACCGCCACGGCTTTTTGCCCTTCAAGGAAATCTCCAAGCAATACTTTGCCGAAGGCGTTTCGCCCAGCCAGGCCCGCATCAACGACGTGATTCGCGAGGGTCAGGAGCTGATCGTCCAGGTCGAAAAGGAAGAGCGCGGCAACAAGGGCGCAGCCCTGACCACCTTCATCTCTCTGGCCGGCCGCTATGTGGTGCTGATGCCCAACAACCCCCGTGGCGGTGGCGTTTCGCGCCGCATCGAGGGCGAGGACCGCGCCGAGCTCAAGGAGGCCATGGACCAGCTCGAGTACCCCAAGGGCATGTCCATCATTGCGCGCACTGCCGGCATCGGCCGCTCGGCTCCCGAGCTGCAGTGGGACCTGAACTACCTGCTCAAGCTGTGGAGCGCCATCGACGGTGCCGCCAAGTCCTCCAAGGGCGCCTTCCTGATCTATCAGGAATCCAGCCTGGTGATCCGCGCCATCCGCGACTATTTCAACAATGACATCGGCGACATCCTGATCGACACCGATGACATCTACGAACAGGCCCAGCAGTTCATGGCACATGTGATGCCCGAGCATGCTGCCCGTGTCAAGCGCTACCGCGACGACGCCCCCCTGTTCTCACGCTTCCAGATCGAGCACCAGATCGAGTCCGCCTATTCGCGCACCGTGACCCTGCCCTCGGGCGGCGCCATCGTGATCGACCATACCGAAGCCCTGGTCTCCGTGGACGTGAACTCGGCCCGCGCCATCAAGGGTGGCGATATCGAGGAAACCGCGACCCGCACCAACCTCGAGGCAGCCGACGAAGTGGCGCGCCAGATGCGCCTGCGCGACCTGGGCGGCCTGATCGTGATCGACTTCATCGACATGGAAGAGGCCAAGAACCGCCGCGAAGTGGAAAACCGCCTGCGCGATGCCCTGCGCCAGGACCGCGCCCGCGTGCAATTCGGCACCATCAGCAAGTTCGGACTGATGGAAATGAGCCGCCAGCGACTCAAGCCCGCCTTGTCCGAAGGCGCACACATCAACTGCCCGCGCTGCGGCGGCTCCGGCCACATCCGCGACACGGAAAGCTCGGCGCTGCAGATTCTGCGCATCATCCAGGAAGAGTCCATGAAGGACAACACGGCCGCCGTGCACTGCCAGGTGCCCGTGGAAGTGGCCTCCTTCCTGCTCAACGAGAAGCGCAGTGAAATCACCAAGATCGAGCTCAAGCAGCGCGTCAACGTGATCATGGTGCCCAACAAGTCCATGGACACACCGCACTACAAGCTCGAGCGCCTCAAGCACGACGACGCGCGCCTGGAGTCCATGGAAGCCAGCTACAAGCTGGCCGACGAGCCCGAAGAGGTGACCACCGTCACCCGCCGCTCGCAGGAGCCCACCAACAAGCAGACTCCCGTCATCAAGGGGGTGCTGCCTGATGCTCCCGCACCGATTGCCGAGCCCCGCCAGCCGCGCACTGCCGCAGCCGCCGCGACACCCGCTCCCGTAGCGGCCCGCCCCGTGGTGCGCGAGCAAGGCTTCTTTGCCTGGCTCAAGAATCTGTTCGGCTTTGGCGCACCGGCTCCCGTGGCAGCACCCGCTCCCGCGGCCGAGGCTGCCGCTCCTGCCGCCCGTGAAGGCAGCCGCGACAGCCGCCGAGGCGAAGGCCGTGGCGGTGACCGCAACCGCCGTGGGGGTGACCGCAACGAGCGCAGCGACCGCAACAGCGCAGAGCGCAATGGCAGCGAACGCACAGACCGCAACAACCGCCGCAATGCCCAGGGCCGTGATGAGCAGCAACGCAACGAGCGTCCCGAGCAGCAGCAGCGCCAGGACCGCCCCGAGCGCGGCAGTCGCCGCGGTGGCGAACGCAACGAGCGCCGCGACGACCGCCAGCCCCAGGTGGCAGAAGCCGCGCTGAATGGCGAAGAGTTCAACGCAGCTCCCAAGCCCGAGCGCAACCGCCAGGAGCGCGGTGAACGTGCGGAACGCAATGAGCGCGGCGAACGCGGTGAAGGCCGCCGCGAGCGCCAGAATCGCAACGCCGATGCCCAGCCCGCCATGCAGGCCGTGGCCGACGAAGCGGCGCTGAACATCGCCCCAGTCGAGGGTTCTGACGCTCAGGTGCAGGATGGCACACAAGGCGGCGAGGCTCGCGAGCCCCGTCAGCGCCGTTCGCGCGACCGCTATGGCCGTGACCGCCGCGACCGTGCACCGCGCGACGCCCAGGCGGAAGGCCAGGCAGCCGAGCAGACAGCCGAAGCCCAGACCCCAGTCGAAGTGCCTGCCGCAGACGCTGGCGAGCAACCGGCACGCCGCAGCTACTTTGATGCTGTTGCACCTCAGGCTCAGGCAGAACAAGCGCCTGTTGCGGCAGAAGTACAGGCACCCGTGGTTGCAGAAGAAGCCGTAGTGACAG
Organism: Comamonas testosteroni; assembly: GCF_030505195.1. Taxonomy (NCBI): domain Bacteria; kingdom Pseudomonadati; phylum Pseudomonadota; class Betaproteobacteria; order Burkholderiales; family Comamonadaceae; genus Comamonas; species Comamonas testosteroni. The sequence goes on from NZ_CP129672.1 coordinate 1,525,776, forward strand.
CTGTCGCTCCTGAGGCCGAACCCGCCCAGCCCGTGCAGGCGGAGCCTGCGATTGCCGCAGAGCCTCAGCCAGCAGTCGTGGAGCCTGTGGCTGAAGCCGCAGCTCCTGCCCCCGCAGTCGCAGCGCCCAAGGCACAGAGCTACGCGCTGCCGATTGCCGAGCTGCAAGCCCTGGCAGCCGCATCGGGTCTGGAATGGATCAACTCCGATGCCGAAAAGATCGCCGCCGTCCAGGCTGCGATTGCCGCCGAGCCCAAGCCCGTGCGCATTCCGCGCGAGCGCCCACCCGTGGTGGTGCTCGACGAAGGCCCGCTGATTCTGGTCGAGACCCGCAAGGATCTGAGCCTGATGCAGCTGCCGTTCGAGAAGGAAGAACAGGCTACAGGCGTCAACGCCTAAGCCGACTGCCTTGCGGCATCACTGGGCCAAGGCACTGTCCACTTCCGTGGATGGGCCTTGGCCCTTTTTCATGCGCCCTTTCTTTGATTGAGTGAACGTCAAGCCATGTTGTTTCTGATCTCTCCGGCCAAATCGCTGGACTATGAAAGCCCTATTTCCGCCGAGCTGCCACACACGCTGCCGGTATTCAAAAAGCAGCCCCTGGAACTGATCGAAGTGCTGCGCGAGAAGTCGCCCCAGCAGATTTCCGAGCTCATGAAAATCAGCGACAAGCTGGCCGTGCTCAATGTGGGCCGCTACGAAGCGTTCAGCGCCAGGTTCACCGCCAAGAACTCGCGCCAGGCCGTGCTGGCCTTCAATGGCGATGTCTATGAGGGCCTGAATGCTGCCAGCCTCAAGCCCCAGGAGCTGGACTGGGCCCAGGAGCATGTCGTGATCCTGAGCGGCCTCTACGGCGCGCTGCGCCCGCTGGACCTGCTGCAGCCCTATCGCCTGGAGATGGGCACCCGGCTGGAAAACGCCAAGGGCAGCAACCTCTACCAGTTCTGGGGAACCCAGATTGCCGACTACCTGAACGAGCGCAGCAGCGCGCAAGCCGAGCGCGTTGACGCCCAGACCGAGCGAATAGTCGTCAACCTGGCATCTCAGGAATACTTCAAGGCCGTGGATCTCAAGGCACTCAAGGCTCCCGTGGTGGAATGCGTTTTCGAGGACTTCAAGGGCGGCAAATACAAGATCATCAGCTTCCATGCCAAGCGCGCGCGCGGGCTGATGGTGCGCTGGGCCGTGCAGCACAAGGCCAAGAAGGTGGCCGACCTGCGCAAGTTCGACCTGGAAGGCTATGCACTGGCCGAGCAGGCCAGCACGCCCGGCAAGCTGGTGTTCCGCCGCAAGCAGCAAGACTGACGCTGCACATTGAAATCAGCATCAGTGCGCACTAGCATTGTCGACATGAGCACTTCCACCCAAGACGAGTTCGTCACACCTCCCGGCCTGACACCCGAGCTGATGCAATGGGTGCGCACACAAAGCGCCTCTGGCGTGCCACTGCCATCGCTGCTGCAATCCATGCGCAAGGCGGGCTGGGCCGAGCATCTGGCACGCCGCGCGCTGGCCCTGCCCGAAGAGGGTGTACTGCCCTTGCCTTTCGCAGCAGCCAGACCCGAAGCCGACGTGGCGGTGCAGGTCCATGAGTCAGGCGTTCCCGAGCCCGATCTGCTGACAGATCCCTGCTGCGTCCATGCCGGCGATCGCGATGTCCATGTGCTGATGAGCGTGCGCCACCCGCGCGTGGTGGTGTTCGGCAACCTGCTCTCCAACGAGGAATGCGATGCCATCATCGCAGCTGCCCGCCCGCGCATGCAGCGCTCGCTGACCGTGGACAACCAAAGCGGTGGCGAGGCCGTCAACGACGACCGCACCAGCAATGGCATGTTCTTCCAGCGCGGAGAAAACGAGCTCATCAGCCGTGTCGAGCAGCGCATTGCCAGACTGCTGAACTGGCCGCTGGAAAACGGCGAAGGCATGCAGGTGCTGCACTACCGACCAGGCGCCGAGTACAAGCCGCATTACGATTACTTCGCCCCCAGCGAGCCCGGCACGCCGACCATACTCAAACGTGGCGGCCAGCGCGTGGGAACCCTGGTCATGTATCTCAACGAGCCCGCGCGCGGCGGCGCAACCACCTTTCCCGATGTAGGGCTGCAGGTCGTTCCGCGCCGTGGCAATGCCGTATTCTTCAGCTACAACCGGCCCGACCCGGCCACCAAGACCCTGCACGGCGGCGCCCCCGTGCTGGAGGGCGAAAAATGGATTGCCACCAAGTGGCTGCGTGAACGAGAGTTCAAGTAAAACAGGCGCTAGCCCTTACTCATAAAGCGCCAGCAGCTATCCTTTTTACTGCTGGCCATTTTGTTTTTGAATCATGCATACCCCTGAACAATCGCAGCTGGGCAAAAGCTCGGCCTATGTGGACCAGTACGACGCGTCCCTGCTCTTTCCCCTGCCGCGCCTTGCCAAGCGCGAGGAAATCGGTGCCGCCATCAACCCACCGTTCTTTGGCGCCGATCTGTGGACGGCATTCGAAGTTTCCTGGCTCAATCTGCGCGGCAAGCCCCAGGTGGCGCTGGCGCATTTCACCATCCCCTGCGAAACGCCCAACCTGATCGAGAGCAAGTCCTTCAAGCTGTACCTGAACAGCTTCAACAACACCCGCTTTGCCGACGCCAGCGAGGTGCTGGCGCGCCTGCGCAGCGATCTGTCCGAAGCCACCTGGCGCGGCAGCCAAACCCAGGGCAGCGTGGGCGTGCGGCTGCTGGAAGCGCCGCAGTTCGATGCCCAGCAAGTGCACGAGCTCGACGGTCTGCTGCTGGACCGCCTGGATGTGGAGTGCACCCGGTACACGCCGGCTCCCGAGCTGCTGCGTGCCAACCATGACGAAGCGCCCGTCAGCGAAACCCTGGTCAGCAACCTGCTCAAGAGCAACTGCCTGGTCACCGGCCAGCCCGACTGGGGCAGCGTGCAGATTCAATACAGCGGTGCACAGATCGAGCAGGAAGGTCTGCTGCAGTACCTGGTGAGCTTTCGCAACCACAACGAATTCCATGAGCAATGCGTGGAGCGCATCTTCATGGACATCTGGAGCCGCTGCAAACCCATCAAGCTGGCCGTCTACGCGCGCTACACGCGCCGTGGCGGCCTGGACATCAACCCCTTGCGCACCAGCCACCCGGGCGCCCTGCCCGCCAATGTGCGCACCGCCCGCCAGTAACAGAGGCACGGCCCAATCAAGGGCAGCCAGCAAGGGCCGCCCCGCAGCAAGGCTGCCGTCCCCCTCAAGGAGAGGCCGCAAAGCGGCTCAGGGAGATCAACTCTTCCAAGGGCAGTCATCCTGCCCCAGCAAAGCCTCGGCATAACGCAGATCCTGAATGCGCAGCCAAAGCCCGTTCATGCCCTGGCGCAGGGGTTCGACCGCAGCACGCTGCCAGGTCTGCACCACCACCAGCTGACGCGGCGCCGCAGGCTCTGCCCGGGACTTGTGAGCCGCGTTCGCCTCGCCTGAGTGCTCAGCATCCGGCAAGGGCAAATCCTGCCAATGCAGACCCTGGGCATCCCAGCCATGCAGCACCGGCATGCGCGCCTTGAGCGTCAGCGTGCGCACTTCCTTTTCCACAGGGTTGAGCCAGTGCAGCTGCCACTGCCCCTGTTCGCCATGGCGTGTCTCCACCGGCTCCAGCAAGGCCCAGCCTTCGCCTGAAGGATGGGGACAGGCGCAGGGCCCGACACCGCAGAACGCCAGACCGCTGCGCGTCATGATCACGCCATCCTTGCGAGGTTCATCATGCTGCCAATAGTGGTTGACACGCTCGTTCACGCCGCCCCACCACCAGACGGTGTCGCCGCGCACCTCGTCGCGCCAGACATAGTCGCCGTCGGAGCAGGGGTGCTGGATCTGCCTCACCTCGCGCCAGCGCGGCAGCAGCTGCCAGCGCCCTTGCGCATCGGGCGCCAGTTCGCGCTCGGAGTAAAGCGGGCGCCAGTCTGGTCTGGCCAGATGGCTGGCCGACACGGACTGCAGAGGCCAGCGCCAGGATGCAGTGGAGGGGTCCCAGTCCTTGTCCGCCAGACTGGCCGTCAACGCCAGCACGCGCATGCGGGCGGCCATGCCGCCCTTGACCGACGGCACAGCAGCCAGCCGCACCACGGGCCAGGGCAGGTCCACGCTTTGCAGTCGCTCCCCGTCCCAGACCTGCAGGCTGCCGCTGCCGCCGCGAATCGGGGCACGGCCATGGGGCATGAGAACCGCCCAGCGCCCCTGCACGATCACATGCTCCAGCGCCCAGCTGCCGGGCAGATGGCGCTCGCCCCATTGCAGGTTGTAGGCCGCTGTTTCGCCCAGCTCCTCCCGGGCGGGCTTGGACAGGGTCCAGATCAGGCGCTGGCCCTTGAGTGGCTCGCTCTGCGCGCGCCACAGCGCGGGCTGCGCCGGGTCACGCAGCCAGTCGAAGCCCACGGGCAGCGAGGGTTTGGTGATGGGCAGACCATCGCGCTGATGGGCAGCGCAGACATCCACCTCGCTCATGGCGCAGCTGATGCTGGTGCCATCGTGCAGGCGTTCGGTCTCGGGTATATCGAGCTGCACTTTCTGCAGCAGCAGTTCATTGAGCCAGCTCAGCGGCAAAGCACCGGACTCCTGCTCATCACCCGGCCGGGTCAGGCGTGCCAGGCCCAGCGCCCAGGGCTTGCGGTCCTCGGGCATCAACTCCGGCCATTGCTGCCAGCCCCCCTCCATGGTCCAGACGGCCAGCCGCAGGCTGGCCTGGCTGGCATCGCCCTGGGTCGGGTAGGCATAGAGCGCAAAGGCCTGGGCATCGGCACGCCAGACCATGCTGTGATTCTCGTCCAGCACCCAGGGCTGGGGGGACTCACCCAGCATCAGCTGCCAGTGCGGATTCTGCAGCGGAGCCATGGGGTAGCGCAGCTTGCGCAGCGAAGCCGGCCAGTGGCGCTGCAGCAGCACCGGCGGCACCGAGCTGGGCTGAGCCGGTTGCGGCAGGGTTGGCATGGGCCGGGCGACCTCGACCGGCAGGCAGTCTGCCGGCACCCAGAGATCCACCACCTGCTGCAGGGGCTGCGGCTGCGCAGCCATATGCTCGCCCAGCCAGCCCTCGAAGTTGGCATCGGACATGATCACATGTGCATCGTCGGCAATGCCGCTTTCGTTGATGCTCTCGCCACTCCAGCGCGGCATGCGCCAGTGGATGGCATCCAGCAGCTCGCCTTCCGGCTTGTCTATGCGCCAGCTGCGACGTGATTTGCGATCGACCAGATGGGCGGCCTCGCTGTCGTAAAAGCCCGTGCGCAGCCAGCGCCCGTCATAGGAGGTGTGCATGTCCATCTCCCAGACATGGGGCAGATAGACTCCGTCCGCACACAGCACGTCGCCATAGATGGGGCCGCCCATGCCGCGCTCGCCCTGGGGGCGAAAATTCACATCCCGATTGGACTCCGACACCATGTCCGCCTGCGCCACAAGCTCTTGATCGGAGGGTGTCTGCGCAGCAGCCTGCGACGCCGTTCTGGCCTGGGCCACGGACGGCTCGGCCTCCTGCCCCACAGCTGCAGACGGTGCCGGTCTGGCGTCAGCGCGCAAACGCGATATCAGCCAGATCAGCAAACACAGGGCCAGCGCCGCAATGGCGATCAGGATCAGCACAACACTCATGCCGCAATCCTACCCAAAGCCGATGTGAAAAAGGCAGCTCCACGGCTGCCTTTTCAGAGCAAGGCCACAAAAGCCTATAGATGGAACACGTCCACCGAACGCTCCAGCGTCTTGGCACTCTGGCGCAGCGATTGCGCGGCGCTGGTCGACTGCTCCACCAGAGCCGCATTCTGCTGAGTCACGGAGTCGAGCTGGGCCACGGCCTCGTTGACCTGGGAGATGCCTATCGATTGCTCACGCGTGGCAATGCTGATCTGGTGCACCAGGGAGCCGACCTTGTCCACGGCCTGCACCATGCCATCTATGGTCTGGCCTGCGGCACGCATGCGCGCATTGCCGTCGTTGATGCCGTCGACCGTGCGGTTGATGAGCACGCTGATCTCCTTGGCCGCCTCGGCACTGCGCTGGGCCAGTGCACGCACCTCGCCCGCCACCACGGCAAAGCCGCGCCCCTGCTCGCCGGCACGCGCCGCCTCCACGGCCGCGTTCAGTGCCAGCAGATTGGTCTGGAAGGCAATGCTCTCGATCACGCCAATGATTTCGCTCATGCGCGTGGAGGAGCCCCGAATATGTTCCATGGCCTGGCCCACCTCGCTGATGGCAGCGCCGCTGCGGCTGGCCACCTTGCTGCTCTCGTCGCTGGCTCCGGCCATGAACTGGGCCGTATCGGCCGTCTGCGACACGGTGCCCGAAATTTCCTCCATCGAGGCCGCCGTCTGCTGCAGGCTGGTGACCTGCGACTCGGTACGCCCTGCCAGATCGAAACTGCTCTGGGCGATTTCATGGGCGGTCTGGGCAAAGCCCTGCACCTCAGTGCGCACATCCCCCACCACGGCGCGCAGATTGATCTGGATCTGCTGCAGCCTCAGCATCAGCGCTCCCATGGCGCCGCTGTAGCTCTGGCTGCATTCGGTGCTCAGGTTGCAGGCGGCCACATCGGCAGCAAAGCGGCTGGCTTCCTCCAGTCCCGCCACGCAGCGCCGTTGAAAGCGCCACAGCACGAATGCGCCGCCAGCCACCAGGCTGGCAGCACGCCAGCCCCAGGCGGCTGCACCCTGCCAGCCCAGCATATCGGGCAGCATGGCGATCAAGGCCACGATGGCCAGCAACCAGGCCATGCGCGCCACCAGGCCCACATCCTTGCGACCATCCCACCAGCCCATCAGGCCCAGACGGCGCACCGCGCCTGCGCGCAGGCGGAAGCTGGCCTGTGCCTGCTTTTCCTCGTCACGCATGCGCGCGTACAGCGCTTCGGCTTCGGCCACCTCCCTGGCCGAAGGCTTGGTACGCACCGACAGATAGCCGCTGGGCTTTCCGCCTTCCATGATGGGCGTGACATTGGCGCGCACCCAGTAGTGGTCGCCGTTCTTGCGGCGGTTCTTGACCAGTGCCGTCCAGGGATAGCCATGAGCAATGGTGCGCCACATGTCCTTGAAGGCAGCAGACGGCATGTCGGGATGGCGAATCAGATTGTGCGGCTGGCCGATCAGTTCGTCGTAGGCATAGCCGCTGACGCGCACGAAGGCCGGGTTGCAGTGAGAGATCTCGCCCTTGGTGTTGGTGCTGGAGACCAGCAGTTCGTCACCCGGAAAGTCGTAGTTTTGTTGAGATACCGGCAGGTTCAGGCGCATGCTTTGCACTCCTCCAATAGGCCTATGTAGTTTTTGTTCGAGAGTGAGCGATCAGGCATCCCGTAGTCAGCTGGTTATCCAGATACACAAATTCACACTTGAATCATCGCACAGTGATGATTCCCGAGCCCCCAGGCTCAGAACAGAGATGCGGTATAGGGATCCAAATGCTTGATGGAGGTCAAACCATAAGGTCTCAGCAGTAGCTCTCTTGCCACCGGATCGTGGGCGCTGGCCTGCCAGAGCGGCTCGGCGATCAGGCCCGAGACCTTGACCCCCAGCAGCCTGATGCGCTTGCCCAGTGGCACGCGCTTGAGGCATTGGCCTGCGGCCCGGCGTATGGCGGCCGCATCCTGTATCGGCAGGTTCAGGGTCTGGTCCCGCGTGGCGATCCTGAAATCGTCATAGCGCAGCTTGATGCCCACAGTACGTCCCACATAGCCCTTGCGCCGCAGATCCTCGGCCAGCCGCTCGCACAGGTCCGTGAAGATGGCCCCCAGCTCGGCCTTGTCGCGCACGGCATGCAGATCGCGCTCGAAGGTGGTCTCGCGGCTCATTGACACCGGCTCGCTCTCGGTCACCACGGCGCGCTCGTCCCGCCCCCAGGCCGACTCGTGCAGCCAGTGGCCATAGCTTTTGCCAAACCAGTGCAGCAGCTGTGGCAGGCTTTGCGCGGCCAGGTCGCCAATGGTTTCTATGCCCAGGCTCTTGAGCTTGGCATCGGCCTTGGGCCCTATGCCGTTGACCTTGCGGCAGGCCAGCGGCCAGATCCGGCTTTGCAGATCTTCGGGCTGGACGATGGAGATGCCGTTGGGCTTGTTGAACTCGCTGGCCATCTTGGCCAGCAGCTTGTTGGGAGCCACACCGACCGAGCAGGTCAGGCCCGTGGCGTCGAAGATGGATTTCTGGATCAGCCGGGCCAGCACGCGTCCGCCTTCGCGCTGGCCGCCGGGCACGTCGGTGAAGTCGATGTAGACCTCGTCCACGCCACGGTTCTCCATGAGCGGCGCAACCGACACGATGATCTCTTTGAAGGCCCGCGAAAAGCGCCGGTACTCGGCAAAGTCCACGGGCAGAAGAATCGCCTGCGGGCACAGCCTGGCGGCCTTCATCATGCCCATGGCCGAGCCCACGCCGAACTGCCGGGCCGCATAGGTGGCCGTGGTGATCACGCCGCGCCCCGTGTAATCGCGCAGCAGCGGAAAGTCCGCCACCGGGATCTCGGACAGCGCCCGCCCCGCATGCCGCGCCAGCAGCTGCTCGTCAAAGCTGCGCCGCCCGCCGCCGATCACCACCGGCAGCCCCTTGAGCTGCGGGTAGCGCAACAGCTCCACGGAGGCGTAGAACGCATCCATGTCCAGATGCGCTATGCGCCTGGGCCTGGGCTCGGGGCTGGTGGGAAGATCGCTCACAGTGCCGATTTTGCCTGCGCTGGCAAGAGACGGCAGCCGTGTGTCAAAAGGCACACGGGCACCGGGAAACAGCAAGCAGCTCCCGCCCCTGCCGCTACCCCTTCCCGCCTGGAGAAGGGGAAGGCTCAAACCGCCTCAGGACGACACCTTGCCCTGCTTGATGTCTTCGAGCTCGTCAAAACGCATATCGGCATAGCTGATCCAGGTCTTGCGCTTGACCAGCCAGTAACCCAGCCAGAACAGCAGGAACAGCGGAATGCCCAGATAGGTCGAGACCACGCTGCCCCAATCGATGCGATCTTCCAGGAAGGCCTGGTAGTTCTGGCCCAGCGTCACCACCAGACACAGCACAAAGGCAAAGATGGGTCCGAAGGGGAAGGCGCCGGCCTTGTAGGGCAGCAGGCCCACATCATGACCATGCATGACATAGCCGCGACGGAAGCGGTAGTGGCTGACGGCAATGCCCAGCCAGACAATGAACTCCGTCATGCCGGCCAGATTCAGCAGCCAGATATAGACGGCCTGCGGGCTGTAGAGCGAGGAGAACAGGCACAGGCTGGCCACCAGCGTGCTGCCGATCAAGGCCACCAGCGGCACGCCGTTCTGGGTCAGCCGGGAGAAGATGCGCGGCGCATTGCCCTCGGTGGCCATGTTGTAGAGCATGCGCGTGGCCGCATACATGCCCGAGTTGCCGGCCGACAGCACCGAGGTCAGGATCACCGCATTCATCACCGTGGCCGCCGACAGCAGGCCCGCGTGCTGGAACACCAGCGTGAACGGGCTCACGGCGATATCGGCCACATCGGTGCGCAGCAGCTGCGGATCGGTGTAGGGAATCAGAAAGCCGATGACGATGATGGCCAGCACATAGAACAGCAGAATGCGCCAGAACACCTGGCGAATCGCACGCGGCACGTTCTCGCGCGGATTCTCGGATTCGCCCGCCGCAACGCCCACCAGCTCCGTTCCCTGGAAGGAATAGGCCACGATCATGGCCACGCCCACAAAAGTCGCAAAACTGCCGACGAAAGGCGCATCGCCCGTGGTCCAGTTCTCGAAACCGGGCGCATGGCCGTTGCTGATGATGCCGAACAGAATCAGCACGCCGGTGATCAGAAAGGCCACCACGGCCAGCACCTTGATCAGCGCGAACCAGTACTCGGCCTCGGCAAAGCCGCGCGCGGAAAACGCGTTCAGCCCCACCATCAGTAGCAGGAACAGGCCGCTCCAGAGGATGCCCGGCACATTGGGAAACCAGTAGGCCATGACCAGCTGCGAGGCCACCAGATCCACCGCCACCACCACGGCCCAGCTGAACCAGAAGTTCCAGCCCAGCGCAAAGCCGAAGCCGCGATCTACATAGCGCGAGGCATAGGTAGAGAAGGAACCGGCCACAGGCATGAAGGCAGCCAGCTCGCCCAGGCTGGTCATGATGTAGTAGACCATGATGCCGATGAGCAGATAGGTGAGCACGGCACCGCCGGGGCCGATCTGGGCGATGGCCGAGCCGGAGGCCACAAACAGGCCCGTGCCGATGGCGCCGCCAATGGCGATCATGCTCAGGTGGCGCTGCTTGAGCACCCGGTGCAAGCGGGGCTGGTTATCGTCACCGTCGCCAGTCGGCGCGAGCTGCTGGCTTGAGTTGGGTTGGGACATAAATGTCTTGTTGTAATGGTTTGCGCCCATCCGGACAAAACACCCAACCATCCCGCAGGCGCTGCGACTGGCAACGCAAAAAGGCGACCATGACGGTCGCGGTCAACAAGGACAAAGGAACGAAGCCATGACAGCAGAACGCCATGGCGGATAGGCCAGTTGCATTCTGAATCGGCAGCCACCCCGGTCGGGTGCTTCAATGGCAAAGCGGTGATATCGCCGGGCCCATTGACAGGCAAAGACGATATTTTGCCCAAATCCACCAACCTCCATGAGCCGCTGTGCCAATGCAGGGGCTGACTCTGGGGCTGCTCAGGCACTCTTGACAGAGCTTATAGCTATGAATTTGGAAGCATATTGCGCATGAATATATTCACTTTCATGGTCAAACAACATTGAGTTCTACAGGGCACAGGCGGTAATTGCTATCAAATATTTCAGAAGCGGCATGATCGGCCATGGCTGCCCCCTGGCGCAGAAGTCGAGTAAACCCGTATATCCAGACGCCGCCATTCTTCCTACATTTGCCCACAGGCTCTCAGCCCGGTGATGCCGAGAGAGACTGCAGCGCAAACTTGGCGCATGCAGCGCCGAAGGAGCAACCGCCCCGGAAACTCTCAGGCCAAAGGATCGGCATCGCTTTCACACACTCTGAAGAATGTCCGGACGTCATCGTCCGCCGGGCATACCGAAGGAGCAAGCGAGCAGCGCCGCAAGGCCCTGCCTCGTGAATCTCTCAGGTCCAGAACAGAGGGGGCGTCCGCTGCGCATGTTGCGCACGGGCTCCACCCTTGACGCATCTGGAATCTGAATCATGAAGACAATCGCCGTCATCGGCGGTGGCATCACGGGCGTGACCACCGCCTACGCCCTCGCACGCCGCGGATTTTCCGTCACCCTGTTCGAGAAGCAGCGCTATGCCGCCATGGAAACCTCGTTCGCCAATGGCGGCCAGCTCTCGGCCTCCAACGCCGAGGTCTGGACCCACTGGTCCACCATCGTCAAGGGCCTCAAATGGATGCTCAAGAGCGATGCTCCGCTACTGCTCAACCCCAAGCCCAGCTGGCACAAGATTTCCTGGTTCTGCCAGTTTCTCGCTGCTATCCCCCATTACGAGAAAAACACCGTGGAGACCGCCAGACTGGCGATTGCGGCACGCGAACACCTGTTTGGCTGGGCGGCCAGCGAAGGCATTGACTTCGATCTGAAGCAAAAAGGCATCTTGCATATCTACCGCGACCGAGCAGGCTTTGAACATGCGGGCAAGGTGTCCCAGTTGCTGGCCAAAGGCGGGCTGGAGCGCCGCGCCGTAACACCGCAGGAGATGCGCTCCATCGAGCCGACCCTGTCCGGAACCTTCTATGGCGGCTACTTCACCGAGAGCGACTCCACCGGCGACATCCACAAGTTCACCAGCGGCCTTGCCGCCGCCTGCGAGCGACTGGGCGTGCAATGCCGCTACGGTCAGGAGATCGTGGCGGTGGACAGCAATGGCAAGCAGGCCAGCGTGACCGTGCGCCAGGGTCTGGAAACCGAAACCTCGACCTTCGACGCCATGGTGGTCTGCGCGGGCACGGCCAGCCGCGCGCTGGCCGCTCAGCTCGGCGACAGCGTCAACATCTACCCGGTCAAGGGCTATTCCATCACGGTCAATCTGAGGGATGAAGCCAGCCGAGCCGCTGCCCCCTTGGTGAGCCTGCTGGACGACGAGACCAAGCTGGTCACCAGCCGCCTGGGTGACGATCGCTTCCGCGTGGCCGGCACGGCCGAATTCAACGGCTACAACAAGGACATCCGCGCCGACCGCATCCGACCGCTCATCGAATGGGTGCAGCAATGCTTCCCGGGCGTCAGCACACGCAGCGTCGTGCCCTGGGCCGGTCTGCGTCCCATGATGCCGGACATGCTGCCGCGCGTGGGCTCTGGCAACAAGCCCTGCGTGTTCTACAACACCGGCCACGGCCATCTGGGCTGGACCTTGTCGGCCGTCACCGCCGACATGATCGGCGATGTCGTGCTGCAGTCCATGGGCAGCGCCAGCAGGCAGCCCCGGTCGGCCACGCTGACCACCGCCAGCGCCTGATAGCGGCTTCAAGGAACTGCAGCAACAAGCCAGGCACGGCATCGCGCATCCTCGCTGCACAAAGCTATTGTTTCAGGAGCTTATTGCGCTCTTCCACGTTTCATTTCGATGACTTTTCACCTTGAAAATGAACGATGAAAAGCGCAAGCAGCTCTTGAAATCATAGCTGCAGACAGATCAGCACCAGGCCCAGCATCATCAGCGCCATGCCCAGCTTTTCCGTCAGCGACAGCTTCTCGCTGAACACCTTGCGAGAGACGATATAGCTGAACACCACCTCCACCATGCCCAGGGTACGCACGGCGGCCGCCCCCTGCATGGCATAGGCGGTGAACCAGGCCAGCGAGGCGGCAGCGCCCATGCTGCCGGCCAGCAGCGAGATGCGCCAGGCCTTGAAGATGGGGCGCAAGCCCTGTTCATGGGTTCTGGCGATCCAGGCGCTCATGACGACGGACTGCATGGTCTGCGCAATCAGCACGCCCCAGGCCCCCGACAACCAGGGCGAGCTCACGCCCAATGTTGCGATCTCGACCGCGCCGCCGCGAAAGCCCACCGTGGCCAGCGCAAAACAGGCGCCGCAGATCAACCCGTAGACCGAGGATTTACTGGTCCAGGCCGAGAGCGTGAACAGCTGCCCGCGCGGCGGCAGCGACAGCATCAGCACGCCCACCGTGGCAAGCACCATGGCAAGCAGCGCCAGCCGCGTCGGCAGCTCGTGCAGGAACATGGCGGCAAACAGGGCCACCTGCAGCACCTCGGTCTTGGACAGCGTGACCGCCACGGCAAAGTTGCGCTCCTTCATGGCCATGAGCAAGGCGACCGTGGCTGCGACCTGAAAGAGCGCACCAAGCGCAATCCAGCCCAGATACGCGACGCTGAACTTCGGCAGCACCTGGGACGGATCGCCCAGACCATACAGCGCCAGCAGATAGACGGCGGCAAACGGCAGGCCATAGAGAAAGCGCACCAGCGTGGCTGGCAGAGTGCCGACCTGCGTCGTCAGCGAGCGCTGGGCCGTGTTGCGCACCGTCTGCGCCGCCGCCGCAAACAGCACCACTCCCACCCACAGATATTCCATTCCTATGCCCGGCATGAGACACTTTCTTTTTTGTGAACGCGCCAGCATAGCGCCGGCTGCCGGGCGGTGCTGACGCGATTCGTGCAGTCCGCCCGCTCAAGCCAAGGCGACGTGAAGCACGAACGGATTCCGTGCTGATGGCGACGTCCTTTTCCCGGCAAATAAACCCCATATCCAGACCATTGCTGCGTCTTTAGCTACAATTTTAGCCGGGTGCCCGCCGCACGAGGTGGCGATGGCAGGTGAATGTTCATGCGCAGGTCGGGCCGCCAGCGCACCAGTCGTCCAGGAATGCGGACGGCACCAGCAGGCATTGCCTCAGGTGCAGAACGCCTTCAGCGCACGACTTCAGACACCTACCAACTCATGGACCCACAAACACTTGTGCAGGCCCCTGCGCCTTTTGCATCCCAAAATTCGCCCCGCGTCCCCGCGCTGCAATCCGCGACCGAGCGCGTGCAGGCACAAATCTCGCACCTGCTGCATATCGAGTCCTTCGCCGGCATGGTGCTCATGCTGGCCGCTGCGGCAGCCCTGATCTGGGCCAACTCCGCTGCAGCTCCAAGCTACTTTGCACTGTGGCATGCGCCCGTCGCGCTGACGCTGGGCCCATGGAGCTTCAGCACCGATCTGCATTTCATCGTCAACGACGTTCTGATGACGGTGTTCTTTCTGGTCGTGGGCATGGAGATCCGGCGCGAGCTGCACAACGGCGCGCTGGCCAGCCTGCGCCAGGCCAGCCTGCCGCTGATCGCAGCCATCGGCGGCGTGGCCGTGCCCGCACTCATCTACGTGGCCCTCGCGGGCAACGACAGGACACTGCTCAACGGCTGGGCAATTCCGACGGCGACCGACATCGCGTTTGCCGTGGGCGTGCTGGCCTTGCTGGGCCGCAATATCCCGGGTGCACTGCGCATCTTCCTGCTGGCACTGGCCATCATCGACGACATAGTGGCCGTGCTCATCATCGCGTTCTTCTACTCGGGCGGCCTGCAGGCCATGGGCTTTGTAGTTGCCGCAGCTGGCGTGCTGCTGGTGCTGCTGTTCAACCGCATGGGCATTGCCGCCGCGCCCCTGTATGTGCTGCCCGGAGCCATTCTCTGGTTCGGCCTGCTCAAGACCGGCGCTCACCCCACTCTGGCTGGTGTGGTGCTGGGTCTGATGACGCCTGTGTTTGTACGTCCCACTCCCATGCCTCCGCTGATCACGGCACAGACGGCGATGCGCAAGGCTGGCGAGCAGATGCTCAGCGGCCAGCCCGATCCGCAGCACCTGCTGCAGGAGCTGCGCACCGCCCAGCTCGCACAGCGCGACCTGTTGCCGCCCGCTCTGCGCCTGCCCATGATTCTTCATCCCTGGGTGGCGTTTTGCATCATGCCCATCTTTGCGCTGGCCAATGCCGGCGTGCAATTCTCGGACATAGACCTGAGCGCGAGCGCACCGCAGACCACGGCCATGGCCGTGCTGGTGGCCCTGGTGCTGGGCAAGCCCCTGGGCGTCTTCATCTGCACCTGGCTAGCCGTCAAGAGCGGGCTGTGCAGCCTGCCCGAGGGCCTGAACTGGCGCGGTGTGCTGCTGGTGGGTCTGCTGGCCGGCATAGGCTTTACCATGTCCATCTTTGTCGGCGGCCTGGCCTTTGCCGATGCGAAGCTGCTGGGCGCGGCCAAGCTGGGCATTCTGGCAGGCTCGGCCGTCGCCGCCTTGCTGGGGCTGGGCTATGGCTTTGCCATGCGCAAGCGCCTGCAGCACGCATAAGCACTTCTCGATCGTGGTGCCCAATCGGGCTAGAAACAGTCAAAGGCGTTCCTGTTTGGTGACTAGAATGCCTCCTCGCTCTGCCCCGCAATCCGCACATCTGCCTGCTCCATTGACGGCAATGACCGGTGCTCCAGAGATTCTCGATCCATGCTCAGGCGTCAATCGGCCAGGACCCGGTGTTCGGAGGTCTCGCTGTGCAGCGTCCCTGCACGCTCACGCACAGTGAACCGCTTCACCGTGCTCCTGCACCGGCTCTCAGGCAAAGGCCTCAGGGCCGCCTAAAGCGATGACGAGCTTTGCAGCTGCAGGCCGAAAACGGCACCTCCATCCCAAGAACATCAGGAAAAATGCAGAAAAACATGGTTCACCTTTACTCCGCTGCCGCACTGCTGCTAGCCAGCACCTTGGCCATGGCCCAACCTGCGGATCTGTTGCGCAAAGCACAGGCGGGGGATGCCCAGGCACAGCTTGACCTGGGCCAGATGTACGCAGATGGCCGTGAGGTGTTGCAAAGCGACGAGAAAGCCGCGCAATGGTTTGGCCTGGCAGCCGCACAAGGCAACGCCTTGAGCCAGAGCAATCTCGGCCTGATGTATGACCGTGGCCGTGGTGTGGCGCAGAACGATCAGGAGGCCGTCAAGTGGTATCGCCTCTCGGCAGCGCAGGGCGAGGCCAACGGCCAGTTCAATCTTGGCGTCATGTACGAAGACGGCCGCGGGGTGGAACAAAGCGATCAGGAAGCCGTCAAGTGGTATCGGCTTGCAGCCGCGCAGAACCTTCTCGATGCCCAGTACAACCTGGGGCTGATGTATGTCAGCGGCCGCGGGGTGGAGCAAAGCGATCAGGAGGCCGCCAAATGGTTTGGCATCACGGCCGCCAAGGGCCACGACTCGGGCCAGGCCAACCTCGCCGTGATGTATGCCACCGGTCGCGGCGTGCCGCTCGACGAGAAGGAGGCAGCCCGACTGCTGGGCCTGGCTGCGGAACAAGGCAATGCGACGGCCCAGGTCAACCTCGGCGCGATGTTTGAGGAAGGCCGCGGCGTCAAGCGCAGCCTGTCTCAGGCCTATTTCTGGTACTCCCTGGCAGCTGCCCAGGGCCTGGAGGACACGGTGTCGCTGCGCGATGCTGCGGCCCAGAAGCTCAAGCCTGCGGAGCGCGCCGCCCTGGACAAGAAAATCGGCGCCTGGAAACCCAAGACGACAAATCGCTGAATTTGCGCATTCGAAACAGCACCCCCTTATCGACAGGCAATCCATGAAAAAGCAATTCAGCCATCTCCTTTGCGCAGCCGCCCTGCTGCTGTCCGGCCCTCTTGCCATCGCGCAATCGGCAGACCTGCTGCAAAAAGCCCAGGCGGGCGATGCCCAGGCGCAGTTCAAGCTCGCGGCCGTCTATCTCACGGGCCGCGGCGGACCCAAGAATGATGACGAAGCCGCCAAGTGGTTCATGCTGGCCGCAAAGCAGGGCCACGCCGAAAGCCAGGCCAATATGGGCCTGATGTACGGCCGCGGACGCGGCGTGCCGCAAAGCGATGAAGAGGCCGTCAAGTGGTATCGCCTGGCGGCAGAACAAGGCGATGCCGATGGCCTGTTCAACCTCGCGGTGATGTATGACGACGGACGGGGCGTGGCTGAGAACCCGGAAGAAGCCGTCAGGCTGTACCGCCTTGCCGTGGCACAAAACCATGTATCGAGCCAGAGCAATCTCGGCTATATGTACGACCATGGCCGTGGCGTGGCGCAAGACAGCAAGGAAGCCTTCAAGTGGTACATGATTGCGGCAGAGCAAGGAGATGCCAATAGCCAGTTCAACGTGGGCTCCATGTATGCCTTGGGCCGCGGTGTCAGCCAAAGCTGGCCCCAGGCTTATTTCTGGGCGCTGTTGGCCGCCAGGGATGGCGAGAAGGATTCGGCCAAGCAGCAGGAAATCATTGCCAAGAAATTGAAGCCTGCGCAACGGGCCAAGATCCAGCAGCAGGTGCAGGAGTGGAAGCCCAAGGCCGGCAACTCCTGACCTGCGGCCAGAGGTCGCGGCGGCTTGCAGCGCAGCAAGCCGCCGACAACACGGATCAGATCACTGCAAACGGCTTGGGATAGGTGCCTGGCAACAGAATCTCTTTGCCGACATGGTTGATATTAGTGTGCCCGCAGAAGGCCATGGTGGTATCGAGCTCCTTGTGGATGATCTGCAGCGCCTTGCTCACGCCGGCCTGGCCATAGGCCCCCAGACCATAGAGGAAGCTGCGACCTATCATCGTGCCTTGCGCACCCAGTGCGCGGGCCTTGAGCACGTCCTGACCGCTGCGAATGCCGCCATCCATCCAGACTTCGATGTCCTTGCCCGCAGCCTCTGCAATCGACGGCAAGGCGGCAATCGAAGAAGGCGCACCGTCAAGCTGACGGCCGCCATGATTGCTGACCACCAGCGCGTCAGCACCGCTTTGTGCCGCCAGACGCGCATCTTCGGCATCCATCACGCCCTTGAGAATGATCTTGCCGCCCCAGAGCTTCTTGATCCATTCCACATCGCTCCAGTTCAGTGACGGATCGAACTGATCTGCCGTCCAGGACGACAGCGAGGAGACATCGCCCACACCATCCACATGGCCGACGATATTGCCGAAGCTGCGGCGCTTGGTACCCAGCATTCCCAGGCACCAGTGCGGTTTGGTCGCCAGATTGATGAGGTTTGCCAGCGTGGGCTTGGGCGGGGTGGACAGGCCGTTCTTGATGTCCTTGTGGCGCTGCCCAAGGATCTGCAGATCCAGCGTCACCACCAGCGCCGAGCAGTTGGCCGCCTTGGCACGATGGATCAGGCGCTCCATGAAGGCCTTGTCGCGCATCACATACAGCTGGAACCAGAACGGATGGCGATCGGTGTGCTCGGCGATGTCCTCCAGCGAACAGATGCTCATGGTGGACAGCGTGAACGGCACGCCAAAAGCCTTGGCGGCCTTGGCTCCAAGAATCTCGCCATCGGCATGCTGCATGCCCGTCAGGCCCGTGGGCGCAATCGCCACCGGCATCGCGACCTCCTCGCCGATCATGGTGGTGCGCGTGCTGCGCCCTTCCATGTTCACGGCCACACGCTGACGCAGCTTGATGGTCTGGAACTCGTCTTCGTTGGCCCGATACGTGCCCTGGGTGTAAGAGCCCGAATCGGCGTAGTCATAGAACATGCGCGGCACACGACGCTTGGCCACCACACGCAGGTCTTCGATACAGGTGATTTTGGAAAGATCGCTCACGACTTCTAGCCTTGTAATTGGAATTGAACCCGATGGTAGCCCTCAACGTCGTGATCGGCGGTGCACTATGGTTTGAAGTGATTTATGCCGGTTTTGAAATTTTCTTCAGCGAGAAAAAATCAAGGGCTATTGCTAGGTATGCGAGCCTATTTGCACAGCCACCATCGTCGTCACCACAACAAACAGGAGACAACAGAGATGGTTTGGCAACAGGTCTACGACCCTCTATCGAACATGTGGCTATCCACATTGCTTGCGGCCATTCCGGTCGTGGTGATGCTGGTGGGCCTGGGCTTTTTGCACATGAAGGCCCACCTGGCCGCAGGTGCAGGCCTGATTGCAGCGCTGCTGATTGCAGTCTTTGTCTACAACATGCCCGGCGAAATGGCGGGGCGTGCCGCCTTGTTCGGCGGCTTCACCGGCCTGCTGCCCATTGGCTGGATTGTGCTGAACATCATCTTCCTGCATCAGCTGACCGAGCAGAACGGCAGCTTCAAGGTGCTGCAGGATTCGCTTTCCGGCATCACCGAAGACCGCCGCATCCAGTTGCTGCTGATTGCCTTTTCTTTCGGTGCCTTTTTCGAAGGCGCTGCCGGCTTCGGCACGCCCGTGGCCGTGACGGCCGCCATTCTGATCGGCCTGGGCTTTTCGCCGCTGGCGGCATCCGGCCTGTCGCTGATCGCCAACACCGCTCCCGTGGCCTTTGGCGCACTGGGCACGCCCGTCATCACGCTGGCCAAGGTCCATGGCTACGATCTGATGGAAGTGACCGCCATGATCGGCCGTCAGCTACCCTTCTTCTCGGTGCTGGTGCCGTTCTGGCTGATCTGGGCTTTTGCCGGTCGCAAGGGCATGATGGAGATCTGGCCCGCGATTCTGGTCACCGGCCTGTCGTTTGCCATTCCCCAGTACCTGGTCTCCAACTTCATCGGCCCGGAGCTGGTGGACATCATCGCGGCCATTGTTTCCATGACCAGCCTGATCCTGTTCCTGCGCGTCTGGCAGCCCAAGAAGATCTGGACCTCGGCCTCGCTGCGCGGCAAGGATGTCAGCGCCTCCGAAGTCAAGCCGCCCCAGCCCGTAGCCAAGCACAGCAGGAGCGCGCTGATCGCCGCCTGGACACCCTGGATCATTCTCTCGGTGTTTGTGTTCATCTGGGGTCTGCCGCCGGTCAAGGCCTGGCTCAACAGCCTGTTTGCCCCCGCTTTCCCCATGACGGGCCTGCACAATCTGATCGAGAAAATGCCGCCCGTGGTGCCTCAGCCGACCAAGGAAGGCGCGGTCTACACGCTGAACCTGCTGTCGGCCACCGGAACCGGCATTCTGCTGTCTGCCATCGTCAGCGCCTTCGTCATGAAGTACAACCCGGTGACCATAGTGCGCACCTTCTTCAAGACCACCTGGCTGGTGCGCTACTCGCTGCTGACCATCGTGCTGATGCTGGCCCTGGGCACACTGACACGCTACTCGGGCACTGACACCACCCTGGGCCTGGCCTTTGCCAACACCGGTGTGTTCTACCCCTTCTTCGGCACGCTGATGGGCTGGCTGGGCGTGGCGCTCACGGGCTCGGACACGGCGTCCAACGTGCTGTTCGGCGGCATGCAGAAAGTCGCTGCCGATCAGTTGGGCCTGTCCCCCAACCTCATGGGTGCCGCCAACAGCTCGGGCGGCGTGATGGGCAAGATGATCGATGCGCAATCCATTGTCGTGGCTTCGACCGCCACACGCTGGTTCAACCGCGAGGGCGACATCCTGCGCTATGTGTTCTTCCACTCCATCGCCCTGGCCTGCCTGATGGGCCTGTTCGTCACCATGCAGGCCTATGTCTGGCCCTTCCATCTGATGGTGAATTGACGCGCCCCCTGAGCCGCTTTGCGGCGTCCCCCCAGGGGGACGGCAATGAGCTTGTCCATAAAAGCCGCAGCGCCCCAGGCCTGCGGTTTTTTTATGTTCTCAGAATTTCATACCGCCCCTAATTGGTATGACCAATTAATTTCATAAATCAAGGGAAAACCATGAATTTCAAGACTTATTTCGCTTCATACAATCCACTCCACTTGAAATCGACCGATATTGGTAATACCAATTTAGCAAGCAAGACTGGAATAACCCAGGCCCGCCTATGGCGCGGCACAGCCGGTTTTGCGCACGGTCATTTTTGAAAATTTGACGGGGAAGACTTCTGGGCAGTCAGGAGGCTTGACCTCCCCGCGCATCTCCAGGAGATCAAGGCAATGCAAGAAATCTGGTCGCAGAACTACGACCCCGCAGGCAATGTGTGGGTGTCGGCGCTGGTGGCGCTCATACCTATCATCTTTTTCTTTCTCGCGCTGACCAAGCTGCGCCTCAAGGGCTATGTGGCGGGCACCATCACGGTGGCGCTGTCTCTGGCCGTGGCGCTGCTGTTCTATCGCATGCCGGTCGCCAACGCGCTGGCAGCAGGCGTCTACGGCTTCTTCTACGGTCTGTGGCCGATTGCCTGGATCATTGTCGCGGCGGTCTTTCTCTACAAGGTCTCGGTCAAGACCGGGCAGTTCGACATCATCCGCTCGTCGATTCTGTCGGTCACCGAAGACCAGCGTCTGCAGCTGATCCTGGTGGGCTTTTGCTTCGGTGCCTTCCTTGAGGGAGCTGCCGGTTTCGGCGCCCCCGTGGCCATCACGGCAGCGCTGCTGGTGGGCCTGGGCTTCAGGCCTTTATATGCCGCGGGCCTGTGCCTGATCGGCAATACCGCTCCTGTGGCCTTCGGCGCCATGGGCATTCCCGTCATCGTGGCCGCTCAGGTCTCGGGCGTCGATGTCATGGCCATCAGCCAGATGGCCGGCCGCCAGCTGCCCTTCATGACCATCATCGTGCTGTTCTGGCTCATGGCCATCATGGACGGCTGGCGCGGCGTCAAGGAAACCTGGCCTGCGGTGCTGGTGGGCGGCGGCAGCTTTGCACTCGGACAGTTTCTGACAGCCAACTACATCGGCCCCGAACTGCCGGACATCACTTCGGCCATCTTCGCCCTGGTGACACTGACCACCTTCCTCAAGTTCTGGCAGCCCAAGCGCATCTTCCGCTTCGACACCGAGCCGGGCGCGGCAAAGATCCAGACAGCGGCCCCCGTCAAGCTGACGACCGGCATGGTGCTCAAGGCCTGGTCGCCCTTCATCATCCTCACGGCCATGGTGACCATCTGGAGCCTCAAGCCCTTCAAGGCGCTGTTCGCCTCGGGCGGCGCACTGTCCGGCACGGTCTTCAGCATTCCCGTGCCCATGCTGCACAATCTGGTGCAGAAAATGGCTCCCGTCGTTGCCACACCCACGCCTTATGGCGCGGTCTATTCCTTCAACTGGCTGTCGGCCACGGGAACCGCGATCCTGATCGCCGCCGTGCTCTCCATTCTTTTGCTGCGCCTCAAGCCTGCCGTGGCAGTCCGGACCATGGGCGAGACCTTCAAGGAACTGGCACTGCCCATCTACTCCATCGGCATGGTGCTGGCCTTCGCCTTCATCGCCAACTACTCCGGCCTGTCCACCACGCTGGCCATGGCGCTGGCCCATACCGGCAAGGCCTTTGCGTTCTTCTCGCCCTTCCTGGGCTGGGTCGGCGTGTTCCTCACGGGCTCCGACACCTCGGCCAATGCGCTGTTCGGCGCCCTGCAGGCCACGACGGCAGCGCAGCTGGGGCTGCCAGAGGTGCTGGCCGTGACGGCCAACACCACCGGCGGCGTGACCGGCAAGATGATCTCGCCCCAGTCCATCGCCATTGCCTGTGCAGCCGTAGGCCTGGCCGGCAAGGAGTCGGACCTGTTCCGCTTTACCGTCAAGCACAGCCTGGCCTTCCTGGTGCTGATCGGCATCATCTGCACGCTGCAGGCTTATGTGTTTCCGTGGATGATTCCCACCACCTGAAACTCCTGCCAGACCCCATGTCCGCCATCCGCCTGTCCGACCGCGTTGCCCAGCAGTTGCTGGAGCTGATCCAGAGCACCCAGCTCCAGAGCGGCGCAAGGCTGCCGACCGAACGGGCGCTGGCCGAGCAACTGGGGGTTTCGCGCACGGCGCTGCGCGAGGCCATACAGAAGCTTGCAAGCCGAGGCGTGCTCGAAAGCCGCGTAGGCGCCGGCACCTTTGTCGGCTCGCGCGTGCCGCTGTGGCACGAACAAGCCGTCGCACCGCTGGAATCCTTGCTGCGCGACGACCCCCAATACCGCTACGACGTGCTGGAAGCACGCCAGGCTCTGGAGCTCAGCACCGCCTGGTATGCGGCCCAGCGTGCCACCGACAAGGACAGGGACCGCATCCGCCACTGTTTCGACGATATGCTGCGCCACCAGCAGGCGCGCGATGCCGCCAGTGCGGCCCGCTCCGATGCGCAGTTCCATCTGGCGATTGCCGAGGCTTCGCACAACGCCGTGCTGGTTCAGCTCATGGGCAGCCTCTTCGAGCTGGTGCTGGGCACCGTGGCCCAGAACCGGCGCCTGATGTTCGTGCATGACGATCTCTCGACGCTGGAGCATCTGACTGCGCAGCACCGCAATCTCATGCAGGCCATTGTCGACGGCGAGCCGGAGCAGGCCAGAAGCGCCATCGGCCAGCACCTGGCCTATGTTCACGAAAAGCTGTCCGAGTCGGATGCCGAAGCGGCCCGACGCAAGCGGCTGGATCGTTTCTCCTCTTCCTCCGCCATTTTTTCATGATCATCTCCTCCACCACCGACTACCGCGCGGCTGCGCAAAAGCGCCTGCCGCCCTTTCTGTTCCACTACCTCGACGGCGGCGCCTATGCCGAGAAGACGCTGGCGCGCAATGTCGACGACCTGGCCGACGTGGCCCTGCGCCAGCGCGTGCTCAAGGACATGAGCCAGCTGGACACCAGCATCGAGTTGTTCGGCGAGAAGTTCTCGATTCCCGTGGCGCTGGCCCCCGTGGGCCTGACCGGCATGTTCGCCCGCCGCGGCGAAGTGCAGGCCGCCATGGCCGCTGACAAGAAGGGCATCCCCTTCACCATGTCCAGCGTCTCGGTCTGCCCCATCGAGGAAGTCGCCCCCAGGCTGGGCCGACCGATGTGGTTCCAGCTCTATGTGCTCAAGGACCGGGGCTTCATGAAGAACGCGCTGGAGCGCGCCCAGGCTGCGGGCGTCTCCACCCTGGTCTTCACCGTGGACATGCCCGTGCCCGGCGCCCGCTACCGCGACGCGCACTCGGGCATGAGCGGCCCCAACGCCGCCATGCGCCGCTATCTGCAGGCCGTGACCCATCCGCACTGGGCCTTGGACGTGGGCCTGATGGGCCGCCCGCACACGCTGGGCAATATCTCCACCTACAAGGGCCAGAACGTCTCGCTCGAAGACTATATGGGCTATCTGGGCGCGAACTTCGACCCCTCGATCTCGTGGTCGGACCTGGAGTGGATTCGCGACTTCTGGAAGGGTCCCATGCTGATCAAGGGCATTCTTGATCCCGAGGACGCCAGGGATGCCGTGCGCTTCGGCGCTGACGGCATCATCGTCTCCAACCATGGCGGGCGCCAGCTCGACGGCGTGCTCTCGTCGGCACGCGCCCTGCCAGCCATTGCCGATGCCGTCAAGGGCCAGATCAAGATCTTTGCCGACTCGGGCGTGCGCAACGGCCTGGACATCGTGCGCCTGCTGGCCCTGGGCGCGGACTGCACCATGATAGGCCGCGCCTTCGTCTACGCGCTGGCCGCTGAAGGCGAAGCCGGCGTGACCAACCTGCTGAACCTGCTCGAAAAGGAAATGCGCGTGGCCATGACGCTGACCAGCGTCAAGAAGGTCTCGGAGATCACGGGCGATCTATTGGTGCGGGAATGATTCCGCGCTGACCCCGGCAGGGAACGGGGCATGGCGGGAATCAGCGCGCCGTGCCCCACTGCCCCAGCCAGATGCCACCCAGGACCAGGGCCACGCCGGCCATCTGCACGGTCGTCAGCGTCTGGTCCAGGAATGCCCAGCCCAGCAAGATCGCCGTCAGCGGGCTCAGGAAGCCCAGCGGTGCCACCATATCCGGCTCCAGCCGGGCAATGCCGCGAAACCACAGCACATAGGTCAGCGCCGCGCCCACCAGGCCCAGCCACACCAGCCCGATCAGATGGCCCGGTGTGGGCGCAGGGAAAGCCGGGCCGGCCCACAGCGCCACCGGCAGCAGCAACAGGCCGCCGGCCGTGAGCTGCCAGGCGGTGAAGGTCAGCAGCGGTACGGGAGCGCGCCACTTGCGCGTGAGCACCGTGCCGCAGGCCATGGAAACCGCTGCTGCCAGGCCCGCAGCAATCCCCGTCGCATCCAGGCTCACACCGGGCGTGAGCACCAGCAAGGCCACACCCGCCAGACCGGCCAGGGCTCCCAGCACCGAGGCCGGCCGCAGCGCGCTGCCCAGCACCCAGGCCGCAAGAAACACCACCACCAGCGGCTGCACGGCCCCGACCGTGGCGGCCGCCCCTCCCGGCAGGCGGTAGGCCGAGACGAACAGCATGCTCCAGAACACCGAGAAATTGAGCGCTCCCAGAATGAACACCCGCAGCCACCACACGCCCTGCGGCAGGCGCCGTGCAAATGCCAGCAACAACAGGCCTGCGGGCAGCGCGCGCAGCAAGGCCACGGTCATCGCGGGCACCTGCGGCAGCAGCTGCGTGGTGACGATGTAGCTGCTGCCCCAGATGGCGGGTGCCAGCGCCGTCAGCAGCAGATCGCGCGCCTGGGTCCGCCTGAACACAAGCGCAGATTGGCCGGCGCTCATACGAGCTCCAGCACCTGGTCCAGCGGCCGGCGTGGCTTCTGCGGCCAGTTGCCGGGCGCGGCGCGGCCCACGGTGACGAGCATGGCCGGCACCTCCTCGCTCGCCAGACCGAAGCTCGCCGCCACGCCTTCGGCGTAGAAGCCGGTCATCGCACAGGACGCCAGGCCCAGCGCCTGCGCCGCGTGCATCAGCGTCATGGCGCCGAAGCTGGCCGAACGCAGGGCCTCGTCGCGCACCGCCTGCGCGCTGGCGTACTGCTGCTGCGCGGCCTGCAGCCATCCCTGCGCCATGGCGGCCGGCATGAAGCCCGCGTCCACAGAGGGTTGCAGCCGTTCGGCAAGCGCCTCCGGGTCGGCCAGCACGCCGCAGACGATAAAGCAGACGGCTGCCTCCTGCACCTTGGCCTGGTCCTGCGCTACGGCGCGCAGCCTGGCCTTGGCCCCAGGCGTGCGCACGGCGATGAAGCGCCAGTTCTGAAGGTTGTAGGCCGTGGGAGCGCGCGTGGCCAGCTGCACCAGCCGTGCTATCTCAGCATCCGCAAGGGTGTGGGAAGCATCGAAGCGATTGGCCGAGATGCGCTGCTCGATGAGGGCGAGTGTGGGGTGAAGCGTTGTCATGGCATGACTGTAGATAATTCATCCCGGATTGATAATTGGCTTCTATCAACAGAAACCATTCACCATCAGTGAATAATCGCATGGACCGTCTGACCGCCTTGCAAGTCTTTCATCGCGTCGCTCAGCGCGGCAGCTTTGCCGAGGCCGGCCGCAGCCTGGGCCTGTCACCGGCCGCGATCAGCAAGAACATCGCCGAGCTGGAGGCGCATGTGGGCACACGCCTGATCCAGCGCACCACGCGGCGCATGGTGCTGACGGAAGAAGGCCGCCTGTATCTCGAGCATGTCACGCGGGCTCTGGATGCACTGGCCGATGCCGACTCGGCGCTATGCCCCTTCAAGACCGCGCCCAGCGGCCTGCTCAAGGTCAGCGCGCCCATGACGGTGACGCTGACTCGGCTCTCGCATGCCATCCCCGCCTTTCTGCAGCGCCACCCCGGGCTGCAGCTGGACCTGCACCTGGACGACCGGCGCGTCGACATCGTGCGCGAGGGCTTCGATCTGGCCATCCGCGGCAGCGACCGGCTCGAGGACTCCTCGCTGATCGCGCGCCCGCTGACGACCATGCCGCATGTGCTGTGCGCCGCTCCCGGCTATTTCGAAAAACGCGGTCGCCCGCACACGCCAGCCGACCTCAACGGCCTGGAGCACATACGCTTCAGCCTCTCCGGCCATGCGGATGTCTGGGAATTCGAGCAAGGCGGGCGCATGGAGCGCGTGGCGGTCAATACGCGCTACTCGGTGTCCTCAAGCCTGGCGGTGCGCGATGCATTGCGCTCGGGCTTTGGCGTCAGCCTGATCCCGCGACCCTATGTCGAGGAAGACCTGCGCACGGGCCGGCTGCAGGCAGCCCTGGAGGACTGGAGCACGGTGAAGACCGCACTCTATGCCATTTATCCTTCGCGCCAGCATGTGGCGCCCAAGCTGCGGGCGCTACTGGAGTTTCTGATAACGCAGTTCGATTCTGGCAGCTGAGCGTCTGGCCGGTTGAGCAGCCGGCTTTCAGCGCCGGCGCAGGCTCGGGATCTGCTCCGGCCCGGCCACGAGGGCCCCGGCACCGCGTACCTCAAGCGCAATGCTGTCCAGCACCTTGCCAGAGGCATCGAGCAGCTCCAGCCTGTGACGTCCCGGCCAGGGCAGCCAGCCCAGCTGACTGCCGCGCCCCAGCTCGCGCTGCACTTCCCGCATCACGGGTTGCGCATTCTTGTCGGCAGCCGCAGGCGGGCCGTATTGCCGGGTCACCAGCCGCCAGCGCAAGCTGCCGTCACGCCAGTCCTGCTCGGCCGCCATACCGGCCTGGCGCGCCACCAACTGCACACGCTGGCTGTCAGGCGGAATATCGGGGTCCAGCGCCAAAATCGTGCCATTGACCGGGCGCGAAATACGAACAGCGGACGCAGCCGCAGCGCTGCCTGACTTGCTGCCTTTTTGCCTTGCAAGGTTTTTCTGCTCCGCACTGCCAGCCACGTGATCCATGGCAAACAGTGATTGCTCGGTCCCTGCCACAAACCATTCTTCGCGTGCGCTTTCGATAGGCGTGGCGCCGCTTGCCAACGCACCGAACTGCACTTGCTGCTGCAGCACACCGCTCGGAGCCCTGGGCGCACGGCTGGACAGGTTGCGATGCAAAAAGCCCATGATATCGGCCCAGATGGGCGCTGCGCCGCTGGTGCCGCTGACCGAATGCATGGCCTCGCCACCCGCATTGCCCACCCAGACGCCCACGGTGTAGCGCTCGGACCAGCCCACGGCCCAGTTGTCGCGCATATCCTTGCTGGTGCCGGTTTTCACAGCCGTCCAGAAACGGGTGGCCAGCACGCTGTCCGTGCCGAACGTTGGGGCCCGCGCCATATTGTCGGAGAGGATGTCTCCCACGATGAAGGCGGCCCGCGCATCCAGCGCCTGCAGCGCGTCGTCGCCGGTTTTGCCGCCGGCCTTGCGGCTTTCAGCCTGAGGCAAGGCCCAACTCACGGGGCGATATTGACCGCCATTGCCCAGTGCCCGATAGGCATTGGTCAGATTGAGCAGCGCGACCTCGCTGCTGCCCAGCGCCAGGCTGAAGCCGTAATAGCCCCCGCTTTCGCGCAGCGGCAGGCCCAGTTTCTTGAGCTGCTCGAAAAAGGCGTCGGGCGTGATCATGACCAGCGTGCGCACCGCAGGCACATTGAGCGAGGATGCCAGCGCCGTGCGCGCCGACACCCAGCCCTTGAAGCGCCGGTCGTAGTTCTGCGGAATGTAGAGGCCGTTCTGCGTGGGAATATGGGCCGATGAATCCTCGATCAGCGAGGCGGCCGTGATGCGCTTTTCGGCAATCGCCTGGGCATAGAGAAAAGGCTTGAGCGTGGAGCCGGGCTGACGCAGCGCGGTGACGCCATCGACCTCGGACGCCTGGCTCAGCGTTCCTGAGGAGCCGACCCAGGCCAGAATCTCGCCTGTCCGGTTGTCCAGCACCACGGCCGCACCATCCTCCACATTGCGGCCCTGCAACTCGCGCAGATGCTGCTGCAGGCTGGCCACCGCAAAGCGCTGCAAGGGTGCGCTCAAGGTTGAGCGCACCTGCTCCTGCCCCCTGTTCTGGGGCAAGGCCAGCCAGCGCCGCGCGAAATGCGGGGCCACGCCCTCGCTGGCCAGCCATTGACGCCGCTGCAGCACGCTGGAGGTATAGAGCTGCATGGCCGAGCAATCCTTGGCCGCCACATCATCGGGCACCATCACCTGCAGCACGCCGCAGGCACGCTGGGCCACGCGCTCGACAGAGGCATTGGGCGCACGCACCAGGGCCGCAGCAATGGCCGCCTCGCGCGCATCCAACCCATGAGCAGCCTTGCCGTACAGGCTTTGCGACAGCGCAGCTATACCCACGATCTCGCCGCGAAACGGCACCAGGTTCAGATAGGCCTCAAGAATCTGGTCCTTGCGCCAGCGCCTGTCCAGAACCTGGGCCGCCACGGCCTGACCCACCTTCTGCACCACGCTGCGCCCGCCCGATCCCTGACGCCAGTCGCCATCCAGCAGACCGGCGAGTTGCATGGTGATGGTGCTTGCGCCGCGCGTGCGCGTGTTCCAGAGGTTGCCCCAGGCGGCTGCGCTGACGGCAGCCCAGTCCACGCCGCTGTGCTCGTAGAAACGCTTGTCCTCGCTGAGCACCAGGGCCGTGCGCAGTGCCGGCGAGACATCGGCCAATGCCACCCAGGAGCCGCGGCGCACCGTGCTGTCGGTGCGCAGGCGCTGCAGCATCTCGCCTTCGCGCGAAAGCAGCAGGGTCTCCGAGGAGCGATGGTCGCTGCGCACCTCGTCATAGCTGGGCACCGCATGGCTGCTGGCGGCAAGACCCAGCCATAAAGCGGCCGTCATGCCAACGGTTCGCCAGGACTGCTTCATTTTCGGGGGCTGGAGATACCGCTGCATGCCTTGTTCCATGTCCTTGTGTGCTGTTGGAAGTCAGCAGTCATTGTCCCAAAGATGGCAGGCAAACTGTCCGCTCAGACAAGCCGCAGCAAAAAAGCGGCTCCAGCGAGCCGCTTTTGCGAGATCACTGCCCTTCAAGCCGTGAACTTCTTGATCTTGAAGGCCAGTATCACCATCAGCACACCGAAGATGACGGCATAGGTCGCCAGCACCCACAACATGGCCATCATGCCCGCGCCGGGTTGCATCAGCACGAAGATGCCGAACAGCACTGAGAGCAGCCCCCCGAGCACCAGCACCCATTCGCCTTGAATTTCCTTGCGCAGACGCAGCGCCGCGACGATCTGAAGTACGCCCGTCATCAAGGCCCAGACGCCGATATAGATGGTCAGAACCAGCGCAGTAATCGCAGGGTTGACGACCGTGAGCACCCCCACCACCACCCCCGTCAACCCCCACAGCAAAACCACCCACCAGTGACGCGACTGCTGGCGGCTCTTGATGGCGGTGTAGATGCCTAGCAGGCCATCGACAAACACATAGGCGCCAAACACCAGCACCAGCGCGGCGGCGGATGCTGCGGGCTGCATCCAGGTCAGCACGCCGAAGATGATGGCGGCGGCGCCGCGCAGCAACAGCACCCACCAGCTACGGTGCAGCATGATGGACATGGACGGAATTTCTACAGGCATGAAGACTCCTCTCTTTTAGAACGTGTTTACGTTCTCAGGGTTTCACAACAGTGCGACTTGTGCAGCCACTCGTCTCTCGACTCCAGCTCCGACCCTAGCAACAAGCTCAGCCCAGCGTCAACATCACAGGCTGGTGGTCAGACGCCTGTGTGGCGCTGTCCACACGCCAAGTTTGCACTCTCTGGCACAAGCTGTCGCTGACCCATATCAAGTCACAGGCACCGGGCTCTGCTCCCCAGGTTCTGTCCACCAGTCTGAAGGTCGGCGGCTGCGGTTGCCCGGGATACAGCACATCCCAGCTATTGCGCCACTGCCCGGCCTGCAGACAGCCTTCCTCGCCGGCAGCCCAAGGCGCGGACAGAACGGCATATTCGGGCTCGTGCGGCTCGAAGTTGAAATCCCCGCACAGCACGGCATGGCGTGTATGCGGCTTGGTTTGATAGGGCGAGCCATCACTGGCCGGCTGCGGCGGGGCATCGGCCAGCGCACAGGCCTGCATCTGCAGGGCACGCAGTGCCCCGGCCTGAGCCATGCGCTGACGCGTCGAAAAATATTCGAGATGGGTGGTCATGATGCGTACCGGCCCCAGCGCCGCGTCCTCGACCGTGACCACAGAACACATGCGCTGCATGCAGCGCATATCGGCCTCTGCCGGCATGGGCAGCAGATAGTGCTGAACCAGCCGCACCGGCAGCCGCGTGGCAATCAGATTGCCAAAACGCTGATGTCCCCGGGGCGTGAACTCATCGACCGATGCGCCAAAGCAAATCTGCCATCCCGGCAACAGCGCCGTCAGCTCGGCCGGCTGGTCGCCGGGCCGGCCCTGCAGATCGGGGTAGTTGACGGCGATTTCCTGCAGGCACAGCACATCCAGTCCGCCGGCCTGCTCGCCCATTTGCAGCGCGTGACGCACGATGCGCTCCACACTGACCAGTCCATCCATGCCGCAGCACCATTGCACGTTCCAGGTCAGGATATTCATCTTGTCGTGTCTTTCCAGATTGAAAATGGCTCAAGCCCTGGCTCGCCACTATTTTTTCAGCTGCGGATCAGACCAAGGTCTCGCGCAACTGGAACACATTGCCCTCCTTGTCCATGGCATTGCAGGCCGCAAAGCCAGGACCTTGCCAACGCTCGTCAAACACCTGTCCGCCCAGCGCCTGCGCAGCGCTTTTGGCATTGTCAATCGCCGCCACGGTGACGAAGAACTTGAGAGCCACATCGGCACGGCGCTGCGGTGGCGTGCCGATCCTGACCCGCGCCGCAATCTCGGCAGGCAGGGCATGAATCACCAGCTGCAACGCAGCGGACTCCAGCACGATGACGTGCGCATCCTCATGCAGCCGCTGCATGCCCAGAACCTGCTCATAGAAGCCGGCCAGACTCTGGAAATCCTTGGCATAAATCAGCACACCGGCAGCAGCGGGACCAGGCATCGCCAACTCCTCAAATGGTTTGACTGTATCCCACTCACTTGATGCCCGCGCGCATGAAGCTTTGCACGAACTGGCGCTGGAACAGCAGGAATGCGATCAGCAGCGGCCCTGAAGTCATCAGCGTGGCGGCGCAGATGCTCGACCATTCCACGCCCGATTCCACGCTGGAGAAAACCTGCAGCCCTACGGTGAGCGGACGCGCCTGGACGCTGTTGGTGATGATCAGAGGCCAGAGAAAATTATTCCAGTGAAAGCTCACCGAAACCAGCGCAAACGCGGTGTAGACCGGCCTGGCCAGCGGTACGTAGACACGCCAGAGAATCTGCAGCGTGCTGGCACCTTCCACGCGCGCAGCTTCGTCCAGCTCGCGGGGTATGCCCATAAAGGTCTGGCGCAGCAAAAAGATGGCAAAGGCCGAGGCGAAATACGGCAGACCTATGCCCAACAGGCTATCGACCGCGCCCAGCCCGGACATGGTCTGATAGTTGGCCACCAGCAGGATGTCCGGCATGATCATCAGCTGTATCAGCACCAGCGCAAACGCCACATTGCTGCCGCGAAAGCGCAAGCGTGCAAAGGCAAATGCAGCCAGCGTGGACAGCAGCAGCTGCACCGCCAAAATCATGGCCACCAGCAAGATGGTGTTGAGAAAATAGCGCGCAAACGGCGCGGCTTCCCAGGCATGGCGGAAGTTCTGCAGCGTCCAGGGCGCCGACAGATCGAGGCGCGTGGACGCATCGGACGGATGAAACGCCGTCCAGACCGCATACGCCAGCGGCAGCAGCCACAGCAGCGCCAGCGTCCAGGCGGCCAGGGTGTCCAGCCATGAAGCGCCATAAAAGCTCACGCCCTGGCTTGCCCGTGCGCTCCTGCGCCCCGACAGAAATGCAGCAGCTGTCATTGATAGTGCACCTTTTTGTCCAGCACGAAGAACTGGAACAGTGCCACGGCAGCCAGCACCACGACCAGCACCACGGTGATGGCCGCTGCATAGCCGGTATCCCAGAACTTGAAGCCCACTTCGTAGAGGTGATAGAGCAGCAGCGTGGAGGCATTGTCCGGCCCGCCGCGCGTGAGAATGAACACATGGTCCACCAGCCGGAAGGCATTGATCACGGCGTTGACCAGGATGAACAGCGTGGTCGGCATGAGCAGCGGCCACTGCACGCGGCGCAGGAAATACCAGCGCGATGCGCCTTCGATGACCGCCGCCTCCTTGAGGCTGGGATTGAGCGTCTGCAGCGCGGCCAGATAGAAGATCATGAAAAAGCCTGCCTCCTTCCACACGGCCACCAGCGTGATGCAGGCCAGGGCCGTGGATGGATCGCCCAGCCAGTTGTGCGCGTCCAGGCCCAGTGCGCCGCGCACCTGCTCCAGCAGTCCGTACTGAGGCGTGTAGAAGAACAGCCAGATATTGGCCACGGCAATCATGGGCAGCACCGTGGGCGTGAAATACGCCATGCGCAGCAAGGCCCGCCCCGCGAGTTTCTCGTTGACCCACAGCGCCATCAGCAAGGCCAGCCCCATGGACAGCGGAATGGTGGCGGCGGCAAACCAGAGGTTGTTGCGCACGGCCTGCCAGAACACGGGGTCGTCGACCATGAGCGCGTAGTTTTCCAGACCCACCCATTCGCCGGACTGGCCGCCACGCCCCGTGGCATGCAGGCTGTCGATCAACGTGGACAAGGCCGGCCAGTGCGTAAAGCCCAGCAGCAGCACCAGCGCCGGCATGAGCAGCAGCCAGGCATGCACGGCCTGCTGTCGCGCGGCGGCCTGCGCCAGCCGGCGGGCGGCCCTGGATGACAAAGGCGCAGACATGGCGCCCTTGCCGGTTTCAAGCGCCGGACTGCTCATTACTGGTAGCGACGCAGAATGCGCTCGGATTCCTTCTGCGCGTCGTCCATGGCCTGGGCTGCGGTCTTGGTGCCGTTAAGGGCCGCCTGAATCGCATCGTTGAGCACCTTGGTCACGCGCTGGTTCTCATGGGTGGAATACTCGGCCACCGACACGGGCAGTTGATCGCGCGCCACCAGTGCCTGGGGAAATTCCTGGCCGTACTTCTTGAGTGCGGGAGTCTCGTAGGCAGCAGGCGAGACAGCCACATAGCCGCTGTCCATGCTCCACTGCGCTGCACGCTCTGGCTGCGTCACCCATTTGGCAAACTCGAACGCAGCCTGCTGCTGCTGCCTGGGCGCATTCTTGAAGATGTAGAAATTGCCCCCGCCCGTGGGCGAGCCCTTGCGGACATTGCCGGCGATCTGGCCCACACCGAAGTCGAACTTGGCATTGGCGCGGATATTGGTGAGATTGCCCGTGGTCGTCACGATGATGGCGGCCTTCTTTTCCATGAAGTCCCTGGGCGTCGTGCCCCACTCCACCACACCTGCAGGGTGCACGCCGTCCTTGACCAGGCCGACCCAGAAGTTCAGCGCCTCCACCACCTTGGGGTGGTTGAGCATGACGCGGGTGCCGGACTCATTGGCCAGCAGCACATCATTGGGCGTGGTCAGGGTCTGCAGCATCCAGTAGCCAAAGCCGGTGGACGGAATCTGGATGCCGTATTGCACGACCTTGCCGCTGGCGTCTTTCCTGGTCAGCTTGTGGGCGGCCTCCTTGAGCTCCTTCCAGTTCTGGGGCGCCTTGTCGGGGTTCAGGCCGGCCTCCTTGAAAGCTTCCTTGTTGTAGTACATCACCACGGTGGAGCGCTGAAAGGGCACGCCCCAGGTCTTGCCGCCGGCCTGGCTGTTGGCCATGAAGGCCGGGTAAAAGCCCTTGAGCCAGGCCTTGTCGGCATCGGTCTTCACGAAGTCGTCAATGGGCGCAATCGCGCCTTCGTCCATCAGCGTGAACATATCGGTGGACAGCAGCACCGAGCTCGCAGGCGCCTTGCCGGCCTTGTGCGCCGTCAGCGCCTTGACGATGGTTTCCTGATAGGTGCCCGCATAGATGGGCGTGAGCTTGTATTGCGGATGCGCCTTGTTGAAGTCCGCCGCATAACCGTCTATCACCTTGGTGATGGGGCCGCCCACGGCCACCGGGTAATAGAAAGGCACTTCCAGCGGGGACTGCGCAAGAGCAGTGCCCGCCAGGCCAAGGCCGGCGACAGCGGCGAACAGGCCGTGAACAAAGGTATGGCGACGCATGGGAATCTCTCCTCGGGATTTGCAGACAATGGAAAACACCGGCGGCTCAGGCTGCGGCCAGCAAGGAGCGGGCGGATTCCACCGCCTGCCCGCACACATGAATGCGCCCGCCCTGCGCATCGAACCAATGCGCAGCCTGCTGCGGCCAGTACAGGATCACGCCTTGTCCAGGCCGCAGATCTGCATGGGCATGGCCGGGCACACGCGCCGTCAGCAGCTCGCTGCCAACCTGGCAGCGCAGCACCAGATCGGCACCCAGATATTCAAAGCCCTGCACGGTGGCCGAAATGCCGTTGCCCAGCCCCTCGTTGCCGCCGTCGACATCACCTGCCACGGCAATCACCTCGGGCCGCACGCCCAGCGCCTGCGGATAGGCGCTGCCGGTCACCAGATCCGGGGCCACGACCACATCGCTGCCGGCAATCCGGTTGCCTTGCAGGGCAACGATATTCATGGCGGGCGTGCCGATAAAGCGCGCGGCAAATGTGGTTGCGGGCCGGGCATAGATCTCGCGCGGCCCGGCGGCCTGTTCCACCAGACCCTTGTTGAGCAGCACCACCTGATCGGCCATGCTCATGGCCTCGGCCTGATCGTGGGTCACATAGACCACCGTGAGACCCAGACGCTGCTGCAGCTCACGCAGCTCGGCGCGCATTTCCTGGCGCAGCTGGGCATCGAGATTGGACAGCGGCTCGTCCATCAGACAGACCCTGGCCTGCGCCACCAGCGCACGGCCCAGCGCAACGCGTTGCTGCTGACCGCCCGAGAGTTGCCCGGGCCGACGCTCCAGCAGTGCCGTCAGCCCCAGCAGCTCGGCCGTTTGCTCAAGACGCTGCTCGCGCTCGGCCTTGGCAACCTTGCGCACCTGCAGACCGAACTGGATGTTGTCGGCCACGCTCAGATGCGGGAACAGCGCATAGTTCTGAAACACCATGGCAATGCCGCGCTGCGCGGGCGGCAGATGAGTGACGTCGCGACCATCGATGCGCACCGACCCCGAGCTAGGCGTGTCCAGCCCGGCGATCATGCGCAAGGTGGTGGATTTGCCGCAGCCCGAAGGGCCGAGCAGGACGCAGAACGAGCCTGGTTCAATGCGCAGATTCACGGCATGCAGGGCCGTGGCGTCACCCCAGGATTTGGCGACGTTCTCCAGCTCGATCAAAGACATCGCGCCAGTCTAGAAAGACTGGATGACAGCCGCGTGTCAACTTGAGTGTCATCAAAAACAGGAGCTTCTTGCGCTCTCTATTCATAGATTTCAGATTGAAATGACTTTGAATCATCCTGTTCAAAGGCGCAAGCAGCTTCTGTATTCATAGCATCAGTGCATGAAAAAGCCCCGGCCGCTTGCGCAGACCGGGGCTTGGCCGAGCCCGGCAGAAAACCGCCGAGGGCTTACTTGGGCATCACCACCTTGAGCTTGGCGTTGGGAATTTCGCCAAACATCTCGGGCGCATACAGCGCTTCGGCACGTGTGGGCGGCAGGGCGAATTCACCGGCGTTGTTCAGGCGCACCGTGTATTCGACCTTGGTCGTGCCTGCGGGCAGGTACTGGTAGTAGGCACGGTAGGACTCGAAGCTGCGCTCCTCATAGGCCAGCCAGCCGGCCCCCTCCTGCTTCTCGCCCTTGGACGCGATCTCCGAATCACGGCCCAGGCCGCCGCCCAGAATGGTCGCCCCCGTGGGAATGGGGTCGGTGATGGCCACCCAGGTCATATCGGTCTTGGCCTGCACCTCCAGCGTCACGCGCAGCACATCGCCGCGCGTGTACTGGCCGCCACCGAACAGGCCCTTGTCCGCCTGCTCCACCGGCGTCACGGTCTTCTTGATGGTGTAGCCGGCGCTGAACGGAGCCTTGAGGGCCACGGCCGCCACGGACTGCACGGTCAGCCAGGGCTTGCCCGTGCCTTGCTGCGTGACGCTGAGCTGGCCCTTGCCGGCCTTGGCCCAGGGCATGAACATGGTGTTATTCATCAGACCGCCGGCGCGCACGGGATCACCAAACAGGCTGCTGGCATGGGCCGTGCCCTGCGCATCCTCGGCCGTGGCACGCCTGACATCAGCCCAGTTCACCTTGGCCTCGTTGCCGTTCATGCTGGCCACGGTGCTGCCGGCCACGGGCTCGGACTCGAACTTCTGCGAGAAGCGGCGCAACGCCAGCGCTCCCCAGAGGTTGGCCGTGGTCGTGTGCCAGGCACCGCCCTGCTGGCGTGCGATAAAGCCGCTGACCAGACGCGGCATGTCTTCGGCCCATGCCGCATCGTTGATGGTCGCCAGAATCAGGCGCGCCAGATTCACGTCCGGGCCCTGCATCAGCCACCACCAGCCATCGTCCTGATCGGTCGAGAAGCCGGCACGCGTGCCGTTGTAGGTCAGGCGGGCACGCAGAATCTGCATGGCCTGGGCCAGGCGCTCGTCGCGCTGCGGCGCATCGCTCATGCGCTGCAGCAGCTGCACCCAGTCGATGACCGTGTGCGTGGGCCACTGGTTGGGCGTGGCGTTGATGCTGTCGAGCATGCGCGGCGTGGCCTTGCCCGACAGTGCCAGCGCGGCAATCGCCGCCAGCTTGCGCATTTCCAGATCCTTGCGCGGGCTCCAGAAGTTGCGCTGGATGCGGCCTTCCACAAACGCGATCAGGCCGTCCTCCATGCGCGCACGATCGGAGGCAGGAATCACGAAGCGCTTGTCAACGCCTTGTGCCAGGGCCGACAGGTTAAGCAGATGCGCGGTCAGCGTGTCGCTGCCTCGGCTGAGCGATCCGTCCTGGGGCGGGAAGTAGTTGGCCAGGCCGTCACCGTCCAGATAGTTGGGCAGCTGGGCCATGATGCTGCCCCACAGCTCGGCGTTGTTCATGCCGACGGCCTTGCTGGTGGTCTGCTCCAGGCAGGTGTAGGGATAGCGGGCCCACCAGTCGCGCACGCCGGGCAGACCTTCGGTCAGCTTGGGCACCAGCGACATCTGCAGACCGCCACGGCCGGGCAGCGCGTCGGCGGGCGGATTCACGGGCACGCTGTAGCTGCCGTTGACCTGCACCAGCGTGGCCTGCTGCACCGACAGCGGGACAGCGGGCACGATGCGCTGGCTGATCTTGAGCGCATCCTGCGCCGCATCGGCGCCGCCAGCGGTGTCGCGCGCGGAAATCTCCCAGATCAGCGCCTCGACACGCGTGCCCGAGAGCTGGGCCGGAGCCTTCACATCCCAGGCCACTTCACGCGCCTCACCAGCGGGAATCTCCACCTTCTGGGCCTTGAGCTCCAGCATGGTGGCACGCGGCGTGACCTCCACCTTCATGGCCTTGGCCGAGGTGTTGCGCAACGTGACCTGGGCGCGGAACTGATCGTCCTCGCGCACTAGAGGCGGCAGGCCGCTGATGATCTGCAGATCCTGCGTGGTACGGATCGCCGCCTGGCCGGTGCCGAACAGGCTCACGCCCGCATCGGCCACGGCCACCACCTGGAAGGTGGTCAGGGCGTCGTTGAGCGGCACCTCGATCAGCGCCATGCCGTTGCCGTCCAGCACCACATCGGGCTTCCACAGCAGCAGGGTGTCGAGCAGTTCGCGCGTGGGGCTGCGGCCACCGCCACCGCCCGCAGGCACGGCCTTCTTGCCGTAATGGCGTCGGCCGATCACCTCCATCTGGGCCGTTGCCGTCTGCACACCCCATTCGCGGCGTGTCAGCATGGCATCGAGCAGATTCCAGCTGCTGTTGGGCATCAGCTCCAGCAAGGCCTGGTCCACGGCCGCCAGCGCCACATGGGCACCCGCAGCAGGCTTGCCATCGGGCAGCGTCGCCTTGATGGTGACCTTGGCTGTGCCGCGCACCTTGTAGCTGGACTTGTCCGAGGAGACCTTGACGTCCAGGGTATTGCTCTTCAAACCCACGCGAATTTCGGACATGCCGAAACGGAAGGCAGGCTTGGAGAGGTCCACCATGGAAGTTGGCGCGATGAATTCCTTGCCGTCATTCCAGAAGGCACGCCACCACTCCATGGGCGACTTGAAGCCCCAGGTGAAGAAGCTGTACCAGGGCACCTCCATCAGGCGGCCGCGCAGCGCCAGCACGCTGACATAGGCATTGGGGCCCCAGTTATCTTCGATCTTGACCTCCACCGTGGGGTTGTCACCCGCCAGCTCCACCACCTGGGTGCTGACGATGCCTTCGCGCTCCACGGCCACCAGCGCCGTGGCGCGGCGGAAGGGCATGCGTACCTGAAAGCGCGCTGTCTCGCCGGGCTCATAGCTCTTGCGCTCGGACAGCACATCCATGCGGTCATGGTCTTCACCACCGAACCAGAGTTCGCCCTGGCCAGTGACCCACACCGAGGTCGCGGCCTGGCTGCTGCGGCCTTCCTTGTCGGCGGCCTTGACGATCAGCTCCACCTCGCCGGGCTGAGACAGCTGGGCCTCGCATTGAACCAGGCCATGGCTGTCGCTGGTGCCCGAGCACACGGTGCCCAGATTCTTGAGCGTGGTCTGGTTGTCGTAGCTGTAGAAGCCGCCCACTAGCCGCTTGCGGCTGGAGGTGGTGATGCGCGCCACGGCCTCGACCTTGACGGGCACGCCTGCCTGGGCCTTGCCTGCCGTATCCAGCGTCAGCGCCTGAAAGCGCAGCTTGCGATCCACCGAGATCCAGTTCTCGGAGCGCACGCCGGCCACCACGGCAGCCGGCCAGATGGTGCGCGTGCTGCGCAGGGTCTGCACCTCGCCATTCGGGTCGGCGTAGGTCGCCTCCATCAGCAGCTCGCGCGGCTCACCGGACTTGGGCAGCTTGTCGATAGCGACCTTGCCCAGACCGTTCTTGTCCAGCGTCACGGACAGCTTGTCGGCCACGACCTTGGTGTCGTCAGCCGCCGTGCTTTCCTCGTCGTCGCTGCTGCCCACGTCCTGGGCGCTGCGCGGCGGGTTGAAGCTGAAGCCATCCCAGCCCGCGAAATCCAGCGATTTGGAGCGCAGCAGAGCCGACACCTTGACCGGCAGATTGGCGGCGGCACCACCCGAGACATAGTTGATCTGCACTTCGGCAGGCACGCTGCTGACAGCGTAGAGCTGCTCCTTGCCGGCCGGGCCCACACGTCCCTCCATCACGGGAAGGCGGAACTCCTCGACACGGAAGATGCCGGTGCTGAAGCTGGAGCGGCGGCCGCTGTCGTTGGCATAGCCCAGCTCCACCGCATATTCGCCCAGCTTGGCGGCCTTGGAGATGGGGAACTCGCTGCTCGCGCTGCCATTGCCATTCCAGTTCAGGGCCTGGGTAAAGCGCTGGCCACTGCCCAGATGGGTGATGGTCAGGCGGTCAGGCTTGTCCTGGGTCTGTTCAAAGCCCGTGGAGTTCTTGCCGGGGCCCGTCAGGGCACGCAGAAAGTGCTTCATGGACACGGTTTCGCCGGCACGGAACAGCATGCGGTCAAACACCGTATGCGCCACTTCGTCGCGCTTGCTGCTGGAGCTGGTCGGCACATTGAAGCGCCAGGACTCTATGCCCTTGTTCCAGTTGCTCCAGACAAAGGCCAGCTCCTCGCCAGCCTCGGTCTTGGCACGCGCACTCACAAAATAGGAGTTGCTGCGGTAGTAGCCGTCTTCATTGCTGCAAGAAGGCGGATTGGGATTGAGGCCGTTAAAGGTCACCAGACCCTGGGCATCACTGACGGCCGAAGCAATCGCTTGGCCGTTGCAGTCCGAGACCTGCACCGTGGCGCCCGGCACCACGGTGCCCTTGTCCAGCGTCGTCACCCAGGCTACCGAGTTTTCACGACCCAGCTTGAAGTGCACGGCCAGATTGGTCACCAGCACCGAGGTACGCACATACATGGTGCGGCCCGCGCCATAGCCTTCGTCGAGCAGAGACTGGCCCAGCATGGGCGAGGCGATCTCCACCACCTGGAAGCCCGGGTTCAGCGGAATGCCGACGACCTCGAAGGGGCGCGGGTCGCTCTTGGCCGCCTTGGGCAGCTCCAGCGTCTGGGTCTGGCTCTGGCCGTCCAGCAGCGACAGCATGCGGGTCTGCACCCAGTGCTTGTTGTCGTCGTTGATGACAGGAGGCAAGACCTTTACATCACGCGCAGCGCGCTTGCGCTCCACGCTGTAGCTGTCATAGCGCTCGACCTTCTTGAGCCAGGCGATGATGTCGGCGTCCGAGCCGCCCTTCTTGGTGCGCACCACGCTGGCATCCAGCGACTTGCCCAGAAGCTGCGGCTCCACATTGCGCAGCGTCACGGGCAGCAGCGCCGGGCCCTTGGGACCTTCGGCAAAGCGCTCGACAATGCCGAAGGGCGCGGCGGCAAACTTCACCAGCGGCGGCATATTGCCCGTGGCCGTGGCCAACGGGAACATATTGGCATTGCTCAGCGTGCGACCCGCAGCATCCTTGAACTGCGGCGGCAGCTCCACCACATACTTGGTGTTGGGCTGCATGGTGGCGGGGAAGCTCACGCTGTCCACCAGCGAATCCTCGGCCAGCTTGTCGCCGTTCTGCTCGATGATGGGAGCCACGGCCGAGGCACCGCTCTTGAGGCGTATGCCTTCGATCAGCTTGCGCGGCACCGGCGCGCTGAAGGACAGGCGCATGGGCCGGATCGGCAGGCAGGCGGCGTTGGCGTTCTCGCGCTCGCAGCTGAAGTCGGCGCTGAACGGCTGGCGCACCTGGTACTCGTAGCGCTGCTCGTCCTTGCTGGCCAGGCCGTTGGCCATGGCCACGCCCTTGCCATAGACCAGGGTCATCTTGCTGCCCGAAGTCAGGCGGCGGTTACAGGCCAGCACTGCGAAGTTCTGCGGGTTCTTTGCAGCATCCTTGTCCCAGTGGCGCTGCTTGAGCACGGCCTCGCGGTCCTTGCCCTCGATCAGCTGCACGGGAATGCGTTCGCCCACACCTTCGGAGGTACACCAGACGCGCTGCTTGAGGCTGTCGACGGATGCCGCGCCCGTCAGGTGCAGTGCGAAATACTGCTGCTCGTCCACCTCTTCATAGGTATCGGGCGCGATGCTGGCGACCTGCGGGCCGCCGGTCTGAAACTGATAGCTGGCTGCCCCCGTCAGAGCTGTACCCGTGACGCTCTTGAACTGCGGGTTGAGCTGGGCCGTGCAACGCACGCCTGCGGGCAGGTTCTGGGCAAAGTCGAAGACCCATTCCTTTTCGCTGTTCCAGCGCCCCGTTCCCTTGGCGGCCTGGGCATCGCTGCACTGCAGGTTGACCGGCGCGGCGGCCTTGGGGTCGCCAAAGCGCACGGCTGCCCCATCGAACTGCACCACTACCTGGCCCACCTTGCTCACATCGCCCTGCGGGCTGAACTGGCGCACCCCCACGGCATGGGCCGCCGTGGCCGCCAGGCCCCATAACAGGCCTGCCTTGAGCAGCCCGCGCCAGTGCGGCGCGATCTGCTCCCTCTTCCTTCCCTCTGCATAAGGCACAGTCATACAGTCACTTTCTTTTCGGGCAGGCTGCTGCCGGCCCTGGCTGTTTGAGTCTGAAGTCTGGAATCAGCGACGCAGCAGTGCAGGACGGCAGAATGCAAAAAGCCCTGCCTCACAAGTGAAGCAGGGCCTTGAGCAGGTGCCGCACGCGCGAAACTACTGCGGCTGGAAACCGCTGCGCTGAATGATACCGGCCCAAACCCTGGAATAGGCGGCCTCACGCTCCCCCAATTGGCGGGGATTCATGTATCCAACTGTAAGCCCCAGTGCCGTCAGCTGCGCGTAAACGTCACGCTGCTTGAGCACGTTGCCAACGGCTGCAGAAAAGCGCTCGACAAAGGCCTGGGGCACGCCCTTGGGCGCAAAAATGCCGTAGTAAGGCATGTCCTCGAAGCCCTTGATGCCCTGCTCCAGCAAGGTCGGCACTTCGGGCATGGAAGCCTGACGCTTGGCGCCCAGCACGCCGATCACGCGCAGCTTGCCGGCCTTCTGGTTCTCCATGAAGTCGGGCACCGAGGCAATGCCGGCAGGAATCTGATTGCCCAGCATATCGGCCAGCAAGGGAGCGCTGCCGCGATACGGTGCGGCCACCAGATCGAGCTTGTAGTGCTCGGCCAGGATCTTGACCAGAAATTCGGGCGTCGATGCCGGAGCCGGAATGCCGATGGTGCCGTTCTTGGCACTGCCCCTGGCCCAGGCCGCGTACTCGGCCAGATTCCTCACCGGCGTGTTGCTGGAGACAGCCAGTGCATTCACAAAAGTGGCGACCCCGGCCACGGGAATGAAGTCCTGCTGCGGATCGAAGCCCGGCTTTTTCACGACCTTGGGCAGGAT
This sequence comes from Comamonas testosteroni, assembly GCF_030505195.1. Lineage (NCBI taxonomy): Bacteria > Pseudomonadati > Pseudomonadota > Betaproteobacteria > Burkholderiales > Comamonadaceae > Comamonas > Comamonas testosteroni. Next base: position 1,568,547 of record NZ_CP129672.1, read on the forward strand.
GGAGATGGTGTGGTCATGCGTGAGAAACAGCGTATGGCCGTCCGCAGGCGAGGCCTTGAGCAGTTGCGCCGCAATCTGGCCGCCAGCGCCGGGGCGGTTCTCCACCAGCACCGTCACGCCGCCCAGCTCGTCCTTGAGCTTGTCGGCCAGCAGGCGCGCAATCGCATCCGAGCCGCCGCCGGGCGGAAAGCCCACCAGAATGCGGATGGGCTGGCCCGACGAGGCCCAGGCCACCGAGCCCAGGGCAGACGCGGCAGCCGCTCCCACTCCGGCTTTGAGCCATTGACGACGAGTTTGCGTCATGTGTTTTCTCCTTATGCTTTTTCCAGACTAACCAAAACAAAAGCGCCCGGCAAAGGGCGCTTTCAAGGCGTGAACGTTACGCCACAGTGCTTGAGTCCATCAGACCAGACGAGCGTGGTGCTTGGCCAGCTGCGCACGCACCTGCGCCGGAGCCGTACCGCCCAGCGTGTTGCGGGCATTGAGCGAACCTTCCAGGCTCAGGGCCTCGAACACATCGGCCTCGATGTTGGGGTTGAAGGCCTGCAGCTCGGCCAGCGGCAGCTCGGTCAGGTCCACGCCCTTCATGGTGGCCAGCTTCACGGCGTGAGCCACGGTTTCGTGGGCGTCACGGAAAGGCAGACCCTTCTTGACCAGATAGTCGGCCAGGTCGGTGGCCGTGGCATAGCCCTTCAGGGCAGCCGCGCGCATGTTCTCGGCATTCACGGTGATGCCGCCTTCCTTGACGCCGCTGGCGGGGTTGAGCTGGCCGCCGATCATCTCGGCGAAGATGCGCAGCGTGTCCTTGAGCGTATCGACGGTGTCGAACAGCGGCTCCTTGTCTTCCTGGTTGTCCTTGTTGTAGGCCAGGGGCTGGCCCTTCATCAGCGTGATCAGGCCCATCAGATGACCGACCACGCGGCCGGTCTTGCCGCGTGCCAGCTCGGGCACGTCGGGGTTCTTCTTCTGGGGCATGATGGACGAGCCGGTGGTGAAGCGGTCGGCGATCTTGATGAAGCCGAAGTTCTGGCTCATCCAGATGATCAGCTCTTCCGACAGACGGCTCACGTGCACCATGCACAGCGAGGCCGCAGCGGTGAACTCGATGGCGAAGTCACGGTCGGACACGCCGTCCAGCGAGTTCTGGCTCACGCCTTCCATGCCCAGGGTCTTGGCCACGCGCTCGCGGTCCAGCGGGTAGGTGGTGCCGGCCAGAGCGGCAGAGCCCAGGGGCAGCACATTGACGCGCTTGCGCACGTCCAGCATGCGCTCGGCATCGCGCTTGAACATTTCCACATAGGCCAGCATGTGGTGGCCGAAGCTCACGGGCTGGGCCACTTGCAGATGGGTGAAGCCGGGCAGGATCACGTCCACGTTCTTGGCAGCCACGTCGACCAGCGAGCGTTGCAGCTCCTTGAGCAGGCCTTCGATCATGTCGATCTCGCTGCGCAGCCACAGGCGCACGTCGGTAGCCACCTGGTCGTTGCGGCTGCGGCCGGTGTGCAGACGCTTGCCGGCATCGCCGACCAGCTGGGTCAGGCGCGCCTCGATGTTCAGGTGCACGTCTTCCAGGTCCAGCTTCCACTCGAAAGTGCCGGCCTCGATCTCGGCCGTGATCTGCGCCATGCCCTTCTGGATGGAGGCGAAATCTTCGGCCGCAATGATCTTCTGGGCCGACAGCATTTCGGCATGCGCCAAAGAGCCCTGGATGTCGGCCTGCCACATGCGCTTGTCAAAGAACACGCTGGAGGTGTAGCGCTTGACCAGGTCGCTCATGGGTTCGGAGAACAGGGCAGACCAGGCTTCGGCCTTGGAATCGAGCTGGTTGTGCGAAGGAGCAGATGTAGACATGTGAGGGCAACAATCCCGTAAAACCACAGGCCGCCCAATGCAGAAGTTTGGCGTGACGGCTGTGCAAAGCAGAAACAGGGATTTTATCGGCCTGACCCGACACCGGTGCCAGAGCGCCCCAGAGCCATTGCCGGTCACTGCGACAAAGCGGCACTCACGCACCAATCGCTCATTAATAAATAGCTTTCCACGCTTTATGGGAAAGGCCTGAACGGCCTTTCCATGCAAATCAGGAAAATCCGGCAGCAGCCACCCGGTTTCTGGCTTGCGCGGACAATCTCGGCCTCTTCGCTCACCTTCCTCACAGGCCGCGGCCCGCCCGGCTGACGCGCCGCCCGGCATGAATTCCCGCTCTTCCCTGATTTCCGGCCTCGGTTTTGCCCTGGCCGCCTGTGCGCTCTGGGGCGCGATTTTTCTCGTGCCGGCCATGCTGCCGGAGTTCTCGCCGCTGCAGATCACCTTCGGCCGCTTCGTGCTCTATGGCGTGGTGGCCTTGTGCGTTTTCCTGCCTCGGGCCACCAGGCTGCTGCCCAGGCTGCAAGCGGCCGATATCCGGCACCTGGTCTGGCTGGCCCTGACGGGCAATGTGGTGTACTTTGCCCTGGTCGCCACCGCCGTGCAATGGATAGGAATGGCCGTGACCTCGCTGATCGTGGGCCTGGTGCCCGTCACCGTGCCGCTGCTGGGCCGCAACACCCATGGCGCGCTTCCGCTGCGCCGCATGCTGGCGCCGATGGCGCTGATTCTGGCCGGCATCGTGCTCGTCAACGCCCATGCGCTGACCACAGGGTCCGAAGGCAGCCAGGGGCGCTATCTGCTGGGCGTGCTGATGGCCGTGCTGGCCATGCTCTGCTGGAGCCGCTACGCGCTGGACAACACCCGCTATCTGGCGCAAAGCCGCTTCAACGGCACGGAATGGTCCACGCTCTGGGGTCTGGTCGTCGGGCTGATCAGCGCCTTGCTCTGGGCGCTGCTGTGGCTGATATCACCAGAGGCCAGCGGTGCCGGCAATCCCGACATTTCGGCCCAGCGCTGGCAGCTGTTCTGGCTGTTGAATCTGGCCGTGGCCATCCTCTCGTCCTGGCTGGGCAACTGGATGTGGAATGCCGCCAGCCAGCGCCTGCCCATCACCTTCGTGGGCCAGTTGCTGGTGTTCGAGACCCTGTTCGCCCTGGCCTACCACTTCCTCTATGAACAGCGCCTGCCCCAGCTCGCCGAGCTGGCGCCCATGCTGCTGATTCTCGCGGGCGTGGTCTGGTCGCTCAGACGCTTTCAGGCCGCAGGCCGGGCTGCGGCCTCGGTTTGAGTCAGCACAAACGCTGATGCATCCAGCCGACAGATGCCGCAGGAATTGCAGTTGCGGCGCAGCTGCGGGCCAATAATCACGGGACTTGCGCAAATTCGGATCGGGCATGTCGATGGATATGCTCTTTGCGCATGCTGGCCCGCCCGGCTCTTGCATCCAAGTCACCGCCCTGCACCAGACCCGACCAGACCGCCCGTGCCCATTTCTCCGCTCATCGCTGCCGCCCCCAACCCGGCCCGCAAGGTCCTGGTGTTCGACGCCTGCAATGCCGGCGTGGTGCTGCGCGCCGTGCTGTTTGTACAGGTGGTGGTGGGCACGGCCGCCCTCTATGGTGCGCAGTCGCTGTGGGAGTGGTTTTCCAGCACCGCCCTGCTCACCGGGGCCTGCCTGCCCGGCACCCTGGTCTGGCTGATAGCGGCCTGCAGCCTCAAGCACCAGTTGCAGCGCCTGGGCACGCGCGGCCAGTATCTGGCCGGCGTGCTGCTGGGCGCCCTTGCGGGTCTTTATGCCTGCGGCATGCTGTTTTTCATCGGCATACCCAAAGCCCCCTGGCTGGCCAGTGCTGTCACGGGAGGCCTGCTGGCCGCGCTGCTGGTGACGGCGCTGGTGCTGCGCGCACGCGGCAACACGCCGGCGCAGACCCAGGCTCGCCTCACCGAGCTGCAGTCACGCATCAGGCCGCACTTTCTGTTCAACACCCTCAACAGCGCGATTGCGCTGGTGCGCGCCGAGCCGGCCAAGGCCGAGGCCTTGCTCGAAGACCTCAGCGATCTGTTTCGCTATGCGCTGGCCGAGCCGCATCTGACCACCACGCTGGCCCAGGAGATAGAGCTGGCCCAGCGCTATCTGTCCATAGAGCAGGTACGCTTTGGCGAGCGCCTGCAGATGCAGTGGCAGCTCGACGAAAGCGTGCATGGCGCGCTGCTGCCGCCCCTGCTGCTGCAGCCGCTGGTGGAGAACGCCATCCGCCACGGCGTGGAGCCCAATGCACGCGGCGGCAAGCTGCAGGTGCGCACGGAAAGGCGCGGCAACGAGGCGCTGATCCAGATCATCAACACCTTGCCGCCGGCCAGCGCCGAGCATCAAAGCACCGGCCATGGCATGGCCCTGGACAATGTCAAGGCCAGGCTGTCGTTGCTGCACGATCTGCAAGGCAGCTTCAGCGCCAAGGTGCGCGACGGGCTGTATGTGGTGCGCCTGAGCGTGCCTTTGCTGCAGAGCGAGTCAAAACCGGGACAATCCCGCCATGCACATTCTGATCGTTGATGACGAAGCTCTGGCCCGCGCCAGACTACGCACTTTGCTCGGCGACTGCGCACATGGCCCGCACCATATCCAGGAAGCCGCCGATGCCGACCAGGCCCTGCAGATACTGCAGGCCGCACGGCCCACCCCCGTACAGCTGGTGCTGCTGGACATCCACATGCCGGGCCGCAACGGGCTGCAGCTGGCAGCGGCACTGGCGGAGCTGGCCGACCCGCCCGCCATCGTGTTCGTGACGGCGCATGCCAGCCATGCGGTACAGGCCTTCGAGCTCGATGCCGTGGACTATCTGACCAAGCCCGTACGCCTGGAGCGCCTGCAGCAATCGCTGCAAAAGGCCGAGCGCGCACTGAGCACGCGCAGCGTCGTCGACAACGGTCCCGTGCTGCTGATCCAGGAGCGCGGCAGCACGCTGCGGCTGCCGCTGTCCGAGGTGCGCTTTCTCAAGGCCGAGCAGAAATACATCACCGTGCGCACCGTGCAGCGCAACTACGTCCTCGACGGAGCGCTGGCCGATCTCGAAAGCCGCCATGGCGAGCATCTGCTGCGCATACACCGCAACGCCCTGGTGCTGCGTGCGGCCTTGCGCGGCCTTGAAAAATATGACGACCCGCAGGAAGGCGAAGGCTGGGGCCTGCGCCTGCAGGGCGTGCCCGAGCTGCTGCCGGTCTCGCGCCGCCAGCTGGCAGCGGTCAAGACCGAGCTCAGAGAGATGTCCTGAACGATAAAAAACCGGCCGAAAGCCGGTTTTTTATCGACTGCAGCCGCAATCAATGCTCATGCTTGTGCGCCGCTTCGCCGGCAGCCGGGGATGCGGGCTCATGCGGTTGCCCGACCTCGGCGCCATGATCGTGGTCGTGCTCGTGCCCATGGTTGTGCGCCGCGCCGCTCATCACCGTCACGATGACAATGCCCAGCAGCAGCCAGAAGACCTGGGCTGCGGTTTCCTTGGCGCTCAGGCGCTTTTGCAGCTGGGGAATCAGGTCGGCCAGGGCCACATAGATAAAGCTGCTCGACGCAACGACCAGGAAATACGGCAGCAGCTCGTGCAGCTGTCCGATCAGGAAATAGCCGGCCACCCCGCCCAGCGTGGTCACGGCTCCCGCCATGGACACCTTGATCAGCGCCACGCGGCGATTGCTGCTGGACTGGCGCAGCACCACGATATCGCCCATGTGGTGAGGCACCTCGTGCGCCAGCACCGACAGGGCGGCGATCAGGCCCAGACGGATGTCGGCCACGAAAGCCGATGCAATCAGCACGCCATCGCCAAAGCAATGCACGCTGTCGCCCGTCAAAATGGCCCAGCCGCCCTTGACATGGCTGTGACCATGCGCGTGCTCGCCATGGTCATGGCGTTCGTGACCATGCTGGTGATCGTGGCCATGACTGTGAGCGTGGTGCACGGCAACAGGCTGGTGGGCATCGCCATGCGAATGCTCATGGCCGTGGTGCCAGAGTTCGGCCTTGGACAACAGAAAGAAAAACACCAGCCCGATCAGCAGCACCACGAACAGATCATGGGACTTGCCGTGGCTCTCGAACGCCTCGGGCAGCAAATGCATGAAAGCCGTAGCGAGCAAGGCTCCCGCAGCCAGGCTCAGCAGACGCTGGGGCATCAGCCCTGGCGTGCGTCCCCCTCCCAGACTCATCAACAACGCGGCCACCCAGACACTGCCGATACCAGCAGCCAGGGTGGCCAGAATAATTGCTACCAATGTCATAGCTTTATATGGCTTAACCGCAACCTTTTACAGGCGAATCTTGGGGATTTTCGCAGAATGCGCCGCCCAACGCGGCCCGCTTGCGACTATCCCCATAACGTCAGCCCCGGATGCGCATGACATGCATGGCATGCCGGGACTTCTTTCACCTTAGCAAAGCTGTCAAGCCCCCCGGGGCCAAAAATTTCGGCGCATGAAGCATCAGGCCACGCCATGCTGGTTGAACCAGGTCAGCATGCGGACCCAGCCGTCCTGCGCGGCCTGCTCGCGGTAGCTGGGGCGATAGTCGGCATGGAAGGCATGGGGCGCCTCGGGGAAGATCACGAACTCCGAGGCCCTGGCCGCCGCAGAGCCGGTCTTGAGCGCAGCCTTCATGGCGTCGACCGACTCCAGCGGAATGCCCGTGTCCTTGCCGCCGTACAGGCCCAGCACCGGCGCCTTGAGCTGCCCCACCAGATCCAGCGGATAGCTGGGCTGCAGATCGTTCTTGTTGCCCTGCAGACGCCCGTACCAGGCCACGCCGGCCTTGAGCGGCGCGTGCGCGGCATAGAGCCAGGTGATGCGCCCGCCCCAGCAAAAGCCGGTGATGGCCAGCTTTTTGACATCGCCGCCCTGGGTACCCGCCCATTGCACGGCGGCGTCCAGGTCGCCCATGGCCTGGGCATCGGGCACCTTGGCAATCACCTCGCTCATGAGCTTGGCCATCTCGGCATAGGCCATGGGGTCGCCCTGGCGCACAAACAGATCGGGGGCGATCGCCAGATAGCCGGCACGAGCCAGACGGCGGCAGGTGTCGGCAATGTATTCGTGCACGCCGAAGATTTCGGAGATCACCAGCACCACGGGCAGATTCTGCCTGCCCGCAGGCATGGCCCGGTAGGCCGGCAGCTTGAAGCCTTTGACATCGATGCTGACCTCGCCTGCCGTCAGGCCGTCGACCGGGGTCTTGATGGCCGTCTGTGCCATGACCGGGCCGGCAGCGCAGGCATAACCCACGCCCAGGCCGGCCCCCAGGGCCGCACGCAAGGCTGTGCGGCGGCTGGGCTGGGCATCGGCGCGACCACCGAGCAGCCCCTGCATATCCTGAGCGATGTCTTCGTACTTCATGGATCCTCCTTGGGATGATGGAATTTCAGAACGTGTTGACGATCTCCAGCCAGCCCGGCTCGCGCAGCAAGCCCGGCTGGCCATGCAGTCTAAGGCCAGTGCGTTGCAGGCACCCGGAGCATGTCGACGTTCTCAGACCAGCCAACGCAGCAGCGCCGCTGCGGCCGCGCCCAGAATCACCACGAGCAAGAATGGTGCCCGCAGCCACAGGGCCAGCGCCGCCACCAGCAAGGCCCCCAGGCGCGCATCGAGATCGATTCGCGTGCCGCTGGCCAGGGTGTTCATCACCGTCAGTGAGGCCAGCAGCGCCACCGTCAGACAGGCCGCGATCTGGGCCATGCGCGGGCTGCGCATCCAGCGCTCGGGCAGGCTGTAGCCCAGCAGCTTGGTCACAAAAGCCAGCGCACAGGCCAGCAAGATCCATTGCCATAAAGACAGCGTCATTGCTTTGCCTCCGATGGCCTGACCCAGCCCCAGAACGCGCCCACTGCAGCGGCCAGCAAAATGGGCACGCCTGCCGGTACCACAGGAATGGCAATCGCCGTCACCAGCCCGCAAGCCAGCGCCAGCGCCACCGGCTCGCGCGCATTCAGGCGCGGCCAGAGCAAGCCCAGAAAGGCGGCCACCGCCGCCCCATCCAGCCCAAAGCGACGCGTATCGCCCAGCGCATTGCCCATCAGCGCGCCCAGCAAGGTGAACAGATTCCACAGCGCAAACACACCTGCCCCGGCGACCCAGAAGCCGCGCCGCTGCTCGGCCAGCTCCTGCTGCCCCGATGCCGTGGCTGCAGATTCGTCGATGGTCCAGTGCGCCGCCAGCCAGCGCAGCAGCCCTTTGACGCCCAGCAGGCGGCTCATCTGCATGCCGTAGATGGCATTGCGCACGCCCAGCAGCGAGGCCGCACTCACGGCCGCCACGCCGCTGCCGCCGCCCGCCACCACGCCGATGAAGGCGAACTGCGAGCCGCCCGTGAACATCAGCGCGCTCAGCGCCATGGTCTGCCAGAGGCTGAGGCCTGCGGCCACGGACAGCGCGCCGAAGGAGATGCCGTACAGCCCCGTCGCCACCGAAATCGACAGCCCCATGCGCACGGCGGGCGTCATTGCAAAGCCTTTGAACAAGATATTTCCTGGATCAAGCTAGAACAATTCAGGAGCTGCAAGCGCATGCTCACAAACAACTTCAGGTCAAAAACAACCTGAAGTTATTATTTATCATGCGCTATAAGCTCTCTTTTTAGGAGCTACGCATCGAAAGAATCCGGGCGCATCCTGGAGTCGAAAGCGCGCACGGCCTCCTTGGCAAGAGGCCTGGTGCGCTTTCTTGAAAAAAGCCCAGAGCGCTTTGTGGCGAAAGACTCAATGCGCTTTTTCCCAGCTGCTGCCAAAGCCGATCTCGGCCAGCAGCGGCACGGACAGGTCCGCCACGCCGGCCATGATGGCCGGGATCTCGGCCTGCACCCAGTCCCTGGCGGACTCGGGCAGCTCGAACACCAGTTCGTCATGCACCTGCATGATGACCAGCACCTCGGGCTTTTCGGCATCCAGCCTGGCCTGCACGGCCACCATGGCCTTCTTGATCAGATCGGCCGCCGTGCCCTGCATGGGGGCGTTGATGGCCGCGCGCTCGGCCGCTTTCTTGCGCGGGCCGTTGCCGCCGTTGATCTCGGGCAGCACCAGGCGGCGACCGAACACGGTCTCCACATAGCCCTGGGCATGGGCCAGCTCCACGGTCTGGTCCATATAGCGCTTCACGCCGGGGTAACGCTGGAAGTATTTGTCGATATAGGCCGCCGCCGCCTTGGTTTCAATGCCCAGGTTCTTGGCCAGGCCGAAGCTGCTCATGCCGTAGATCAGGCCGAAGTTGATGACCTTGGCATAGCGGCGCTGCTCGCTGCTGACCTCGTCCACACTCACGCCGAAGACTTCGGCGGCCGTGGCGCGGTGCACGTCCAGGCCGTTCTTGAAGGCGCTCAGCAGGGCCTCGTCGCCGGACAGATGGGCCATGATGCGCAGCTCGATCTGCGAATAGTCGGCGCTGGCAATCAGCTTGCCCTCGGGGGCCACAAAGGCTTCGCGCACGCGGCGGCCTTCGGGCGTGCGCACGGGAATGTTCTGCAGATTGGGGTCGTTGCTGGACAGACGCCCCGTCACCGCCACGGCCTGGGCGTAGTGGGTGTGCACGCGGCCGTCGCTGGGCAAGGCCATCTGCGCCAGCTTGTCGGTGTAGGTTCCCTTGAGCTTGGACAGCGAGCGGTGTTCGAGCAGCTTGGCGGGCAGCGGATAGTCCTCGGCCAGCTTTTCCAGCACTTCCTCGTCCGTGCTGCGCGCGCCGGTGGCGGTCTTCTTCACGACGGGCATGCCCAGCTTGTCGAAGAAGATCTCGCCCAGCTGCTTGGGCGAGGACAGATTGAAGGGCTGGCCCGCAATCTCGTAAGCCTCCTCTTCGAGCTTGAGGATGCGCGCGCCCAGATCGTTGCTCTGGCGCGCCAGCTCGCCCGCGTCGATGCTCACGCCATTGCGCTCGATGCGCAGCAGCGCTTCGCTGGTCTGCATTTCCAGCTCGTAGATGTGCAGCAGCCCGGCTTGGGCCTGGATGCGCGGCCACAAGGCGTGGTGCACGTCCAGCGTCTGGTCGGAGTCCTCGCAGCTGTACGCCGCAGCCTTGTCCACTGGCACCTGGGCAAACGGAATCTGGCCCTTGCCCTTGCCGCACAGGTCTTCGTAGCTGATGCCGCTGCGATTCACATGGCGCAGCGCCAGGCTGGTCAGATTGTGCGGGCGGTCGGCTTCGAGCACATAGGACTGCAGCATGGTGTCGTGCGCATAGCCGCGCACGGTGATGCCGTGGTTGGCAAACACATGCTGGTCGTATTTGACATGCTGGCCCAGCTTTTTCTTGCCGGCGTCTTCCAGCCAGGGCTTGAGCTTAGCCAGCACCATGTCCAGGTCCAACTGCTCGGGCACGTCCATGCCCTCGTGGCGCAGCGGAATATAGGCGGCCTCGCCCACAGCCACGCTGAAGGAGATGCCGACGATGCGGGCCACCATCTCGTCCAGCGAATCGGTCTCGGTATCCAGCGCGGTCAGCTCGGCGGCCTGGATCTTGGCCAGCCATTCATCGAACTGAGCCTCGCTCAGAATCGTGGTGTAGAGCACATCGCGCTGCTGGGCGGCCACAGCCACCTCCGTCGCCGCCGCGTCATCGGCATCGAACAGACCGCCCTGGGCGCTGTCGACCTTGGCAGCCTTGCCGGGCTTGGCCGGCTTGGCTTCGGCTGCCGCAGCGCCCAGCGTGCGCACCAGGCCCTTGAAGCCGTATTTCTCGTAGAACGGCGCGAGTGCGGCGCTATCGGGCTCGCCCAGCGTGACGGCATCGAGCTGCGGCAGGCCGCCGATGTAGGCGGACAGATCGCAATCGGTCTTCATGGTCACCAGCTGGCGACTCAGCGCCAACTGGCCGCTGGCAATCGCATCGCGCAGGTTCTGGCCCGCAACGCCCTTGATGCCGGCCGCGTTGGCAATCAGATTGTCCAGGGAGCCGAACTCCTCCAGCCACTTGGCAGCGGTCTTGGGGCCGACCTTGGTCACGCCTGGCACGTTGTCCACGGTGTCTCCCACCAGCGCCTGGTAGTCGATCATCAGCGCCGGCGGCACGCCGAACTCGGCCGTCACTCCCGCCACGTCGCGCTTCTTGCCATTCATGGTGTCGATGATGGTCACATGCTCGTCCACCAGCTGGCTCAGGTCCTTGTCGCCGCTGGAGACGATCACGTTGATGCCCTGGGCCGCCGCAGTCTGCGCCAAGGTCGCAATCACATCGTCGGCCTCCACGCCGGGCACGGCCACCACTTTCCAGCCCAGCAGCTGAACCACCTCGTGGATGGGCTCGATCTGGCTGCGCAAATCATCGGGCATGGGCGAGCGCGTGGCCTTGTACTCGGTGTACATCTCGTCGCGGAAGGTCGGGCCCGAGGCATCGAACACGCAGACGGCGTAATCGGCCTGCACATCCTTCCTCAGCGCCTGCATCATGTTCACCATGCCGCGGATAGCGCCCGTGGCCGGGCTGGCCGGATCGCCTGGAATCGCCCGCAGATCGGGCATGGCATGGTAGGCGCGGTAGAGGTAGCTGGAGCCGTCCACCAGCACCAGGGTCTTGGAATTGCTCATACCCCGGATTGTGCACGCGTGCCCGACACTGTAGGCCCCAGCCTCAAAGACAGACAGCGCCTAGTGTGACCATTCGAAGACGCCCTACAATCTATGCATCATGCGCGCTGCACCACTTTTCATCATCCTGAGCCTGGCTGCCGGATCCGTTCTGGCCCAGTCCCCCACTCCTGCTCCGGCCAATGCCGTGGTCGCTCCTGCGCCCCAGGGTCAAGAGGACAACTCAGCGCCCACCGGCAAGCACAACCAGCGGATCGAACATATCCGTGTGGAAGACGCTGGCAGCCGTGTGGATGAAACCCGTGTCGGCGGTCAGACCCAGAGCATCACCGTGCAACCCAAGGTCGGCTCCATGCCCGAGTACGAGGTGCAGTCCAACGACGGCGCCCGCGCAGCCCGCAACCGCGACAACAACAGCGGCGACACCACGGGCACCCGCGTCTGGAATTTCATCAAATTCTGAAGCGCGGCGCGCTTTCCCCCATTCATGACAGGGCAGTGCTTCACTGCCCTGTTGCATATAGACACCTTCTCCCCGCTAGTTCGGTCGGTCGCCCCAGACCGGCATATTCACCATGGCTGTTTTCACCGAAGTTTCCGATAAAGATGCGCGCGAACTGCTGCGCCGCATGCCCCTAGGCTCGTTCAAGGAATTGCGCGGCATTCAAGGCGGCATTGAAAACACCAACTACTTTCTGACTACCGACCAGGGAGAGTGGGTGCTGACACTGTTTGAGCGCCTGAGTGCCGAGCAGCTGCCTTTTTACCTCTACCTGATGAAGCACCTGGCACAAGCCGGGATTCCCGTGCCGGACCCGCAGGGCGAGACACGCAGCGGCGACATTCTGCTCAAGGTGTGCGGCAAGCCCGCATCCATCGTCAACCGCCTGGCCGGCAAAAGCCAGCTGGCCCCGGCTGCCGTGCACTGCGCGGCCGTGGGAGAGATGCTGGCGCGCATGCATCTGGCCGGTCAGGACTACAACCGCCAGCAGCCCAATCTGCGCGGCCTGCCCTGGTGGAATGAAACCGTGCCCGTGGTCCTGCCCCATCTGGGCGAGGAAACCGCCGCCATGCTGCGCGCCGAGCTGGCCTACCAGAACCATATCGCCGCCTCGGCCAGCTATGCGGCCCTGCCGCGCGGCCCCATCCATGCCGACCTGTTCCGCGACAACGTGATGTTCGACGGCGACCGGTTGACCGGCTTGTTCGACTTCTATTTCGCGGGCGTGGACACCTGGCTCTTCGATCTGGCGGTCTGCCTCAACGATTGGTGTATCGATCACGCAACAGGTGCACATGATGCCGAGCGCGCCAAAGCCATGCTTGCGGCCTACCAGGCCGTGCGTCCGCTGACCGGGCCCGAGCGCGAGTTGCTCAACGCCCAGCTGCGTGCCGGCGCCCTGCGTTTCTGGATCTCCCGTCTCTGGGACTTCCATCTGCCGCGTGAAGCCGCACTGCTGCAGCCCCACGACCCCACCCACTTCGAGCGTGTGCTGAGCCAGCGCATCGCACATCCGCTGACGCTGGACTGAGTACCAAGCAGCTGATTGCGCCGGGGCTTTTGATGGCCCCGCCCAGCCGTCTCGGGTACAGTGCAAGAAGCGACTTTTGCACGCTCTCGCAAAAGTATTTCAGCCTCTTCCATGAAACTTCAAATCGTTCCACCCGGCACCGGTCTGCAATGGGTGCTGCAGGGCCTGCGCACCTTCAAAAGCCAGCCCCTGGCCCTGGCAGCCCTTTTCTTTCTGGGTATGGCCAGCATGTCTCTGATCTCGGCCCTGCCGCTGATCGGCCCCGTCATTGCACTGGCACTGCTGCCCTGCATCTCGCTGACCATGATGGTCGCGGCATCCGAAGCCGCCCACGGCCGCAAGCCCACACCGGCGCTGCTGCTGGTGGCTTTCCGCTCCGGCAGCCAGCATCTGCACTCCATGCTGATGCTGGGCGGCCTCTATGCCGCAGGCTTTTTGCTCATCATCGGAGCCTCCAGCCTTGTGGACGGCGGCACTTTTGCCAGCGTCTACCTGGGCCAGACGCCCATGACCCGCGAACTGGCCGAAGAGCCTGAGTTCCAGTCCGCCATGTGGCTGAGCATGTTTCTCTACCTGCCGCTGTCGCTGGCCTTCTGGCATGCTCCGGCGCTCATCCACTGGCATGGAATCAGCCCCGTCAAATCGCTGTTCTTCAGTTTTGTCGGCTGCATCCGCAATATCGGTGCCTATCTGGTGTTCGGTGTCTGCTGGATCGGCGTGTTCATTGTCTCCGGCATGGCCCTGGCCATCGTGACCGGCATCCTGGCCATGCTCATCGGCAGCATTGCCGGTGGCCTGATGGTGGCAACGGCACTGATGCTGGCCGCCATCTTTTTTACCTCGATTGTGTTTACCTTCCGTGACAGCTTCAGTCCGCCCGAGGACGACCAGGCTCTGATCGAGTCCTCGTCGGGCACAGCGCCGCCGTCATCGGATTCGTAAGCTCTAGCACTACACCCAGCCCCAGCCCCGCCCTCAGGTCGGGGCTTTTTTATGGGCTGAACACAGGCCCGCGCCAGCAGATCATTCATCCCGGCGTCATCAAGCCGCCATGGCACTGTCATATTCGTTTCCTAGGATTCGCAGGACTGACCAAGGCATGCATCTCATGCCCTGGCATTCATCCAATTCAGCGCGGCCCCAGGTCTGCGCTTCACCCCACACTGCGAAACTCTCATGGCACAAAATCTGCTCAGCCGTCGTAAGGCCCTGCAACTCTTTTCCGGCGCTCCTCTGCTCCCACTGGGTTCGGTCGTGTCCGCATCCAGCCTGCTGGCCGCATGTGGTGGTGGTGACAGTGACAACACAACGCCTCCTGTCACCAAGAACTATGTTTCCGCCAGCTTCACCAGCATGGCCGCGCCTACGCTGAGCACCCCTGACAAGATGGCGACCATGTATGCGGCCTCGCAGCTCAAGGTCGCTTTCGATGACAAGAGCGAGCAGGTCTACGACCTGGGCTATCAGCCCTTCTTCGTGACCGGCGACATGGTCTCCAACGGCAAGGGCGACCAGGTGCTGGCCGGTGGTTACTACGACATCTACAACAACAAGATCATCGACAAGACGGTCGCAGGCAAAGAGCGCCACTTCTTCTCCGATTCGCCTGACGGCACATCGTTGCTGACCGTTCCTGATGCCAAGGTAGACGGCGTCAAGGGCAAGCCCGTGTTTGCCGTGGTGCAGTTCGAATACACCACCTGGGCCCAGGACGGCAAGACCGATATGTACGGCAAGCTGCCCTCGCCCATCGCCGTGCTGACGCTGGATCAGGACCAGAGCACCGGCAAGCTGAGCCTGGTGAAATACCACAACGTCGACACCTCCAAGGTCCACGGCCTGTGGATCACCTGCGGCGCGAGCCTGTCGCCCTGGGGCACCCATCTGTCGTCGGAAGAGTACGAGCCCGATGCCTTCAACGCATCCAACGCCCAGTTGCAGGCCTTCAGCCAGAACCTGTACGGCGACCCGGCCAAGGCCAACCCCTACCACTACGGCCATATGCCCGAAGTGATCGTGAACGTCGACGGCACGGCCACCATCAAGAAGCACTTCTGCATGGGCCGCATCTCGCACGAGCTGGTGCAGGTCATGCCCGACCAGCGCACCGCGCTGATGGGTGACGACGCCACCAACAGCGGCTACTTCGTCTTTGTCGCCGACAAGGAAAAAGACCTGTCCTCGGGCACGCTGTACGCCGCCAAGGTCGGCGCGGGCTTCTCCATCGACCCCGCCGCCAAGAGCGCTGCCCCCCTGACCTGGATCAAGCTGGGCTCTGCCACCAGCGCCGAGATCGAGAACCTGGCCAACACGCTCAAGCCCACGGACATCATGACCGTGGTCAAGACCGACCCCAGCGACGCCAGCTACACCAAGATCGTGGTCAACGGCAAGACCGAGTGGATCAAGATCAACGCCGGCATGGACAAGGCCGCAGCCTTCCTCGAAACCCATCGCTATGCCGCCTTCAAGGGCGCCAGCCTGGGCTTCACCAAGATGGAAGGCACGACCGTCAACGCCAAGGACAAGATTGCCTACTCCGCACTGCAAAACGTGCAGTCCTCCATGGTGGCGGGCAACGCTGCCAACGTGGCTGGCAACGGCGTCTCGGTGCCCAAGCAGCTGGTGGCAGGCGTGGTGATGGCGCTGAACCTCAAGGGTGGCCAGAAGGACACCGACGGCGCAGCCATCAGCAGCGAATGGATGCCCGTGGACACCGCGCCCCTGCTGGCCGGCGAAGATCTGCTGGACACCGATGGCAAGACCCTCAAGGGCGACGCCCTGGGCAACACCGCCAACCCCAACAAGATTGCCAACCCCGACAACCTCAAGTTCTCGGAAAAGATGCGCACCCTCTTCATCGGCGAGGACAGCAGCCAGCACGTCAACAACTTCATGTGGGCCTACAACGTGGACACCAAGCAGCTGTCGCGCGTGCTGTCCGTGCCTGCCGGCGGCGAATCCACGGGCCTGCATGCCGTGGACGAAATCAACGGCTGGACCTACATCATGAGCAACTTCCAGCACGCCGGTGACTGGGGCGGCATCCACGCCAACGTCAAGGCCCAGCTGGATCCACTGATCAACGCCAACTACAAGGGCAAATTCGGTGCGGCTGTAGGCTACCTCACCGCTTCGCCTGCTCAGATGAAGCTCAGCGCCAAGTAAGCGCCGCGCCCGGGCCTCAACAAAAAAAGCCGCGCCTTGCAAAAGGCAGCGGCTTTTTTCTGCGCCAGGGACTTGGGGAAACTCAATCCACAATCGTCAGCTTGGCAATCGCCAGCGCCAGCCACTTGGTGCCATGGCGACCGAAGCTGACCTGGGCGCGCGCGTCGTCCCCCGTGCCCTCCACCGCCAGTACCTTGCCCTCGCCGAACTTGTTGTGAAACACCGCGATGCCGGCCTTGATGCCATGCGCAGGCTCGGCCTTTTGCTGTGGCACCGGCGGGCTGGCAAAGACTTCGGTCTGCTTGCCGCCCCAGCCCGAGCCGTATTGACCTCCAGCCCTGGATCCCCAGGCACCACCGGCGCCTGAAGAGGGCGCAAAACTGCCAAAGCCGCTTTGCCGGGGCGTGATCCACTTGAGCGCCTCTTCGGGCAGCTCGTCAAAGAAGCGGCTCTTGACGTTGTAGCGCGTCTGGCCATGCAGCATGCGCGTCTGCGAATGGCTCAGATACAGACGCTTGCGCGCACGCGTGATGGCCACATAGGCCAGGCGCCGCTCCTCCTCCAGACCGCCACGATCCATCATGGCGTTCTCGTGCGGGAACAGGCCTTCCTCGACGCCGCCAATGAACACGGCATCGAACTCCAGGCCCTTGGAGGCATGCACGGTCATCAGTTGCACCGCGTCCTGGCCGGCCTGTGCCTGGTTGTCGCCCGCTTCCAGCGCCGCATGCACCAAAAAGGCCTGCAGCGGCGACAGCGTCTCGCCGGTGTCGGCATTGACCATGGAGGCCGCCGTACCGGCCGGCGCCCTGAGCGCCTCGTCCAGCAGCGGCTGATTCGGATCCAGCCCCTGGCTGACGGGCGACTGACCCAGTTGCGGCGCATTCTGCTGCTCGTCCAGCGGCATGGCCACGGCATCGCGGCCAAAGCCTTCCTGGGTCACAAAGCTCTCGGCAGCCGTGACCAGCTCCTGCAAGTTCTCGATGCGGTCCGCGCCTTCCTTTTCGTTGCGGTAATGCTCGATCAGCCCGCTTTGCTCTTCCACGGTCTCGATGATTTCACGCAGCGTGCGCCCCTGCGTCTGCTCGCGCAGCACATCGATCTGGGCCACAAAGCCCTGCAGCTTGGTGCCTGCTGCGCCGCCCACGGCGGTGACGGCGTCGCTCAGCGAAGTGCCACTGCTGCGCGCCGTGTCCTGCAGGACTTCGATCGTGCGCGCGCCGATGCCGCGTGCGGGAAAGTTCACCACGCGCATGAAGCTGGTGTCGTCGTGCGGATTCTCCAGCAAGCGCAGATAGGCCAGCGCGTGCTTGATTTCGGCGCGCTCGAAAAAGCGCAGGCCGCCATAGACGCGATAGGGAATTTTGGAATTGAACAGTGCCGACTCGATCACCCGGCTTTGCGCATTGCTGCGGTAGAGCACGGCGATTTCCTGGCGCGTGAAGCCGTCGTTTCTGACCAGCTGCTTGATCTCGTCGACCATCCACGCGGCCTCGGCCAGATCGCTGGGCGCCTCGTAGATGCGCACCGGCTCGCCCGGGCCCTGGCTGGTGCGCAGGTTCTTGCCCAGGCGGTTGCTGTTGTGACTGATCAGCGCATTGGCGCAGTCGAGGATGTTGCTGTAGCTGCGGTAGTTCTGCTCCAGCTTGATCTGGTGCCTGACGTCGAACTCGCGGATGAAGTCCGCCATATTGCCCACGCGCGCGCCGCGAAAGGCATAGATGCTCTGGTCGTCGTCGCCCACGGCAATCACGCTGGCAGCCGACTCGTAGCGCCCGCCCACATCGTCGCCCGCCAGTTGCTTGAGCCACTGGTACTGCAGCTTGTTGGTGTCCTGGAACTCGTCCACCAAAATATGCTGAAAGCGGCGCTGGTAATGGTGGCGCAGATGGGCATCGTCACGCAGCAGCTCGTAGCTGCGCAGCATCAGCTCGCCGAAATCGACTACGCCCTCGCGCTGGCATTGCTCCTCGTAGAGCTGGTAGATCTCGACCTTTTTGCGGGTGTCCGGATCCGTGGCCACGACATCGCCGGGGCGCATGCCCTCTTCCTTGCAGCCCGCGATGAAATACATCAGCTGCTTGGGCGGAAAGCGCTCGTCATCCACATTGAACTGCTTGCACAGGCGCTTGATGGCCGAGAGCTGATCCTGGGTGTCCAGAATCTGGAACGTCTGCGGCAGCTTGGCCGCCTGGTAATGGGCGCGCAGCAGACGGTTGCACAGGCCGTGAAACGTGCCTATCCACATGCCGCGCACGTTGTAGGGCAGCATGGCCGACAGGCGCGTGAGCATCTCCTTGGCGGCCTTGTTGGTGAAGGTCACCGCCATGATGGAGCCGGGCGTGGCCTGCCCGGTCTGCAGCAGCCAGGCGATGCGCGTGGTCAGCACGCGCGTCTTGCCCGAGCCGGCACCCGCCAGAATCAGCGCATGGCCCGCAGGCAGGGTCACCGCAGCCAGCTGCTCATCGTTGAGGCCGGTCAGCAGGGGCGAGTGAGAGGCGGGGCTGGCGCCAGAATTTGCACCGTCTGGCGCGGAGTCAAGCAGGTCGATCGGGAACATAGCCTCCCATTGTAGAAATGCTGGCGACTCCCTGCGACTTGCTGCTGCTTTCGCGGCTTAACACTCCTGAAAAAATAGCTTGCTTCGCTTGATTAATAAGGATTTCAGATATTTTCATATCTGAAACTCATTCATATCAAGTGTAAGCAGCTATCAATTCATTCAAGCCATCGCCCTCAATGGCCGCCCGCACCGGGCTCGACCACGCGGCTCGGCCTCGGTGCCAGCCAGATCGCGCAAGCCGCCAGCACAAAGCCGCCCGCAATGATGAACATGATCTGGTTGGTGGCCAGCATCACGCTCTGGCTGGTGATGAGCTGATCGAGCGCCGACAGCGCCGCATCGGCACTCATGCCCGACTGCTGCAGCCCGTGCAGCACCTCGCCGCCGGCGTCGCTCAGGCCCACCAGTTCGGCATGCTTGCGCGTCGTTCCGCTCTCCCAGGCCGTGTTGACCATGGAGACCGCCGCTGCGCCCGACAGGGTGCGCAGAAAGTTCATCAGGCCGGCCGCGTTGTCCATCTCCTGCGGCTCCACGCTGGCCAGCGCCAGTCCGGTGGTCGGTATGAAGAAGAACGGCAGGCCCAGCCCCATGAACATCAGCGGCAGGGCGATGTCCCAATAGCCCATGTCCGTCGTGGCAAACGCCCGCCAGCAGGTGATCACCCCCATCCAGAACACGCCGCCAAAGATCAGCCGGCGCGGGTCCACCCTGGCCGCCAGCCCTGCGGCAGCAGGCGCCACGAACAGCGCAAACAGCCCCGTCCATGCCGTGACCAGACCGGCCAGCGTGGCCGTGTAGCCCATGAAGCTCTGCAGCCACAGCGGCGTGAGCACATTGACGGCGAAAAAGGCCGCAAACGCCAGACTGATGGTCAGCACGGCCATGGAAAAGCCCCGGTGCCTGAAGACGCGCAGATCCACGATCGGGTGCTCGGCATGCAGCTCCCAGATCATGAAGGCTGCAAAGCCCACCACGGCCACCGCAGCCAGCGCCACGATCATGGGCGAGGCAAACCAGTCCAGATTCTTGCCCTCGTCCAGCATCAGCTGCAGCGATCCCACCCAGACGATGAGCAGAATCAGGCCCACGGTGTCTATGGGGTTCTTGAGCAGCGGCTGCTCGTAGCGCCTGACCAGATGCCAGACCGCAAACGCGCAGACCAGGGCCACCGGGATGTTGATCAGAAAGATCCAGTGCCAGGTGTACTCGTCGCAGATCCAGCCGCCCACGATGGGGCCCAGCACGGGGGCAATCAGCGTGGTCATGGACCACAGGCCGATGGCCGCGGGCGCCATGCGCGGCGGGAAGATGCGCAGCAGCAGCGACTGGGACAGCGGCATCAGCGGGCCGCCGGCCAGACCCTGCAAGATACGCGCAAACACCAGCATGCCCAGGGAATTGGCCAGGCCGCACAGCAGCGATGCCAGACCGAACAAGCCCATGGCCGTGGCAAACACGCGCACCGCGCCAAAGCGCGCCGCCAGCCAGCCGGTCAGCGGCACGGTGATGGCCTCGGCCACCGCGTAGCTGGTGATGACCCAGGTGCCCTGGCTGGTGGTCGCGCCCAGATTGCCGGCAATGCTGGGCACGGAGACATTGGCCACCGTCATGTCCAGCACGGCCATGAAATTGGCTGCGGCCAGCACCAGGGCCGCCAGCCACAGCGTGCCCCCCGTCAGCGGCACCATGCCGGCGGCCATGGGCACGGCAGGCGTATCGGCAACCGTGGCCGCACTTGCGTTGTGATCGCTCATGAGGCACTCACTGCGCGGCCGTGGTCGCAACGCCGGCTGCGCCGGCAGGACCGCTGCGGGTGTCCACCGTCACCTGCATGGACAGGCCCACACGCAGCGGGTTCTTGGCCAGCTCGGCGGCATCCAGCTGAATGCGCACCGGCAGGCGCTGCACCACCTTGATCCAGTTCCCCGTGGCGTTCTGCGCGGGAATGGCCGCAAACGCCGAACCGGAGCCGCCGCTGAAGCCCAGCACAGTGCCGCTGTACTTCACATCGCTGCCGTACAGATCGGACTGCAGCTGCACGTGCTGGCCCACACGCACCTTGCCCAGCTGGCCTTCCTTGAAATTGGCATCCACATAGATCTGCTGCACCGGCACCACCGTCATCAGGGGCGCGCCGGCCTGCACGCGCTGCCCGATCTGCACGCTGCGTTTGGCCACCACGCCATCGATGGGAGCGCGCACCGTGCTGCGATCCAGATCGACCTGTGCCTGGTCGCGACGCGCCTGCGCCAGCTGCACCTCGGGATTGGTCTCGGCATCCGCCCCCTCGATCAGCGTGGCGTTGACCTGCTTGGCGCCAATGGCGGCCTCGCGGTTGGCCCTGGCCTGGGCCTGGGCGGCCACGGCCGATGCCTGCTGCGCCTTGGCTGCGGCAAACGCGTTCTGCGCCTGCGTCAGCTCCTCGCCCGAGACCGAACCGCTCTTGGCCAGGGCCTGGCGGCGCTGCAGGTCGATGGTGGCGCGCGCCATATCGGCCTCGGCCGCCAGCAACTGGGCGGCAGCGCGTTTTTCGTCGGCCTCGCGTGCCGTGACCTGCGCTTTCAGCCCGCCATCATTGGCCACATAGCCCTTGACGCGGCGCGTGGCACGGGCCAGCTCGGCCTCGGCCTGGGCCAGTGCCAGCCTGGCGTCCGTGGGATCGATGCGCACCAGCACATCGCCTTGCTTGACGGCCTGGGTGTCCCTGACCAGCACCTCCAGCACCGTGCCGCCTATGGAGGGCGTGACCTGCGCCACCTCGGCCGCCGCATAGGCGTTGTCGGTGGAGACGAAGTGGGAGGCATGCAGCCACCAATAGGCGCCGGCGGCCCCACCGGCAAGCAGCACCACACCTGCCAGCGCGGCCAGCAGCCGGTTGCGGCGCTGTTCGCGCGCAGCAGGATTCGCGTTCACGGAAGAAGCGTTTTCAGTCATACAAAACCTTGGAAATATTCATAGGACTTACGCAAACGGGATTGCAATAACGGTCTGCCTGATCAGACAGTCGTCTTGCCTGAACCCGTTGTGCGCAGGTCGTGATTCAGTTCAGGAAAGCGGCTCAGACCTTTGGCGAGAGCGCATCAGGGGCACCGGCAGACTCGCTCCAGCCACCGCCCAGTGCGCGATGCAGACCGATATCGAGCGTCAGGGCACGCGACTGCACATCGACCAGCTGGCGCACGCTGGCCAGCAACTGGTCTTCCGCCGACAGCACATCGAGATAGCGCGCCAGCCCGCCCTCATAGCGGTTGCGCGCCACGCGATGCGCCTCGGTCGCAGCCGTCACGGCCTGCTGCATGGCCGCCAGTTGCTGCTGCAGCGCTCGCTGGCTGACGGCGTTGTCCGCCACCTCCTGCAAGGCCCGGTTGAGCGTGCTGCGGTACTGGGCCACGGCCTCGTCATAACGGGCACGCGCGGCACCCAGTTGCGAGCGCAAACGGCCGCCATTGAAGATCGGCAGGCTGACGGCCGGCCCCACACTGGCGATGCCGGAGCCGCTTCGGGTCAACATGTCCAGGCCCAGCGACTGCACGCCGACAAAGGCGCTGAGGTTCACATCGGGATAGAACTCGGCCTGCTGCGATGCCACGCGCGACTCCAGCGCCTGCGCCTGAAGGCGGGCGGCCACCACATCGGGGCGACGGCCCAGCAGATTCGCCGGCAGTTGTTCAGGCAAGGCCCATTGCTGCTGCCACGGTGATTGCAGGCGTCCGGCATCCAGCTCGATGGCAGCACCACGATCGGGCGCGGCCCCGATCAGCGCTGCAATGCTGTTGCGCTGCAAGGCGACCTGCTCCTGCATCTGTGCCAGCTCGGCCTGCGCGGCTGCCAGACGCGCCCTGGCGCTGTGCACGCTGCCCTGGTTTTCCAGCCCGTTGGCATAGCGCTGCTCAAACAGATCGGCCGTGGTGCGGCGCACCTGCACCGATTGCTCCAGCGTCTGCGCATTGGCGGCCAGGCGCAGCAGCTGCGCATAGGCCAGGGCCACATTGCTGGACAGCACGAGACGCGCCTGCGCGGCATCGGCCTCGCTCGCTGCCAACTCGCCGGCAGCGGCGGCCACGGCGGCGCGCTGCTTGCCCCACAGATCCAGCGACCAGCTCAGGTCCAGCGTGGCGCGGCCGTAGTCATTCATGCCGCGCGGCGCGAAGGCCTCTGGCGTCAGATGGTTGTAGCTGAGCTTGTCCTCGCTGACCGAGGCGCGGGCGGAAAGCTGCGGCGCAGAGGCCGCTTCGCTCACCCCCAGCATGGCCCTGGCCTGCCGCACGCGGGCTGCGGCGGCGGCCATATCGGGAGCGCCCTCCAGGGCCTGGGCAATCAGCTGATCGAGCTGTGCATCGCCATAGCGCTGCCACCATTGCCGGGTGGGCCAGTCCATGGGCGGGGCATGGCTTGCAGCCTGCAGAGTCTCGGGCACGGGCTGCGCCAATAGTGCCTTGCCCTCCCATTCGGGAATCTGGGCGCAGGCTGCCAGAACCGCAGGCAAGCCCAGAACCCACCAGCCATGGCGCCCGGGCCGAATCCTCTGCGCCTCGGCGGCTATGCATTGAGTCATGAAATACTTTAATAATGAACTGTACGGTACAGTATATGTTTCCAGCGTTCGAGATCGCAAGCGCTACACTGAAAGACATCACAACCGACCCAGGACATTTCGCCCCATGCGCACCAAAACGGAAGAAAAGCGACAGGCCATCATTGACGTTGCAGCGGCCACCTTTGGCGAACTGGGCTTTGAGCGCACTTCCATGTCCGAGATCTGCACCCGGCTGGGCGGCTCCAAGGCCACGCTCTACAACTACTTTGCGTCCAAGGAAGCGCTGTTTCTGGAGGTGATGTTTCAGGCCTCCGAAGCCGACTTCCAGAACACCATGCTGGCGCTGCAGACAGGCAATGACGATGCGGCGCAGACACTGCGCAACTTTGGCCAGCGTTTCCTGGGTCTGCTGTATTCGCCGGAGGTGATGGCCGTGCGCCGCCTGCTGGTCTGCGAAGGCGGGCGCTCCAATATCGGCCAGCGCTGCTGGGACATGGGGCCGGCGCGTGGCAATGCCGCCATCAATGCCTTTTTGCAGCAGGGCATAGAGCGCCGGCTGCTGCGCCGCGCCGATACCGAGGTCATGCGCCATCATCTGCTGGCGCTGCTGGAGGCCGAGCTGCTGCCTCGCTTCATGTTCCAGCACCTGCCCGCCCCTACGGCGCAGGAGATTGCCCTGTGCACCGAGCGCGCCGTGGATGCCTTCATGCGGGCCTATGGCACACCAGGCGACACGCACAGCGAAAGCGCCCCTATAAGAAAATCCTTATAACCCTCATAACAATACAGGGACATACGATTTGCGCCAGCGCCGTATAGAATCAATCACCGGGCCCAAGTTTTTTGAGGTCCGGTTTTTTTTGTCTGCTGCATGCCGGCACTGCCAAAAACCGGGCTCCAAGCCAAGCGCCTATCCTTGAAAATTGAGGTGGGTGAGATTCCCGCCGTGACCTTTTCCGGAGCTTGGAACCATGGAAATCTTCGACTACGACAACATTCTTCTGCTTCCCCGCATCTGCCGCGTGGAAAGCCGTTCGGAATGTGACACCAGCGTCGTGCTGGGCAACCGCAGCTTCAAGCTGCCTGTGGTGCCCGCCAACATGAAGACGGTGGTGGACGAGAAGATCTGCACCTATCTGGCACAAAACGGTTTCTTCTATGTGATGCACCGTTTTGACATCGACAACGTGGCCTTCACCAAGGAGATGCAGTCCCAGGGACTGTTTGCCTCCATCTCTCTGGGTGTCAAGCAGCCGGACTACGAGACGGTGGACCGCTTCGTGGCCGACGGCATCTGCCCCGAATACATCACCATCGACATTGCCCACGGCCATGCTGAGAGCGTGAAGAACATGATTGCCTACATCAAGGCCAAGATCCCTGCGGCCTTCGTGATTGCCGGCAACGTCGCCACGCCCGAGGCTGTGATCGACCTGGAAAACTGGGGCGCGGACGCCACCAAGGTCGGCGTGGGCCCCGGCAAGGTTTGCATCACCAAGCTCAAGACCGGCTTCGGCACGGGCGGCTGGCAGTTGTCGGCGCTCAAGTGGTGCGCCCGCGTGGCCACCAAGCCCATCATCGCCGACGGCGGCATCCGCAGCCACGGCGATATCGCCAAGAGCATCCGTTTCGGTGCCACCATGGTGATGATCGGCTCCCTGTTTGCGGGCCATGAAGAGTCGCCCGGCAAGACCGTGGAAGTCGACGGCCAGTTGTTCAAGGAATACTACGGCTCGGCCTCCGACTTCAACAAGGGCGAGTACAAGCATGTGGAAGGCAAGCGCATTCTGGAGCCCGTCAAGGGCCCGCTGATGAACACGCTGGTCGAGATGCAGCAGGACGTGCAGTCCTCCATCAGCTACGCAGGCGGCACCAAGCTCATGGACATCCGCAAGGTCAACTACGTCATCCTCGGCGGCGACAACGCCGGCGAGCATCTGCTGATGTAGGCCGCTAGGCGCGACTCACCAGCGCGAAGGTGAACCTCCAAAAAAAGCATCAAGGGCAGCTCAGGCTGCCCTTGTTGTTTCTGGCGTTCCTGGTTCTGCATCCCGCGCGCACAACTGATCTGTGATCATGGCTTCGATTGCGGCCTTCGTCAGGGCTTAGCATGTCGTCATTCATCAGAACTCCAGGGAGACAACGCCATGAACACTTTGAAGATCGCAGTTCTGGGCACGGGCATGATGGGCCTGCCCATGGCTCGCCGCCTGGCCCGGGCCGGCCATGAAGTCCATGTCTGGAACCGCACCCGCGCCAAGGCCGAGCCGCTGGCTGCCGATGGCGCGAGCATCCACGACAGCGCGGCAGATGCCGTGCGCGGCGTGGACTTTGCCGTGAGCCTGCTGGAGAGCGGCGCCATCGTGGGCGAAGTGCTGTTCGAGCTGGGGGTTGCCGAAGCCCTGCCCAAGGGCTCGCTGTTCATCGACATGGCCTCCATCCAGCCACGCGAGGCGCGCGAACATGCCGGCAAGCTTGCCGCGCTGGGCGTGCGCCATCTGGATGCCCCCGTCTCGGGCGGCACGCTGGGAGCCGAAGCCGGCACGCTGGCCATCATGGCCGGCGGCGACGTTGCGGATTTCGAACACGCCCTGCCCGTCTTTGCGGCGCTGGGCCGTGCCACCCATGTAGGCCCGCATGGCGCAGGCCAGCTGGCGAAACTGGCCAACCAGATGATCGTGGGCATCACCATCGGTGCCGTGGCCGAAGCCCTGCTGCTGGCCGAGCGCGGCGGTGCCGACCCGGCCAAGGTCCGCGAAGCCATCTCCGGCGGCTTTGCCGACAGCCGCATCCTGCAAGTGCATGGCGAACGCATGGTCAAGCACGACTTTGCGCCACGCGGGCGCATGACGGTGCAGCTCAAGGACATGCGCAATGCCATCGCCACGGCCGAGGAAGTCGGCTTTGACGCGCCCATCACCGGCCTGCTGGAGCAGCTCTATGCCGAGGGCGTGAAAAACGGCCTGGGCGAGCTGGACCAGGCGGGCCTGTTCGTCGAATTGCAACGCCGCAATGCACTGGATTAAAAAAACCTGCGGGTTTTCCTGCAAGCCCTCCAGAATTAGCGCATAATTGCGGTCTCGCTTGCAGCGCAGGCGTTGTGTGGGGCTCTTAGCTCAGCTGGTAGAGCAGCGGACTCTTAATCCGTTGGTCGAGTGTTCGAATCACTCAGGGCCCACCAAATTTCTTCAGTCTGATTCTTCAGATTGATCCTCCGGATTTACTCCGGCGGGCTCTTAGCTCAGTTGGTAGAGCAGCGGACTCTTAATCCGTTGGTCGAGTGTTCGAATCACTCAGGGCCCACCAAAAATTTATTCAGTCTGATTCTTCAGGTTGATCCTCCGGTTTATCCGGCGGGCTCTTAGCTCAGTTGGTAGAGCAGCGGACTCTTAATCCGTTGGTCGAGTGTTCGAATCACTCAGGGCCCACCAAAAATTTATCCGGTCTGATGTTTCAGATCGATCCTCCGGTTTATCCGGCGGGCTCTTAGCTCAGTTGGTAGAGCAGCGGACTCTTAATCCGTTGGTCGAGTGTTCGAATCACTCAGGGCCCACCAAAATTTCAAAAGCCAAAGTCCTCAGGGACTTTGGCTTTTTTTGTTTGCCGCTTCCAAATGCGGCCGCATCTGCAAAAGCATGGGCGCCGACATCGCAGCCGCGCCATATCAGGCATCATGCAGACATCCCCGGGCCGCATCGGCCCACCCAAGACTCAATATGCAAAACGACCTCTCCACGTTCTGGCGCGGACCGCGCTGGACTCTGGCCATGCTGCTTGCCATTCTCGGCATGCTGGGCCCGTTCTCGGTTGACACCTATATTCCCGCCTTCTCGGGCATTGCCAAGGCATTGGGCGCAACCCCGGTAGAAATGCAGCAGACCCTGTCTGCCTACCTGCTGGGCTTTGCCTTCATGAACCTGTTTCATGGCGCTCTGGCCGACAGCTTCGGGCGCCGCCCCGTCATCCTCTGGGGACTGGTGATGTTCACCATCGCCTCGGCCGGCTGCGCGCTGTCGCAGAACATCACCCAACTGGTGATCTTCCGCACGCTGCAGGGCCTGTCCACCGGCGCCGGCATCGTGGTCTCGCGCGCCATCGTGCGCGACATCTTTCCGCCGACCCAGGCCCAGGGCGTGATGGCGCAGATCACCATCTTCTTCGGCGTGGCACCGGCGCTGGCTCCCGTGATCGGCGGCTGGCTGTTCGTGCACCTGAGCTGGCAGGCCGTGTTCTGGTTTCTGACCATCGTGGGCGTGCTGCTCTGGCTCATCAACATGAAGTTTCTGCCCGAATCGCTGCCACCCCAAAAGCGCCAGCCTTTCCAGTTCAGACCGCTGATGCAGGGCTATGGCATCTTGCTCACCGATCCGCGCTTTCTGCTGCTGGCCCTGGCCAGCGGCATTCCGTTCAACGGCATGTTTCTCTATCTGCTGTCGGCGCCGGCTTTTCTGGGCGATATCTTGCAGCTTGAGCCCACGCAGTTCTTCTGGTTCTTCATCGCCACCATCGGCGGCATCATGGCCGGCAGCTGGACCAGCGGCCGGCTGGCCGGACGCATCCCGCCCAAGCGCCAGATCCGGCACGGCTTTCTGGTGATGTGCGTGACCTCCATCATCAATCTGGTGGCCAATCTGATCTGGCCCGCGCATGTGAGCTGGGCCTTGATTCCCATCAGCCTGTTCGCCTACGGCTGGGCGCTGATGGTGCCCGTGGTGACGCTGCTGGTGCTGGACATCCACCCTGCGCGGCGCGGCCTGGCCTCTTCCCTGCAGGCCGTGGTGGGCTCGGTGGCCAACGGCTTTGTGGCCGGCGTGATTGCGCCGCTGGTCATGCATTCGGCCGCACTGCTGGCCACGGGCTCGATTTTGATGATGCTGATCGGTCTGGTCGCCTGGATCTATCTGCACCACCACTGGCCGGACATCGGCCGCCATGCCTCTGAACATTAAAAAAAGGAGCTGCTACCGCACGCTATTCATAGATTTCAGATTTAAAAGTATCTGAAATCATTGAATAACATACGCTAGCAGCTCACTTTTTAAGCAAGATTCCAGCCCCGCACGGGCAACAAAAAGCCGGCTTCAGGAGCCGGCTTTTTTCATGCTTCGGGCCGCAGCCCGAATCAGCGATCAACGCTCGTCGCGACGCGGTGCGCGGGGCTTGCGCTCAAAGCTGCGCTCGCCACCACGTTCACCATGGGGCTGGAAAGGCTTGCCGGCACTCTGACCAAAGGCGGGACGGCGATCGCCGCCGCCGAAGCCGCGCGACTCACCACCGCGGAAGCCGCCTTCGCGGGGAGCGCCTGCATGAGCGCCTTCACGGCCACCGCCGAAGCTCTTGCGACCGAAGTCGCCGCCTTCACGGCGCTGGCCACCGCCGAAGCCGCCACGCGATTCACCGCCGCCGAAGCCGCGCGATTCGCCACCACGGAAGCCGCCGCCGCGCTGCTCGCCACGATCGCCGCCGCCGAAGCTGCCGCGGTCATCGCGACGCTCGAAGCTGCGCTCCGGGCGCTGCTCGCCACCACCGAAGCCGGGACGACCGCCGCCGAAGCCACGATCCGCACCGCGCTCGCCACGATCGCCAAAGCGATCACCGCGAGGTGCACCGCCAAAGCCGGCACGATCGCCACCGAAGCGGTCACCGCCACGGTCGCCACCACGATCACCACCGAAACCGCCGCGGTCATTGCCACGGCCGGCGCCGAAGCTGCCGAAGCCGGACTTGCGGCCGTAGCCGTCGCCATCACGGCGACCACCAAAGCCGCCGCGACCACCAGCGCCGCCGCCACCACGGCGACCGTCACGTTCGCCAGCTGCGGGGAAACGCTGCTGGGGTTCCATGCCGGGAATGGTCTCGGCCTTGAACTGCTGACGGGTATAGCCTTCGATATCGAACACGCGGCGACGGTCACGGAATTCCGCAAACGTCACAGCAGTACCTTCGCGACCAGCGCGGCCGGTACGACCGATACGGTGGGTGTAGTCTTCAGCCTTCATGGGCAGGCCGTAGTTGAAGACGTGGGTGATGGTGGGCACGTCGATACCGCGAGCAGCCACATCGGTAGCCACCAGGATCTGGACCTGACCGTTGCGCAGCGCCATCAGGCGGCGATTGCGCAGACCCTGGCTCAGAGCACCGTGCAGGGCCACGGCGGAGAAGCCGTCTTGCTGCAGGTCGGTAGCCAGGCCGTCACATTCCACTTGTGTGGATGCAAACACGATGGCCTGGTTGATGCTGCTGTCACGCAGCCAGTGGTCCAGCATCTTGCGCTTGTGCTGAGCGTTGTCAGCCCAGAACAGCACTTGCTTGATGCTGGCGTGCTTTTCCTGAGGCGAATCAATCGTCAGCTTCTTCACGCCGGAGCCGTTGTCGTGCATCACACGCATGGCCAGCTGTTGCACGCGGGGTGCAAACGTAGCGCTGAACATCATGGTCTGCTTGCGCTGGGCAGTCATCACATTGACTTCAGCCAGATCGTCGGAGAAGCCCAGATCCAGCATGCGGTCAGCTTCGTCGACCACCAGGAACTGAACCTTGTCCAGCTTGATCTGCATGGAACGCTGCAGATCCAGCAGACGGCCGGGAGTGGCCACCACGAGGTCAGCGTTTTGCAGCTTGGCAATTTGCAGCTGGTAAGGAATACCACCCACCACGTTGGCAATGCGAATGCCGCGGCAGTGCTTGACCAGCTCGATGGCGTCATGCGCCACCTGCTGGGCCAGCTCACGCGTGGGGCACAGCACCAGGGCGCCAGGTACGGCAGCCTTGAAGTTGCGGGAGTTGGTAGGGTCCTTGCGCTTGTTGCGCTTGGGCGCAGGCTCGCCCTTGGCGGCGGCTTCTGCGCACAGACGCTCGAACTCGGCCTTGGCATCGGCATCGGCTTGAGCGCGTTGCTCAATCAGGGTGTGCAGCACGGGCAGCAGGAAAGCGGCGGTCTTGCCGGAGCCGGTCTGGCTGGACACCATCAGGTCGATGAAACCGCTGGCATCAGCGGCTTCGCCCATGGCCAGAGGAATGGCCTTTTGCTGCACTTGTGTGGGCTGGGTGTAACCCAGGTCGGCCACAGCCTGAACCAGCTCTGGGGCCAGGCCCAGTTCGACGAAGCCGTTAGGGACTTCTTCAGCAGCAGTTTCTTCTGCAGCAATTTCTTCTGCAGTGTTTTCTTCAGCAGTGTTTTCTTCAGCAGCAGCGTCTTCTGCGTCCATATCAGCCAGCATGGCGTCCAGACGGGAATCGATTTCAGGCGAAGACAAAGCAATATCAGCAGCGGCCACTTGGCCCTGCTCCAGGGAGTTTTCTGTCATGAATAGCTCACGCAAA
Source organism: Comamonas testosteroni (assembly GCF_030505195.1). NCBI lineage: Bacteria > Pseudomonadati > Pseudomonadota > Betaproteobacteria > Burkholderiales > Comamonadaceae > Comamonas > Comamonas testosteroni. Next base: position 1,599,093 of record NZ_CP129672.1, read on the forward strand.
AAGCGACGCAGTCAGCGTGCTGCTCGCTTCTTTGACGGTTGGTTATCAACATCCACCGTCAAACTTTGACTGGCCCGTTCGCAAAACGGGGCAGATGGGTGTTATGGCTTGTCGTGTCGGCTGTATGCAGGCCGTTGCACGCAAGTAAGAACCCGGTGTGTGATGGAGATGCGCAAAAATTACCCATTGATCGGGTAAGCAGCGCATTGTCGCACGCCCCGGGTTTTCCCGCAAGTGGCAGGGCTATACACCCTGGCCCGCCACCGCGCCATCAGACACTGAGCAGCTGGCGGCGGTAATGCTGCAGCTCGTCGATCGACTCGTGCACATCGGCAAGGGCCGTGTGGCGCTGTGCCTTCTTGAAGGAGGTATAGGCCTCGGGCTTCCAGCGCTTGGCCAGTTCCTTGAGCGTGCTCACGTCGATATTGCGATAGTGAAAGAAATTGTTGAGCTTGGGCATGTAGCGCTCCATGAAGCGCCTGTCCTGACCGATGCTGTTGCCGCACAGCGGCGTCTTGCCCTTGGGCACGTATTTGCCCAGAAAAGCAATCAGCGCGGCTTCCGCCTCGGCTTCGCTGATGGTCGAGGCCTTGACCTTGTCGATCAGGCCGCTTTTGCCATGCGTGCCCTTGTTCCAGGCATCCATGCCGCCCAGCAGCTCGTCGGACTGATGAATGGCGAATACCGGGCCTTCGACGCGAATCTGCAGATCGGAGCTGCTGACCACCACGGCAATCTCGATGATTCGATCATGATCGGGGTTCAGCCCCGTCATTTCGCAGTCAAGCCACACCATATTGAGATCGGATTTGGGCAGAACCGGTGGGGTAGCGGCCACGGGGGCGGCGCTGACGGAATTCGTACAGGAAGCTTCAGACATGGCGCAAATTGTCGCCTACACTGCCAATACATGGCTTCCAAACTAGATTTCACACTGGCACTTTCGCTGCTGTTTGCGACGGCCGTGGCCCTGCAATGGCTGCTGCGCGTGTGGCTTGTTTCGCGCCAGGTTCGCCATGTGGCCACCCATCGCGGTGCCGTGCCGCCGGCATTCGCCCATCGCATCAGCCTGTCCGCCCACCAGAAAGCGGCCGACTACACGCTTGCCAAGGCCAAGGTGTCGCTGATCGACATCGCACTGTCGGCCGCCGTGCTGCTGTGCTGGACGCTGCTGGGCGGGCTGGACTGGCTCAACCGCTGGCTGCTCGCGTTCATGGACCCCGGCCTGTGGCAGCAGTTGGCGCTGCTAGCCGGCTTTGCCGTGATCTCGGCGCTGATCGAGCTGCCGTTGTCGCTCTATCAGACCTTCAGGCTGGAGCAGCGCTTCGGCTTCAACCAGATGACGCCAGGCCTGTGGCTGGGCGACCTGCTCAAGTCAACGCTGGTGACCGCCATCATCGGCCTGCCGCTGGCGGCCCTGATTCTCTGGCTCATGGGCGGGGCCGGGCCGCTGTGGTGGCTCTGGGCCTGGGGCGCCTGGACGGCTTTCAATCTGCTGCTGATGTGGATTTTCCCCAGCTTTATCGCACCGCTGTTCAACAAGTTCGAGCCGCTGGCCGATGAAAGCCTCAAGAGCCGCGTGACCCGGCTGATGGAGCGCTGCGGCTTTGCGGCCAAAGGACTGTTCGTGATGGACGGAAGCCGCCGCTCGGCGCATGCCAACGCCTATTTCACGGGCTTCGGCAATTCCAAGCGCGTGGTCTTCTTCGACACCCTGCTCAGGCAGCTCAGCCCCGGCGAAGTCGAAGCCGTGCTGGCGCACGAGCTGGGCCACTTCAAGCACAAGCACATCAGCAAGCGCATGGCCTTGATGTTTGGCGCCTCGCTGCTGGGCTTTGCGCTGCTGGGCTGGCTCAGTCAGCAACTCTGGTTCTACACGGGACTCGGAGTCTCGGCGCTGCTGGGCCCGAACATCGACGTGGCTGCCGACAACAATGCGCTGGCCCTGCTGCTGTTCATGCTGGCAGTGCCGGTGTTCAGCTTCTTTCTCACACCGCTGATGTCCGCCATGTCGCGCCGCGACGAGTTCGAGGCCGATGCCTATGCCATGCAGCAGGCCGATGGCGCACAGCTGGCTTCGGCACTGCTCAAGCTTTACGAGGACAATGCGTCCACACTCACACCAGACCCATGGTATGTGAGCTTTTACTATTCACATCCTCCTGCCGTGGATCGCCTGGCGCGCATGCCGGCTCCCGCAGGCAGCTTGTAACACCACAACGGTTTCAGACATGAGCACACCCACACTGCAACAAAAAGACTGGTCCCAACTCAAGCGCAGCGCCTTGAGCACAGAGCAAGTGCAAGAGCAGCTGGCAGCCCTTGAGGGCTGGGAGCTGTCGGCCGGCCATGCGGCCATCAGCAAGACCTTCCGTTTCGTGAACTTCTACGAAACCATGGCCTTTGTGAACGCGCTGGCCCTGATTGCCCATCAGCAGGACCACCACCCCGATCTGGAAGTCGGCTACAACCGCTGCAAGGTCAGCCTCAATACCCATGATGTGGGCGGCATCTCCGAGACCGACATCGACTGCGCACGCCGCATCGAAGCACTGCTGAATCCGGCCTGATCCTTATGGCAAAACAAGGACGGCGCCAAGGCGCCCAAGCAGCAGGCGGCACCCAGACAGGCCTGGTGGTCGCAAGTTATGGCCGCCACTGCGTGGTCGAGACCCCGGACGGCGAGCGCCGCATCTGCCATCCGCGCGGCAAGAAAAGCCAGGCCGTGGTGGGCGACCATGTGCAATGGCTGGCCCCCCCACCCGGCCAGGGCGATGAAGGCACGATCGAAAAAGTCGTGGAGCGCCGCAACGTCTTCTACCGCCAGGATGACATTCGCACCAAGACCTTTGCAGCCAACCTGGACCAGCTCCTGATTCTGATAGCCGCCGAGCCGGTATTCAGCGAAGTGCAGCTCGCCCGCGCCCTGATCGCCGCCGAGGCCGCGCACATCAAGCCCATCATTGCGCTCAACAAGATGGACTTGGAAGAGCCTTTTCTGCGCGCCTGGCAGCGGCTGGAGCCCTACCGGAGCATGCGCGATGCAGCGGACGCGGCGCCGCACTACATGGTGCTGCCGCTGTCGCTGGAAGATGCGGACGATGAAGACCGCGATGCCATCATCGGTCTGCTGCAAGGCAAGACCACGCTGGTTCTCGGCCCTTCGGGCGTAGGCAAGAGCACCTTGATCAACTTGCTGCTGCCCGATGCCAAGGTGGCGACCAACGAAATTTCGCAGGCGCTGAACACCGGCAAGCACACCACGACCAGCACCACCTTGTACTGGGTGGATGAGGCACGCACCACGGCCATCATTGACTCGCCCGGATTTCAGGAGTTCGGCCTCTATCACATTGCCGCCACGCAACTGGCCGCCTGCATGCCCGACATCGGCGCGCTGGCAGACGAGTGCAAGTTCTACAACTGCACCCATCTGCATGAGCCTGGCTGCGCCGTCATGGCCCAGGTCGAAGCGCAGGACAGCCCCCACGCCATCAGCGCCAACCGCTACCGGATCTATGGCGAGCTGTTCGAGGAATTGAGTCAGGAGCCCCGCTACTGAGCGCCAGGCCCGCCAAGCCGGAAGGCCGCGCCATACGAGAGCAATTTCAGCGTTTGCCACGCAGCCATTCCAGGCCCGATGAGCGCCGGCACGATTGCGCCGCATCCGGGATAGACTGCCGACCACAACCCGGTGTTCACGCCATGAAACCCAGAGTTTTTCAGCCCTGCTTGCAAGCCGCCCTCGCCGTCGCGCTGTCTGCGGGCATGAGTCTGTGCTGGGCCCAGGGCACGGAGCCCGCCCCCAGTTGGGACGACGAGCCGCCCACGCTGTCTCGCTGGATCGAAGAGGGTTACAAGGCCGAGCAGCGCCAGCAGCCATGGCGCGCCGCCCAGCGTTATTGCGCGGCGGCACGCTATGGCAGCCTCGAGGCCCAATACCGGCTGGGCCGGCTGCTGCTGCTGGGCCGAGGCATGACACCCGACCCTGCCACGGGCACGACGCTGCTGGCCCTGGCCGCCCAGCGCGGACATGAGAAAGCCCAGCTGCTGCTGGCCGGCAAGCTGCCCGGCGACCGGCTGCCCGACTGCCTGACCCAGGGCGATGCGCCCGCACAGGAGTTTCTGGAGGCCAGCCAGGAGGCGGTCCCCCACGAGGTGGTGGCCAGCTATGTGAGCAGTCTGCCCAGGCAGAAGCGGCGCATGGCCGAGCTGGTGCAGCGACTCGCGCCCCGGTTCTCGATCGATCCGAGGCTGGCACTGGCCATTGTGCGCTCGGAGTCGAATTTCGAGGCGCAGGCGCTGTCGCCGCGCAACGCTCAAGGCCTCATGCAACTCATTCCCGAGACGGCCGAGCGTTTTGGCGTGCGCGACGCCTGGAATCCCGAGCAGAACGTGCGTGGCGGCCTGGCCTACCTGCGCTGGCTGCTGGAGCGCTTCGAGGGCGATGTGGCACTGGTATCGGCCGCCTACAACGCGGGCGAGGGAACCGTGCAGCAATATGGCGGTGTGCCTCCTTATGCGGAGACGCGTGAATATGTGCGACGCATACTGAGCTTCTATCGCGCCACGCGCCACGAGCGTCCTGCTCGCTGATGGCACCTTGAACCGCGCCCAGCATGCCCGTCGCACCTGAGCCACCTTCGCATGTGGCACTGCGCAGCGCAGCACCTCGGTGAGCCTCTGCGGCTCAAACGCTCATGCGCCCAGCTGCTGCCACGCAAAAGGCCATGTCCGGGTGCTCACCCGAGCAGACGGGCAAAGGTCAGCAAGGCCAGCAGCAAAAGCCAGACCACGACCGAACGCCAGACCAGCCCCACCACACTGCGAAGATGAGACATTTCCGGCTCTCGTCCCGGAGTGACATCGCTGCCCGCCCAGTGTGCATCGTCGCCCTCTTCACCGTCAGCTGCATCGCGAAAGCGCAAGGCCTCGCCCCCCAGGCGTACATTGATGGCACCCGCAGTGGCGGCCAGAATCACGCCATCGTTGTCATTGGGAAAGCGCTGCGCATAGACGCGCCAGTTGTCTATGGCTTCTTCAAAGCTGCCCACCATGGCAAAGGACAGCGCCGTCAGCCGCGCCGGCAACCAATCGATCACATACCAGGCCTTGGCTGCGGCAGACTGCAAACGCTCGCTGGTTGGCGCCCGCAGCCCTTCCGCCCCCTTGCGCGACCAGGCACGCGACAGGTATTCAGCCATGCGGTAGAGAATGGCCCCCAGCGGCCCCAGTCCCAGGGCCGAGAGAATCGAAAACCAGAACAGCACGCCAAACACATGGCGGTGTGCTGCCAGCACCGAGTACTCGATGACGTGGCGTACCACCTCGCTGCGCGGCACCTCGCTGGCATCGACCTGCTGCCAGTCGGCCAGGGCCTGGCGGGCGGCAAATTCATCGCCGGCATCGAGCGCATCGCGAATCCGCGTGAAATGGTGGCTGAACTGGCGGAAACCCAGCGTGACATAAAGCACGGCGACGTTCCACAGCATCGCGACGGGCCAGCCAATGAACTCCATCAGCGCCCAGAATATGCCCAGCACGATAAGACTGGGCAGCAGCACGGCCATGGCCCAGGCCAGCCAGCCGTGATGGGGCTTGCCCGCATCGAAGTTGCTGCGCACGGTCACGGTCCAGGCGCGGTAACCGGCCTGTACCAGGTTGGACCGGGCCAGCGGACGTGCCTGCTCCAGCAGCAGTGCGATCAGGATGGCAAAAAAGCTCATTGCTTCATCATAGCGGCGCTGTTTGTCGGCTCGTTACAACTGCTGTCTCAAGCCGCCAAAAAACGATAAAGATTGCGCAACATGCCTGCTGTCGCACCCCAGATATAGCGTTGCTGCTCACCATCCTGATAGGGCATGGCAAACCATTCGCGATCCACGCCCTGCCACTGCATGGCATGACGCTCATGATGCGCGGGATTGAGCAGATAGGACAGCGGAACCTCGAACAGATCCGCCACCTCCCCCGGGTTGGGGAAGTAGCTGGCCTGCGGGTGGACCAGAGCCACCACAGGGGTGATGTGGAACGCGGTCCCCGTCACATAAATCGGCAGGCGCCCCAGCACCTCGACATTCCTCGGGGCCAGCCCGACTTCCTCATGCGCCTCGCGCACCGCCGTGGCCTCAGCGGATACATCCTGCGGGTCGCGCTTGCCGCCGGGAAAGGCCACCTGGCCCGAGTGCGTGGACAGCCCGGCCGAGCGCACGGTCAGCAATACCGTGGGCTGCTCGCGCATGACGATGGGCACGAGCACGGCCGCGTCGGAGGGCTGCCTGGCGGTGATGCGTTTTTCCTGCATGGCCTCGGGCAGCCATTGCGGCGGCTGGGCAAAGCGCGTGCGCAGGGCCTGCGGCGTCTGCGCATCCAGCGGCACGGCCGGCAGCTGGCTGTCTCTACCCAGCAGGCGCGCCTGGCGCGGATCAACAATGCCCAACACGGGGAGCGAAGAATTATCAGTTGCAGGCATGTAGGTGTTCAGCCAAAACCAAAAGCAAGAATCACAAAGCCAAGGCCGGCATAAAAAAAGCCGCCACAGCGAACTGTAGCGGCTTTTACGGAATCGCTTCCGGTACGCGTATTACACGGCTGCAGCAGCAGTCTTGTTAACGCGCTGGGGCAGCTTTTCCTTGATACGAGCAGACTTGCCGCTGCGCTCACGCAGGTAGTACAGCTTGGCACGACGCACATCACCGCGACGCTTGACTTCGATCTTGGCGATCAGGGGAGAGTAGGTCTGGAACGTACGTTCCACGCCTTCGCCGCTGGAGATCTTGCGCACTGTGAAGCCGCTGTTCAGGCCGCGATTACGCTTGGCAATCACCACGCCTTCGTAAGCCTGCACGCGCTTACGGCTACCTTCCACCACATTCACGCTCACGATGACGGTGTCACCGGGGGCGAATTCGGGGATGGTCTTGTTCAGGCGAGCGATTTCTTCTTGCTCGAGGGTCTGGATCAGATTCATGATTTAGTCCACCTTGATCTTGTCCGCGCCAGAATTGGCAAGCACCGGGATTGGTGCTATTGCTGCATTAAGCGAGCTGCCGAAGCGGCTCCGCCATTTCCTTGCAGCGGCCGGATAGAGGATCAAAGAGCCTGAGATTATAGCTTGGACGCTGTTTTTGCCAAAAACCCCTCATCCTTGGCGTTGAGCAGCCCCTGCTCGCGGGCCTGCTCTATCAGCTCGGGCCTGTGCTCGGCCGTGATGCGCAGGCGCTGGTCGCGGCGCCAGCGCTCGATATTGGAGTGGTGGCCGGAGAGCAGCGCTGCCGGCACCTCCTGGCCATCCCAGACCTCCGGGCGCGTGTAGTGAGGACAGTCCAGCAAGCCGTCAAGCGCAGGATTGAAGCTGTCCTGCTGAAAGCTGCCTTCATCGTTGAGCACGCCGGGCTGCAGACGCGCCAAAGAGTCCAGCAGCACCATGGCTGCCAGCTCGCCGCCCGAAAGGACAAAGTCACCCAGACTCAATTGATGAGTGACATTTTTATCAATAAAACGCTGGTCGATGCCCTCATAGCGGCCGCAGAGCAGCACCGCCCCCCGGCTTTCGGCCCAATCGGCCACCACCGCATGCTTGAGAGTCGTACCTATGGGTGAGAACAGCACGACAGGAGCAGGCTCGGCATGCTCCTGAGCATCGGCCTCGGTGCGTGCCGAGCGAATCGCTTCAAGGCAGCGCTGCAGCGGCTCGGCCATCATCACCATGCCGGGGCCTCCGCCAAAGGGTCGATCATCGACACGGCGGTAATTGCCTTCAGCCCAGTCACGCGGATTCCACAGATGCACTGCCACCTGGCCCGAGCTGTAGGCACGACGCGTCACCCCGCTCTCAAGAAATGGAGCGAACAGTTCAGGGAACAGCGTAATAATGTCGAAACGCATTGGTATAAAAGCGATTTCAGCTACAAACTAGATAGCAAAAAGGCTTTCCAGTTCAATAATCGGGCTGCCAGTCGGCCACGATCTTCTTGCCGGCCAGATCCACCGAATCCACATAGGCATCGACAAAGGGTATCAGACGCTCCTGCTCCTTGCCCTCCTCTTCATAGCCCAGCACCAGCACGGTCTGCGGGCCGGTGGCCATCAGGTCCTTGACCACCCCCAGGGCCACGCCTTCGCGGTTGACCACGTTCAGTCCCATCAGATCCACCCAGTAGAACTCACCATCCTCGGCCTTGGGAAAATGCTCGCGTGCCACAAAGACGCGGGCACCGCGCAAAGCCTCGGCAGCGTTGCGGTCAGCGACCTCAAGCGAGGTGGCCACAATGGTGTCGGAATGGAAGCGCGCCTGCTTGACGGGCAGCACCACGGTGCCTGTGAAATGCTTGGCGCCTTTCTCGGCAGGCTGCAAAAACCAGTCCTTGGCGGCAAACAGGGCCTCTGGGGCGCTGCTGAAGGCATGAACCTTGAACCAGCCCTTGATTCCCCAGGCATCGGCAATACGACCGACTTCAATGGCATCAGCAGGCAAGCTCGTGGCTTGAAGGACAGGCATGTGACTCATGGGATCAGCAGAAAAATGCAGAATTTCAATAAAAAAACGGGTTCCGTCAGTCAAGCCAACGGAACCCGCTTTGGTAAAGGTGCCTAGAGAGCGACCGCCTAAATTAGGCAGCAACCTTCTTTGCAGCTTCCTTGATCAGGCGTTCAGCCGTATCGGAAGTTTGAGCACCAACGCTCTTCCAGTAGTTCACGCGGTCCAGAGCCAGACGCAGGCCTTCTTCAGCGCCACGAGCGCTAGGGTTGTAGAAACCCAGACGTTCGATGAAAGCACCGTCGCGACGCACGCGCTTGTCAGCTGCAACGATGTTGTAGAAGGGACGAGCCTTAGAGCCGCCGCGGGAGAGACGAATAACAACCATGATGTTTCCTTCGGGTGGTTACAGCCAGTGCCATCAAAAATTTGACCAGCTGCGCAGGTTTTCTTACAGCGTTTGAGACACGCGACATGACCACCCGGCCAGCGACACGCCGTAAAACCGGAAATTATATCGAGTTCTGCCAAAGCTGCCTATAGCAACGACAAATGGGCATAGTCGGTACAGAGGACTCCCTGAAAGTGAACCGCAATTGCCCTGAGCCCCACATTCCGCGCGAAGGGAATAATGGACGGGTTCTTTCGTTTTCTGCCTGCGCACCAGACCATGAACCCACTTGCTCCCGCCTCCACCCCGGCCCCTCGCCCCAAAAACAAGACAGTTGCCGCCTGGCTGGCCTTGCTCGGCGGTCCGCTCGGGCTGCATCGCTTTTACCTGCACGGCCTTGGGGACTGGCTGGGCTGGCTGCTGCCCATTCCCACGGCACTCGGCGTCTACGGCATCGAACGCGTGCAGCAGCTGGGGCAGGACGACAGGCTGAGCTGGCTGCTGATCCCCCTGCTGGGCTTCACCATCGCAGGCTGCGCCCTGCGCGCCATTCTCTACGGCCTGATGGAGCCAGGAAACTGGAACCGGCTCTTCAATCCCTCTATAGAGGCCGACGCGCCTGCGGGACGCACCCAATGGGCGACGATTTTTGCCGTAAGCCTGTCCCTGATGCTGGGGGCCACCGTGCTGATGGCCAGTATTGCCTACAGCTTCCAGCACTACTTCGAATATCAGGTCGAAGAGGCGCGCAAGATTTCGCAGTAGCTGCAGCGCTCTGAACCAGGGGTTTTCGCCCACGCCGAAGCGGCTTCGACCTCGCCGCTTTTGTAAGCAAAAGTCTAATTTTCCACCTGCTGGACGCAAAGCGCCGCCTGCTGATTCCACAGAACTCACAATGCCCAACTGACGCACATCTTGCAAAGACTGCATCCCAGCAGTTTTTGCACTACGACGGCTTTGCTGCACCAGTCCGAAGAGGTCTTATGTCTGCAACCAACGAAAAATCTGCCAGATCCGAAGTGCATGGGCAACACTCCTTTCCAGCTGCCACCAGTCTGGTGGGCGTGTACGGAGAACAGCTTTTCCGCATTCTCGAACAGACCAGCAGCGGCTATGTGCTGCTGGATGCCCAGAACCGGGCTCAGCGCTGGAATGATGGTTACCTGCAGCTGTTTCCCTGGCTGGCCGCCACCCTCAAGGTAGGCATACCTCTGCAAGCCGCTTTGCAAGCTGCCGCAACCGCAGCCCCGGCAAGCGCTGCACCGGCTCTGAGTCATATCGCCGGGAGTCATCAAGCCCTGATTGCGCGCCAGCAGGCCCATGCCCAGTTTCAGTTGCCCAATGGGCGCAAGCTCAATCTGTCGGCTCACGCCCTATCGGCCAATTACACCGTGCTGGCCTGCAAGGAACTGCAGCCTCATGGCAACGAGGAAGAAAGCCTTTCCTTCTTCGATGTGCTGACCAATCTGCCCAACCGGCGCCTGCTGCTGGACCGGCTGTCCCAGGCCATGATCCAGTCCGAGCGCACGGGCTGGCGCGGGGCCTTGCTGACCATAGACATGGGGCCGGTGGTGGCGGGCTCGTCCACCAGCGCAGGCGAGAGCCCGGCCGGCCTGGCACAGAACATCGCACAGCGCCTGCTCGCCTGCGTACGCTCCTGCGATACCGTGGCCAGACTCGATGCCACGCATTTCGTCATCATGGTTTCGGATCTGTCCCCGGATATCGAAGTGACCACGGTGCTGGTGGAGCGCCTGGGAGAGCGTCTGCAGGAAAGCCTGAACGGCAACTACCAGCTCGGCAACAAAAGCGCGATGCTGGAGGCCAATATCGGCGCCACTTTGTTCGGCCCCCACTCCCGCTCCGCCACCGAGTTGCTGCAGCAGGCTGAGAGCGCCATGTACCGTCTGCGCGACGAGGAAGCCCGAGGCCTGCACTTCTTCAGCCCCGAGCAGCGCATCCAGGCCAATGATCGCCACCGCATGGAGCAAGAGCTGCGCGAAGCCCTGCGCCTCGGCCAGTTCGAGCTGCATTACCAGGCGCAATACTCCGTCAACGGCGACGTCAACGGTTTGGAAGCCCTGCTGCGCTGGCGCCATCCCAGGCGAGGACTGGTGCCACCGAGCATCTTCCTGTCGGTGGCAGAGGAAACCGAAATCATCACTCCCCTGGGCCGCTGGAGCATTCAAGCCGCCTGCGAGCAATTGGCCCGATGGAGGGCCGACCTGCAATTGGGCAAGCTGCCCATCTGCGTCAACATCAGCGCCAGGCAGCTCAGGCAAGCCGACCTGGCCGAGCAGGTGCAGGGCATCATCAGCCAGACAGGGGCCGACCCGGCCTTGCTGCTGCTGGAGCTTTCCACTCAAGCCCTGAGTCCTTCGCACGCGGATATCGTGCCCACGCTCACCCGCCTGCGCACCATGGGGGTAGGGCTGTCACTCGACGATTTTGGTGGCAGCTTCCATATGCAGCAAGCGCTGCAGCAGCTGCCCCTGAACCAGCTCAAGCTCTCGCAGTCTCTCGTGCAGCGCCTGGGACCCAACAATGCCGCCGAAGCCGCCGTGCAGGCGGCCATCGCGCTGGCCGCCCGCCATCAGATGATGATCGTCGGCGCAGGGGTGGAAACCCTTGAGCAGCGCGCCCTGCTGGCGCAATATGGCTGCGAGCATTTCATGGGCTATCTGCTCAGCCCCCCGGCACCGGCGAGCCAGCTCAGATCACTGCTGCAGCGGCAGGCCCTATCCAGTCTGCAGGAAGCTGCAGCTTGACGACCGCGTTTCAGCCATAAAAAAAGGCTTCGCAATGCGAAGCCTTTTTGGCATTTAACCCTTGATTGACAAGCGCCAACAGCTATCAACCAAGGAGTACACAAGCTCAGTACAGTTGCAGCTCAGTACAGTTGCAGGCTGACCCAGTAGGCAATGGATGCCACAAAGGCGCTGGCAGGAATCGTCAGAACCCAGGCCCAGACGATATTGCCTGCCACGCCCCAGCGCACGGCACTCGCGCGCTGCGTGGAGCCCACACCCACGATGGCACCGGTAATAGTGTGCGTGGTCGATACAGGAACCCCCAGGAAGGTGGCAAAGAACAATGTCAGAGCACCACCGGATTCGGCGCAGAAGCCACCGACGGGCTTGAGCTTGGTGATCTTCTGACCCATGGTCTTGACGATGCGCCAGCCGCCAAACATGGTGCCCATACCGATGGCCAGATAGCAGCTCACGATGGTCCACAAGGGAGGCTCGGCGTCACCGGCATTGGCATAACCCGTCGCAATCAGCAGCAGCCAGATGATGCCGATGGTCTTTTGCGCATCGTTACCACCGTGACCCAGGCTGTAGGCACCAGCAGACACCAGTTGCAGACGGCGGAACCACTTGTCCACGCGATTGGGGCTGGCGCGGCGGAAAATCCAGGCAACCAGCACCATCATCAGCGAGCCCAGCAGAAAGCCCAGCACGGGAGAGACGAAGATGAAGGCCACAGTCTTCCAGATACCGCTGGCGATCAGCGCACCCGCGCCGGCCTTGGCAATCACCGCACCCACGATGCCGCCAATCAGGGCATGCGAGGAACTGCTGGGAATGCCGTAGATCCAGGTGATGATGTTCCAGGTGATGGCACCCACCAGAGCGCCGAACACGACATGCGTGTCAACGATGCCCGGCTGAACAATACCCTTGCCCACGGTTGCCGCCACACTGAGGTGGAAGACGAAAACCGCCACAACGTTGAAGAACGCGGCAAATGCCACGGCCTGAGTAGGTTTGAGAACCCCCGTGGAAACCACGGTGGCAATCGAATTGGCAGCGTCGTGAAAGCCGTTCATGAAATCGAACAGCAAGGCGAGCACCACCAGCAAAATTACAACCCAGAGGGCTGCCTGTACCGGCTCCATGATCGGACTCCAGCGAGAATCAGGAATTCTCGAGGACGATGCCCTCGATCAGGTTCGCCACATCTTCGCAGCGGTCCGTGATGGTTTCCAGCAGCTCATAGATAGCCTTGAGCTTGATCACCTCACGCACATCGGGCTCTTCACGGAACAGCTTGCTCATGGCCGCACGCATCACGCGGTCCGCATCGCTTTCCAGGCGGTCGATCTCGTCGCAGGTCTTGCTGGCGGCGTCCACGATCGTGGGGTCCGAGAGGCGGTCCAGCAGCTTGACGGCATCACGCACACGCTCGCAGCAACGCACGCACAGATCGGTCAGACGTGTGATTTCGTCTGTCATGTGACGCACGTCATACAGTGCCATGGTCTCGGCCGAGTCCTGAATCAGGTCGGCCACGTCGTCCATGGTGTTGATCAGCGAGTGGATATGCTCGCGATCCAGGGGCGTGATGAAGGTCTTGTGCAGCAGCTTGGTGACATCATGGGTCACACGGTCGGCTGCGCGCTCGGCGTTGTCCACATCGGCGTTGTATTTTTCGCGCAGATGGAGATCGTTGTAATTTGCAACGAGTTGCGAGAAAGCATGAGCTGCTTCAACGATGCGGTCCGCATGTTGATTGAACATCTCGAAAAAATTGCCTTCGCGCGGCAATAGCTTGCCAAACAGCATGAATGCTCCTTACCGGGGAAAAGAAACCAGGCGACTCACTGCAAAAAAAGTGCAAGGTTCCCGGCTCAAACGGGGCGGAGTTTACTCTTGAGTCATTGTGCGTTTCAGCGCGTCTTCAAGACACCCCTTCGGGCACCACGAAAAATAAAATACAAGCTCTGAGCCATGCTAAGAGCTGTCACAAAGCCTGTGATTCCTCCTGACAACAGCACAAAGCAGAAATCCGCCCGCCGAATGCACCGACTGCAGGAGCATGTCACCCTGCCACGCGAAAACGTTCCAAATACTTCTTTTTGTAATATACAAATTCTATTCAATAACAAAAAAGAATTAAAAGGAACTAAAAAGAAATGAATAAAACAATCAAAGAACCATAAAAAACGTCATTTTTTTGTCATTTTCTTGAATTTCAGGGGAATTAGGGTTCACCCTTGACTGCAGGAGAGCGTCACGGCGGGATAGCGCACCGCGATCGACAGCGCCAAGGGGCTCGTCGAGACCTACTCTCCCAGGTAAGCCGCACGCACGCGCGGATCGCTCAGCAAGGTCTGACCCGGCCCCGTCATGGTGATGATGCCGGACTCCATGACATAACCCCGATCGGCCAGCGCCAGCGCGCGACTGGCGTTCTGCTCCACCAGCACCATGGTCACGCCCAGCGCATAGACATTGCTGACCACCTCGAAGATCTTGTCCACCATGATGGGCGACAAGCCCATGGACGGCTCGTCCAGCAGCAGCACCTTGGGCTGGCTCATGAGCGCGCGGGCCATGGCCAGCATCTGCTGCTCGCCCCCGGACATGGTGCCCGCCAACTGATCCTTGCGCTCCTTCAGACGCGGAAAGATGCCGAACATGCGCTCGATATCCGCCTGTATGCCGGCCTTGTCCTTGCGCGTGTAGGCCCCCATGAGCAAATTTTCGGTGATCGTCATGCGAGCGAACACGCCGCGCCCCTCCGGCACCATGACCAGGCCTTCGGCCACCAGATCCCAGGCGCCCTTGCCCTTGATGCTCTTGCCGAGGTAGAGAATGTCGCCATCGGCAATCGGCAGCCCTCGCGTGACAGCCTTCATCGTCGTGGTTTTGCCCGCGCCGTTGGAGCCGATCAGTGACACCAGCTCGCCCTGATGCACCTGAAAGTCCACGCCCTTCACAGCCTGAATGCCGCCATAGCCCACCTTCAGGCCCTTGACCTGCAGCAACACCGGGGCCGTGGACTTGGAGGCCTGCGCCTGTTCCAGCACTTGATCCTGCATCTTCAATGGCCTCCCGTGCCCAGATAGGCTTCAATCACTTTTTCATTCTTCTGCACTTCGGCAGGCGTGCCTTCGGCAATCGGCTTGCCATAGTCCAGCACCGTCACGCGGTCGCACAGACCCATGACCAGCTTCACATCGTGCTCGATGAGCAAGATGGTGCGGTGGTCGTTGCGAATGCGGTCGATCAGCTCACGCAGCTGCACCTTCTCGGTCGCGTTCATGCCGGCGGCCGGCTCATCCAGCGCAATGAGCTGCGGGTCCGTCGCCAATGCTCGGGCAATCTCCAGGCGACGCTGGTCGCCATAGGACAGGGTGCGCGCCTTGAAGTCCGCATATTTGCCGATGCCGACATAGTCGAGCAGCTCACGGGAGCGGGCGCGGATCGCGGCTTCCTCGGCCTTGAAGCCCTTGGTGCGAAACACCGCCCCGAGCAGGCCCGAATGCGTGCGCACATGGCGACCGACCATGACGTTTTCCAGTGCCGTCATCTCGGCGAACAGGCGGATGTTCTGAAAGGTCCGGGCAATGCCGGCCCGGGCCACCTTGTGCACCGCCGTCGGCTCATAGGGCTTTCCGGCCAGCTCGAACTTGCCGGTATCGGGCGTATAAAGGCCTGTGATCACGTTGAAAAACGTGGTCTTGCCTGCGCCATTCGGGCCGATCAGGCCATAGACCTGGCCTCTGTCAATCTTCATGCCCACACCGGACAGCGCCTGCAAACCGCCAAAGCGCTTGGAGATGTCCGAGACATGAAGGACTGCGGAAGTCGTGCTCTCTGCCATATCAGTTCACATTCCTTGTCTGTGCAGTCATCAGGACTGACGGTCCAGGCTTTTGGCATGCTCGGGCGTGGGCCACAGGCCGCGCGGGCGCATCAGCATGATGACGATCATGGCCAGGGCAATCAGCAACTGGCGCAATATGGAAGCATCGAGGCGCCCATCGGTCATCTGCTGCAGCGGCCCGGCCACATAGCGCAGCACCTCGGGCAGGGCCGAGAGCAGCACCGCCCCCAGAATCACGCCAGGGATGTGGCCCAGGCCGCCGAGAACGACCATGGCCACGATCATCACGGACTCCATGAGGCTGAAGGACTCAGGCGAGACAAAGCCCTGGAAGGCCGAAAACATGGAGCCGGCCACGCCGCCAAACGAAGCGCCCATGCCGAAGGCCAGCAGCTTCATGTTGCGCACATTGATGCCCATGGCCTTGGCGGCGATTTCATCCTCCCGGATCGCCATCCAGGCACGGCCTATGCGCGAATCCTGCAGGCGGTAGCAGATCACGATGGTGGCCAGCACCAGCACCAGAAACAGGTAGTAGTACAGCGTGACGGAGGAGATGTCGTAGCCGAAGATCTCATGCCGCTTGGCCAGGTCGAAGCCGAAGATCTTGACCGAATCGATCTGACCAATACCCTTGGGACCGTTGGTGACGTTGACGGGCTGATCCAGATTGTTCAGAAAGATGCGGATGATCTCGCCGAAGCCCAGTGTCACGATGGCCAGGTAATCACCGCGCAGCCGCAGCACCGGCAACCCCAGCAGCACGCCCGTACAGGCGGCCAGCAGCATTCCAAGCGGAATCACCAGCCAGATCGAGGTGTGCAGTCCGTTGGGAAACATGGCCACAAAACCTTCGAAGGTCTCGGCCAGATGCGGCGATGCCATGAGCGCAAACATATACGCGCCCACAGCATAGAAGGCCACATAGCCCAGATCCAGCAGGCCGGCGTAGCCGACCACAATGTTCAGACCCAGCGCCAGCATCACATAGAGCAGGGCCAGATCGGCGATGCGCACCCAGGCGTTGCCGAAATACTGCAGGATCAGCGGCAGCACCAGCAGGCCTATGCCGCCCAGAATCCAGTGGAGTGTCTTGTTGTTCTTCATGGGCACTCCTCAGGCACGATCCGCCACACGCTCACCCAGCAGGCCCGAAGGGCGCAGCGTCAGGATGATGATGAGCACGATGAAGGCAAAGATGTCGGTGTACTGGCTGCCCAGCACGCCCCCCGTCAGGTCACCGATATAGCCCGAGCCGATGGACTCGATCAGCCCCAGCAGCAGCCCCCCCACCACGGCCCCGGCCAGATTGCCGATGCCGCCGAACACGGCCGCCGTAAAGGCCTTGAGACCCGGCAGAAAGCCCATGGTGTGATGAGCCGTGCCGTAGTTGGAGGCGTACATGATGCCGGCAATCGCCGCAAGCACGGCACCGATGATGAAGGTGGCGGAAATCACCATATCGGGCTTGACGCCCATCAGCGCTGCCACGCGCGGGTTCTCGGCCGTGGCCCGCATGGCGCGCCCCAGCCTGGTGTAGTTGACCAGATACATCAGCGTGGCCAGCGCAATCGCCGTGACCACCAGCACCAGAATCTGCGTGGGTGTGATCACCGCCGTGCCGATCTCATAGGGCGTGGACGACAGCAACGTGGGATAAGCCTTGTAATTGGGCTTCCAGATGATCATGGCCAGGGTCTGCAGCAGGATGGAGACACCGATGGCCGTGATCAGCGGGGCCAGTCGCGGGCTGTTGCGCAGCGGCCGGTAGGCGACCTTCTCGATCACGAGGTTCAGCGACGCGGCCACCACGCAGGCGATGATGGCGGCAACCAAAAGCATGAGCCAGCCCGGCAGATAAGGCATGGCCTCCTGCATCAGGCCGATGCAGCTCCAGCTGGTCAAAGCCCCCACCATCAGCACCTCGCCGTGCGCGAAGTTGATCAGCTGAATGATGCCGTACACCATGGTGTAGCCCAGGGCTATCAAGGCGTACATACTGCCTAACACCAGACCATTGATGATCTGCTGCAGCAAGATATCCATAAGCGCGCTCCCCTTCCCTCGATCCAAGACGGAGACACTGCGAGCCTCTCATCCCGAACGACGGAGCCAGCGATGCCATGGTTCCCCTTCTGCAGTCCGCCGCTTTGTGGGCCGCTTGTCGCAAAAGAGTGAATCGATTCTAGGGAGCTGTTTTCAGGACTCAGGGCCGGGGTTTCCCGTGCGCAGGCCCCAAATGCTGCAGCGCAATAATTTCATCGGCAGCGCAAGTCCAATAAATACAGGCACTTAGTCATGGGCCGCTACTCAATCTAGCGAAAAACCCTGAAAACACCGCAAAAAATGCAGCATTCAACTAGTGCCAGTTGTGCAACATCTGGGCAACTCGCTCTTTACAAGCCTGCCGGCTCGTCATCTGCCGCACGGGCGGCGTCGTTGAGCGCCTTGAGTTCTGCCAGCTTCTGGCCGATCTTGATTTCCAGCCCGCGCGCCACGGGCTGGTAGAAGCCCTGATCTTCCATTCCATCAGGCAAATAGCGCTCGCCCGCCGCAAAGCCGCCCTCCTCGCTGTGGGCATAGCGGTAGTCCCGCCCATAGTCCAGCTGCTTCATCAGCTTGGTAGGTGCATTGCGCAGATGCAGCGGCACAGGCCTTGTAGAGTCGCCCTTCACAAAGGCCTTGGCCTTGTTGTAGGCCATGTAGCCGGCATTGCTCTTGGGCGCGACGGCCAGGTAGATCACGGCCTGGGCCAGCGCCAGCTCGCCCTCGGGGCTACCCAGGCGTTCATAAGTCGCAGCGGCATCGTTGCACATCTGCATGGCACGCGGGTCGGCAAGTCCTATGTCTTCCCATGCCATGCGCACGATGCGACGCGCCAGATAGCGCGGGTCGGCGCCGCCATCCAGCATGCGGCAAAACCAGTAAAGCGCCGCATCGGGGTCCGAGCCGCGCACGGATTTGTGCAGTGCGCTGATGGTGTCGTAGAACTGCTCGCCACCCTTGTCATAGCGGCGCATGCGCTCGCCCAGCACCTTGAGCAGCCAGCCATCGGTAATGCTTTCCACTCCGGCCTGCTCGGCCGTGATGGACAGGGTCTCCAGCGTGTTCAGCAAGCGGCGCGCATCGCCGTCAGCATAGGCAATCAAGCGCTCCAGCGCTTCATCTTCAATCGCTGGAACCGCTTTGATGGCCTGGGCTTTGGCCACAATCTGCCTTAAATCGTCAGTCGTCAGGCTTTGCAGCACATAGACGGCCGCCCGCGACAGCAGGGCCGAGTTGACCTCGAACGACGGGTTCTCCGTGGTCGCGCCGATGAAGGTGAACAGCCCGCTTTCCACGTGAGGCAAAAAGGCGTCTTGCTGGCTTTTGTTGAAGCGATGCACCTCGTCCACAAACACAATGGTGCGCTGCTGCAACAGTCCGCTTCGCGCCGCCTGCGCCTGTTCCACGGCCTCGCGGATGTCCTTGACGCCGCCCAGCACGGCGCTGATGGAGATGAACTGCGCATCAAAGGCATCGGCCATCAGGCGCGCAATCGTGGTCTTGCCCACTCCCGGCGGGCCCCAGAGTATGCAGCTATGCGGGCGACCCGACTCAAAGGCCAGGCGCAGCGGCATGCCCTCGCCCAACACATGCTGCTGGCCGATGACTTCGGCCAGAGTGTGCGGTCGCAGGCGCTCGGCCAGGGGCTGATGGGGAACGGCTGGGGAATGGGAGTTGATGTGCGTGACCATGACCCCTCAAGTATCCAACGCTCCGGGCAGTTGCGCATTCAAATGGGTTGGGGCTGTTTGCACAACGAATGCCGCCATTACTTATCCACCTTAACCCCTGCATCCTTATCAGAATTTCTCATAAGAGAAAATAGCGTTTTAACGGATTCAATCTCTCCATTAACGAGGCCACCCCTCGCCCCATGGAGGTACTGCCCCCATCCGGCCTGCCAAAAACCAGGCCAGCCAGGCCCGGCAGCACGCTTAGATTCATTGCTGGCCGCCTCATCTGCGCCACGCAATGCCTGTGCCTGATAGGGCTACCGCCATCAGCCAGAAATCAATCGAAAGCATCCGCAACTTTCCTTGGTTCCACATTGCTCCAGGGCGTGCCAGCGCTGCACGCCTGAGCCTAAGCGTATGAAAAAACTCAAGACCTGGGACATTTTTGCCCTCGGCTTCATGACCTTTGCCCTGTTCCTCGGGGCCGGCAACATCATCTTCCCGCCTATGGTGGGCCTGGCAGCCGGTGAAAACCTGCTCGGCGCCTCAACCGGCTTTTTGCTGACGGGTGTCGGTCTGCCCCTTCTCGGCGTCGTCGCTCTCGCACGCGTGGGTGGCGGTCTGGACACCTTGACCAGCCCCATCGGCCGAATTGCCGGTCTGGTGCTGGCCGTGGCCATCTATCTGACCATCGGCCCTCTGTTTGCAACGCCGCGCACGGCCACCGTATCCTTCGAGATGGGACTGGCTCCCTTTGTCGGTAACACGCCCGCCATGCTGCTGGCCTTCACCATCGCTTACTTTGTGGCGGTGGCGCTGCTGTCGCTCTTCCCCGGCAAGCTCATGGACAACGTGGGCAAGATCATCACGCCCGTGCTGATTCTGGCTCTTGCCGTGCTCGGCGGCTCCGCCGTGCTGGCTCCTGTGGATGGCTACAGTCTCAGCACCGAGGCCTATGCCACGCAGGCGGCCGCCTTCTCCGAAGGCTTTCTGCAGGGCTATCAGACCATGGACGCCCTGGCCTCGCTGATCTTCGGTATCGTCATCGTCAACGCGATCAAGGCGGCTGGAGTGAGCGACGGCAAGCTGCACACCCGCTACTGCATCTACGCCGGCATCATTGCCGCGACCTGCCTGGGCCTGGTCTATGTCTCGCTGATGTACCTGGGTGCCACCAACAGCGAACTGGCTACCAACGCCACCACCGGCGTGCAGATCCTCACGGCCTTTGTACAGCAGACCTTTGGCCCCGCTGGCCTGTGGCTGCTGGCCATCGTCATCATGCTGGCCTGCCTGACCACCGGCGTGGGCCTGATTACCGCTTGCAGCAGCTTCTTCAGCGAGCTGACCGGCATCTCCTACCGCACCATGGTCATCGGCCTGTCAGTCTTCAGTGCAGCCGTGGCCAACCAGGGCCTGGCCCAGCTGATTGCCGTCGCCGTGCCAGTGCTCGTGGGGCTGTACCCCGTGGCCATCGCCCTGATCGCTCTGAGCCTGCTGCACCGCTGGAATCAGCCGGCGCGCGTCTACATTCCCGTAATGGCCGTCTCCCTGATCTTTGGCCTGTTTGACGCTGCCAAGGCCGCCAAGCTTGATGCACTGGTGCCCGCCTGGTTGGACAAACTGCCCGGCGCCGCCCTGGGCATGGGCTGGGTCACCCCCGTGGTCGGCGTGCTGGTGATTGCAGGCCTGCTGGACTTCGCCATCGGCAACAAGCAAAGTGCCGCAAACGCCACACGCGCCTGATCACAGTCCCTACCAAAGCGCAACTGGCTGCGCTCTACTCACAAGGGCTTAAACCCGATTCCTGCAACAAAAAGGCCTGCGGACACAATCCGCAGGCCTTTTTGCTGATGCGTGCCGCGATCTTTACTGCTTGAGCACGTCAGCCCCCTTGGGCACCGTGAAGTGGAAGGTCGATGCCGGCAGCGAAGCCTGGGTTTGCAGGCCCTTGAACTGCATCAGCGAGCGCTGGCCAAAGCTGTCCTCGATATCCAGAGCCGCCAGCTTGCCCTCGGGGGTGAAGCCTATGCGCACGCTCTTGAGCTGGCCGCCTTTCTGCCTGGGACTGGCCAGCACCCATTCCAGACCGTCGGCGTCAGGCTGGTTGCCCAGCTCGAAATCGGCCTTCAAGGCCTTGAGGTCGGTGGCCGATGTCAGGATGGCCGCCGGTGTGCTGCCCAGCACCTGGGCCTGGGCACGCTCCGTCACCTGATTCAGGTCGGCGTCGTACAGCCATAGCGTCTTGCCGTCAGCCACGATGAGCTGCTCGAAAGGCTTGGTGTAGTTGAAACGGAACTTGCCGGGCCGCTGGAACTCGAAGCTGCCGCTGGAGACCTTGGTACGCGCCTCCTGCCCGGACTTGGGCGGCGAGGTCACGGACTGGGTGAAATCCGCCTTGCCGGCCTGCACGGTCTTCATGAAGGACTCAAGGCTTTTCAGGCCATCGGCCATTGCAGCACCTGCGCTGCCGGCGATCAAAATTGCAGTCAAAAGACGTTTCATGAATCTCCTTCTTGTGCGGCTCACTCGCTGCGAGCCGGAACTAGAACATCGCGCTGCCCACTGGAGGTGAGCGAGCTGACCAGGCCGGCCTTTTCCATCTGCTCGAGCAGATTGGCCGAGCGGTTGTAGCCGATGCGCAGTTTGCGCTGAACATAGGAAATGCTGGCCTTGCGGTCTTTCAGCACGATTTCGACGGCCTGATCGTAGAGCTCGTCCTTTTCGCCCCCACCTTCGCCATCCTCATCGCCGCCCTCGCCGTCGACAGCGCCGCCCTCCAGGATGCCTTCGATGTAGTCGGGATCGCCCTGTTCCTTGAGATAGCTGACCACACGGTGCACCTCGTCGTCGGAGACAAAAGCACCATGCACGCGGATCGGCAGACCGGTGCCGCTGGCCATGTACAGCATGTCGCCCATGCCCAGCAGGGTTTCGGCTCCCATCTGGTCCAGCACGGTGCGGCTGTCGATCTTGCTGGAGACCTGGAAGGCAATACGGGTCGGGATATTGGCCTTGATCAGGCCGGTGATAACGTCCACGCTGGGGCGCTGGGTCGCAAGAATCAGATGAATGCCGGCGGCACGCGCCTTTTGTGCGAGACGGGCGATGAGCTCTTCGATCTTCTTGCCCACCACCATCATCAGATCGGCCAGCTCGTCGATCACGATGACGATGTGCGGCAGGCGCTGCAGCGGCTCGGGCTCCTCGGGCGTCAGGCTGAAGGGGTTGGGAATCGACTCCTCGCGCGCCTTGGCCTCGTCGATCTTGCTGTTGTAGCCGGCCAGATTGCGCACGCCGAGCTTGCTCATGAGCTTGTAGCGGCGCTCCATCTCGGCCACGCACCAGTTCAGGCCGTTGGCCGCCTGCTTCATGTCGGTGACCACCGGGCACAGCAGATGGGGAATGCCTTCATAGACCGACATTTCCAGCATCTTGGGGTCGATCATGAGCAGGCGCACATCGCGCGCCTCTGCCTTGTAGAGCAGAGACAGAATCATGGCGTTGATACCCACGGACTTGCCCGAGCCGGTCGTGCCGGCCACCAGCACGTGGGGCATCTTGGCAAGATCGGCGACCACGGGGTTGCCCACGATATCCTTGCCCAGTCCCATGGTCAGCAGGCTCTTGGCATCGTGGTAGACCTGCGAGCCCAGCACCTCGGACAAACGAATCGACTGGCGCTTGGCGTTGGGCAGCTCCAGCGCCATATAGTTCTTGCCGGGAATGGTCTCGATCACACGAATCGACACCAGAGACAGCGAACGCGCCAGGTCCTTGGCCAGATTGACGATCTGCGAGCCCTTGACGCCCGTGGCAGGCTCGATCTCGTAGCGTGTGATAACAGGGCCGGGCATGGCCGCCACCACACGCACGTCCACGCCAAAGTCCTTGAGGCGCTTTTCAATCAGCCGGCTGGTCATCTCCAGCGTCTCGGCAGACACCAGCTCCTGGCGCTGCTGGGCCTGATCCAGCAGGTCCACCTGAGGCAGCTTGCTGTCCGGATGATCGGTGAACAGCGGCTTCTGGCGCTCCTTCACCACCCGGGCGCTGGGCTGGCTGGTCTCCTGCAGCACGGGCTCGATGATCTGCACAGGCTGATGCGCCGGTGCAGCGATCGCACCGTCGGTGCGGTCAAACACCACTTCCTCGCGTTCGCGGGCCGCTCTCTTGCCGACAGAGACATCCTTGGCAATTTCACGACGCTCACGGCCAAACTGCACCATGCCGTCCAGGCGCGCGCCCAGGCCTTCGGCCAGCGTGCCCCAGGAAAAGCCGAACACCATGGCAGCGCCCAGCACGAACAGGCAGATGCCGATCAGGCCCGAGCCCGCAAAGCCCAGCCATTTGAGGGCATTGAAGCCCATCATGTAACCAAACACGCCACCGGCAGGGCCGGGCAGCAGGTTCTCGAAACGGTACAGACGCGTCCATTCCAGCGCGCAGCTGGCAATCATCAGAATGGCCAGACCTCCCCAGAACAGAAATCGGCGACGCCACAGCGGCATCAGCGCCAGAGGACTGCCGTCCTTGTTCACCCCGCCGCGCATCCAGCGCACCAGCGATGTCACCCAGGTCTGCACGGCGGCCAGCACCAGCCACCAGATGGACATGCCGAAGCCGAAGTAGCAGGCATCGGCCAGCCAGGCACCCACACGGCCCATCCAGTTATGCACAAACGGCCTCTGCCCGGCACCCGAGGTGGACCAGGCGGCGTCTTGCGGCGAGTAGGTGAACATGGCCATGAGCCAGAACACCAGTGCCAGCAGGCCGATCAACAGCAAAACTTCCTGGCTGAAGCGAATCACTCCATAGCGCGGAGCGGCAGCGCGGGATTTCGATTTGCTGGAGGAGGACGCGTTCGAAGCGTTCAATGTATATGTCATACGCAGGCGCAAGCTTACCTTAGGCCCTTATCCAAGCGGTACATTCGGCCAAGACGATCGCTCAGCGTAATGCAAGCACATGCAACAAAACTGCCATACGGCAGCCGGATTCGCTTCATCACTATCATTTTTAACAATTCCGGTGATTAAAAACAGCTGCACGCGCAGACCTTGATCCGGAGCGATACTCCCACATCTTCCCAATGTTTTCATGACCGCGCGCCGGCTGTCGGCCTGCTTTTTTCAGAGTTCCGCTCCATGTCCTCTACCAAACACGCACAAGTTCTCATCCTCGGCTCCGGCCCTGCCGGCTATACCGCAGCCGTATATGCGGCCCGTGCCAACCTCAAGCCCCTGCTGATTACCGGCATGGCCCAGGGTGGCCAGTTGATGACCACCACCGAAGTGGACAACTGGCCTGCCGACGTCATGGGCGTGCAGGGCCCCGAGCTGATGCAGCGTTTTCAGGAGCATGCCGAGCGCTTCAAGACCGAGATCGTTTTCGACCACATCAACCAGGTTGACCTCTCCAAGCGCCCCTTCACCCTGACCGGCGACAGCGGCGTCTATACCTGCGACTCGCTGATCATCGCCACCGGCGCATCGGCCAAGTACCTGGGCCTGCCCTCCGAGGAAGCCTTCATGGGCCGTGGCGTCTCCGCCTGCGCCACCTGCGACGGCTTCTTCTATCGCGAGCAGCCCGTCTGCGTGATCGGCGGCGGCAACACGGCCGTGGAAGAAGCTCTCTACCTGTCCAACATCGCCAGCAAGGTCACCCTGGTGCACCGCCGCGACAAGTTCAAGGCCGAGCCCATCCTGGTGGACAAGCTGATGGACAAGGTCAAGGAAGGCAAGATCGAGCTCAAGACCCATTTCACCCTGGATGAAGTACTGGGCGACCAGAGCGGCGTGACCGGCATCCGCATCAAGAGCACGCAGGACGGCCACACCGAAGAGGTCAAGCTGCAAGGCGCTTTCATTGCCATCGGCCACCACCCCAACACCGACATCTTCCAGGGTCAGCTGGAGCTGGAAAACGGCTACATCATCACTCAGGGCGGTCTCAAGGGCTTTGCCACCCAGACCAGCGTGCCAGGCGTGTTTGCCGCTGGCGACTGCCAGGATCATGTCTACCGCCAGGCCATCACCAGCGCCGGCACCGGCTGCATGGCGGCCCTGGATGCCGAGCGCTTCCTGGAACAGGAATCCTGATAACACCAACGCGATTGAGCGGTTGTTAGCGCATGTTCGGCGCAAAAGCCCTTGGGTTTGGCCAGTTTTGGCCGGCACCAGGGGCTTTTTTGCGAGAACGCTATAATCGCAGACTTTGCTGAATTCCAGGTTCGCGCTTTACGGTGCTTCGGGACTTCCGCAATCGGGCTACCGCCACCCATTACAAACTGGCGAGGTGAGGTTGTCGGCACCTCCTGCTCCTGCAGGATTCCAGAGCCGGCGGCCGATTCAACTATCGGAGTGTCCCAATGGCACGCGTATGTGAAGTTACGGGCAAGAAGCCCATGGTGGGCAACAATGTTTCCCACGCCAACAACAAGACCAAGCGTCGTTTCCTCCCCAACCTGCAATACCGCCGCTTCTGGGTGGAGAGCGAAAACCGTTGGGTGCGCCTGCGCGTTTCCAGCGCTGCTCTGCGCCTGATCGACAAGAACGGTATCGACTCCGTGCTCGCAGACATGCGCGCTCGTGGCCAAGCTTAATTTCCTGAAGGAGAAACACCATGGCTGCTAAAGGCGGACGCGAAAAGATCAAGCTGGCTTCCACTGCTGGTACCGGTCACTTCTACACAACGACCAAGAACAAGAAGACGATGCCTGAAAAGATGTCGATCATCAAGTTCGACCCCAAGGCTCGCAAGCACGTCGAGTACAAGGAAACCAAGCTGAAGTAATTCGGCCTGTTTCTTGAAAAACCGCCTCACGCAAGTGCAGGCGGTTTTTTCATGCCTTGGCGACGCCTGTCACGGCGCGAGAGCTGACGCGGCGAGCCTCCCTATACTTGGCACTTTGCAACCAACAGGGATGGATCACATGAATCGCCGGACGCTGAGCACATTGCTTTTTTCGCTTGCCGTGTCGCCAGTCGTCTTCGGCCAGACCTTCATCTGCCCCACGGGACCGGGCCCCGGCCAGCGCCAGGTCGGCATGACAGGCGGCTCACCGGGTCTGGCCTCCGTGCCCGTGTGCGAACAGTTCAGCTCCGCGCCCGCCGCCACCCAGCGCGCCGAGCCTTCTCCCGCCGATGCACTGGGCGGTCTGGCACGCAGCCAGCTGGAGCTGCTGCGCGAGGGGCAGGAGCTGCTCAAGGAAGGGCAGAGGATTGCACAAGACCCGCAGTATCAGAAACTGCGCAAGGGCTACTGGATGTTTTCGCATGACGAGAAAAACCCGCGCTCGGGTCTTGAATGTGCGGCGATTTTTGGCAGCATGTCCGGAGCCGTTCAGCTCTCCGGCCCCACGGCCAAGCACAACGGCGCCCTGCTGACCTTTCTGGGCATGGACATTCCCCAGCCCGCCAGCCCGCGCAAGATCAGAACCACTCTGACCCAGAACCAGGACCGGCCCCAGGAAGTTGGCGCCATCAACTACACCATGTCCAATGGCAAATGGGGCGCCATCGTCTACGCGCTGGGCGGCCCCGAAGCACTGCTCAAGGAGCTCGGTGAAGAGCAAGAAGCCCGCTTCAAGGTCTCCGTGGAAGGCAAGGAAGTGATCAGCACCTTCTACAAGGAAGGCGGCAAAGCCCGCGAATTCCTGAGCAAGTGCATGGCCGGTCAACCGACGAAATAAAGGACCTCGGCCAGCGCTAGCTGCGCGGATTCTGTCCCAGCTGCCGGCAGGCCATAGCGCCCAGATCCTGCATCGCCCTGTCCATGAGCTCGTTGACCGGATGGGTGCAGGCCAGCCGCATGCAGTGCTCATACCGGCCGGAGTTGGAGAACATGCTGCCCGGCGCAATGCGTATGCCGCCCGCCAGGGCTGCCGTGAACAAGTCCGACGTGGACAGCTGCGCCGGGAACTCCAGCCACAGACACAGGCCGCCGCTTGGCAGACTCATTCGCGTGCCCAGTGGAAAATGGCGCGCCACCAGTCTGGCCATGGCCTCGCGCTGCCGCTTGAGCTGCTGCCTGAGCTTTTCCAGGCTGCGCTGATGAGTGGGAGAGCCCAGCACCTCGGCCACGACCAGTTGCCCCAGCGTCTGGGTATTGCGGCTTTGCGCAAATTTCAGCATCTGGATGCGGCCATGCCACTGGCCGCCATTCATCCAGCCCTGGCGCAGGCCCGGCGCCAGACTTTTGTTGAAAGCCTGGCAATAGACCACATGCCCGGAGACACTGTCCCAGGCCTTGAGCGGCTTGACCGGCAGCCCCTCGACAAACAGGCCGTAGGAGTCATCCTCGATCAGCGCCGCTCCATGGGCTGCGCACAGGGCCACCAGCCTGGCCTTGTTCTCGTCCGGCATGCGCGCGCCCAGCGGCATCTGCAGATCCGGCACCACCACCACGGCCTTCAGGCGCGGCTGGGTCTGAAAGGCCAGCTCCAGCGCCTCGATGGACATGCCGGTGCGCGGACTGCAGGGAATTTCCAGCGTTTTCAGCTGCAAGGACTCCACCACCTGCAGCAGGCCGTAATAGGTTGGCGATTCGACGGCCACCACATCCCCGGGGGATGCCACGGCAGCCAGCGCCAGACTCACTGCCTCCGAATTGCCTGTGGTTGCCAGCACATCTACAGGCGCGACACGGATACCGGAGGCCAGCGCCTGTCTGGCCATGGCCTGCTGAAACAGCGGGTGGTTGCCCTGATTGGCCAGCAGTGAACGCCCTTGTGAGAGCAGCGTCGGATGCTCGCGCAGCAGCCTGGTGACGGTCTTGTTCAGATAGTGATGATCGAACAAGGAGGCCGGCGGCGTGCAGCCACCGATGTCCATATAGACCTCGGCCTGGCGGCCGCGCTCGAGCAGCAGAGAAATATGCTCGTTGATACCCACGAAATGCGCGTGCGCACTGGGAGCCAGCGGCTGGCTCAGATCCGGCTCGCTGGTCAGAGGGATATCACCCGCCCTCGTCGCGCACACAAAGTAGCCCACGCGGGGCCTGGCCTCCAGACAGCCCTGCGCCTCCAGAAAGCGCAGCACCTGCAAGGCCGTCGAGAGGCTGATGCCATGCCGCGCCATCAGCTCGCGCACCGACGGCATGCGCTCCCCCGGCTTCAGGCTCCCCAGCTCTATGGCCGCGCTGTAGTGCGCGGCCAGCCGTTGGTACAGCGGCAGCAGCACATCGCTTGCCGCATCATCGACAGGCTGTGGTTCGGAGGGGGAGGAAGTCAGCATGATGACAAAAATACAGGGCCGGGCAGGCATCATGCCAGCAAGCTCTGTTCTGCAACAGATACAGATTGTCAGCAAACACAGCAGAACAGATACACCGGAATCCGCGCTGCTACGCCTGCACATTACGCTGGCTGTGCCTGTTCTGCCAAGCCGTGCTTCCCTACGCTTGAGGGCCTGAATCACAGACCTCTAGCCACCATGTCACAGCCGGACTTCCCCCCGAAAACACATCGCCTCAACAGCGGCCAAGCCGCATCGCTGCTGTTTGAGCAAGGCAGCGAACTGTTCTGCCAGCAAGGGCTGCTGCGTCTGGCCATCGGGCCACTGAGCTTTACCGACAATCACTTCGGCCAGGTCATGGTGCTGCAAACCGGGCAGAGCTGGCGTTGCCCCAGTCGCACCTGGGTGCAGCTGAGCACGCCGGCAAGTGCGGCCTGGATTCAATATCCGGCGGCACAGATACAGCAAAGCCGCCCCCGCCCGAACAGGGCAGCGAAGCGGCTTGAAGAGGAAAAAGGCCTGAGCTTCGCGCTTGCCAGAATCTGGCAGCAGCTTGGCAAGCTCGGCCTCAGACGTGGGCAGCGCGCAGCTTGACGGAGAAATCCTTGAGTGCCGCAATGCCGCTGGCCTCGGCGCGCTGGCACCAGGCCTGCAACTGGCCGGTCAGCTGCTCGCGGCTCAGGCTGGTGTTGAGCCACAGCTGACGCAGCTCTTCGCGCATGACCAGCATCTGGTCGATCACCGGGTGCGCAGCACGCGCCTGCGCCAACTGCCCCTGGGCACGCTCGGGCACCTTGTCGGCATCGCGGTGCAGCCAGCGCTGCACGCCCTTGAGCAGGGAAACATCCGACTTCTGCGCCTGCTTGTGCTTGAGCAGATCCAGCTCCTGCTGAACCGCCGTGCGCACGCCGCGCGCATAACGGGCCATGACCTCGTAGCGATTGGCAATGATGGCTTCCAGCGTCAGCTCGTCGGCCACAGGCTTGACGGCGCCCATGCGCAGACGCGGCGGGGTCTTCTTGACCTTGGCCCAACCCAGCTTCTGCATGAGGCTGATGTAGAACCAGCCGATATCGAACTCGTAGGGCTTGACGGAGAACTTGGCCGAAGTGGGGAAGGTATGGTGGTTGTTGTGCAGCTCTTCGCCGCCAATGATGAGGCCCCAGGGCAGCAGATTGGTGGAGGCATCCGTCGCTTCGTAGTTGCGATAGCCCCAGAAATGCCCCACGCCGTTGACCACGCCCGCAGCCCAGAACGGAATCCAGACCATCTGCACGGCCCAGATCGACAGGCCGATCACGCCGAACAGCGCCACATTGAGGATGAGCATCAGCGAGGGGCCCATCACCGAATGGCGGTAGATGTTGCGCTCCATCCAGTCGTCGGGTGTGCCGTGACCGTATTTCCTGAGCGTTTCCTCGTTCTGGGCCTCGGCGCGGTAGAGCTCGGCACCTTCGCGCATCACCTTGCCCAGGCCGCGCGTCTGCGGACTGTGCGGGTCATCTGCGGTCTCGCATTTGGCGTGGTGCTTGCGGTGGATGGCAACCCATTCCTTGGTCACCATGCCCGTGCCCAGCCAGAGCCAGAAGCGGAAGAAATGCGAGGGAATAGGCCCCAGATCCAGCGCCCGATGCGCCTGGCTGCGGTGCAGATAGATCGTGACGCCCGCAATCGTGAAGTGGGTGGTGATCAGGGTGTAGAGCAGCAGCTGCCACCACGACAGATCCCACAGGCCATTGGCCATCCAATCCACGACGGCATTCCAGATCAAGCCGATATCCAGCGACATAAA
Organism: Comamonas testosteroni; assembly: GCF_030505195.1. NCBI lineage: Bacteria > Pseudomonadati > Pseudomonadota > Betaproteobacteria > Burkholderiales > Comamonadaceae > Comamonas > Comamonas testosteroni. Next base: position 1,629,322 of record NZ_CP129672.1, read on the forward strand.
TAACAAAGCCTTTGGCAAAAACCGCGCCCACCCGATAAGCACGGCCGTGCCATTTTAGGTGAGCCGCCGACCGGTCTGCTGTCGATTCCCCGACAGCAGATACCGAATTTGCACCGAAGTTACGCCTTTTTCACCCAAACAGCCGCGAAAAACCCGTCTGTCTCGTGCTGATGCGGCCACAGACGCAGATAGCGCCGGCCCTCGTCACCACCGCTGCAAAGCTTGTCGCCATCGGCAATCTTGAGCTGCTCCAGCACCTCGCCCGCGTCCAGCGGCACAAACTCGGGGTGCGCTGCACTGAAGGCTTCGGCAATGGCCTCGTTCTCCTCTGGCAGGATGGAGCAGGTGGCATAGATCAGACGTCCGCCGGCCTTGACCAGACGGGCGCTGCTCTCCAGGATGGATGCCTGCTTGACGGTCAGCTCCTGCACCGCCTTGGCGCTCTGGCGCCACTTGAGGTCGGGGTTGCGACGCAGCGTGCCCAGACCCGAGCAAGGTGCATCGACCAGCACGCGGTCGATCTTGCCGGCCAGGCGCTTGACGCGCTCATCGCGCTCATGGGCGATGGCTGCGGGGTGCACATTGGACAGGCCCGAGCGTGCCAGACGCGGCTTGAGCGCATCGAGACGGTGGCCCGATACGTCAAAGGCATACAGACGGCCGGTGTTGCGCATGGCAGCGCCAATGGCCAGGGTCTTGCCGCCGGCACCGGCGCAAAAGTCCACCACCATCTCGCCGCGCTTGGCGTCCAGCATCAGTGCCAGCAGTTGCGAGCCTTCATCCTGCACCTCGATGGCGCCACGGTTGAAGGCATCGACCTTGGCCAGCGCGGGTTTGCCGTCCACGCGCAGACCGATGGGCGAGAACGGTGTGGGCTCGGCCTTGATGCCGGCTTTTTCCAGTTCCTTGCGCAGATCGGAGCGCTTGTCGTTGAGGGTGTTGACGCGCAGATCGAGAGGAGCGGCCTTCTCCATGCTCTCGGCCAAAGCCCAGAACTCATCACCGACCTGCGCCTTGAGCGGCTCGACCAGCCACTCGGGCAGGTTGTGGCGGTGCGCCTCCATCAGCTCTTCGGGCTTGATGCCGTCGCAGGCAGCCAGCCATTTGAGTTCCTGGGGCGTCAGCGCGGCCTTGATGAAGGTCTCGCTGTCCTGGCCTTCCTTGTTCTTGACCTTGCCTTCCTTCTTGGCCTGCTCGCGCAGGACGGCGGCAAAGCCGAGGATGGCCAGACGGCGCTCGCGTGCGCCGCTGCCCGAATGCGCCAGGCCTTCAAACAGCAGCTTTTTGCGCAGCACGGTGTAAGTGGTTTCAGCCAGAGTGGCGCGTTCGCGCGGGCCGAGGTAACGGTTTTCGCGGAAGAAATAGGACACCACGGAATCGGCCGGGTGTTCAAATGTCAGGGCGCGCTTGACGAGTTCAGAGCAAGCGTCGAGAAGCTGTTTGGGATGCATGGGCGCAATTGTCCCACTGCCCGCATATCCATATGACGCCCTCTGGCTGCCGGCGGTTTTACTATAAAAATCATAGCTTACATCGCAATTCATTCATTGATCTTGGATTCAAAACATATTGAAAATCAATCAAGGCAAGCGGTAGAAGCTATGAATTTAGCAAAACCAAGGTCACCCAGGATGCGCCTGGGAGTGAGTCTCTTGCTTGAACCTGCTTTGCATAAGCCATGTCTAGCCAGCAAAGGCGCGCAGATACACGGGTCTGACGCCCTGGCGTGCGATGTCGTCGCGCGTTGCAGCCTGCTGCACCCGCATGACGTAGAGCTTGCCGGGCAGCTCCAGAGCGTCGTGAATCTGCGCCCCCAGCGCGTCGCCGTCCTCTTCCCCCAGCCCGTCCATCTCGGCCAGCAGCAGAAAGACGGGCCGACTACGAATGGTGTTGAGCTGCTTGCGCACCAGCCAGGCCTGAGATACCGCTCGGAAATTGCGCAGTTCGGCCGCGACCTCTGAAATCTCGAAATCCGTCAGTCCATGCGGCAGCAGAGCGTTGAGCAAAGGCGTCTGCATCAGCTCTTCGGAAAACCGGTCTTCCAGCTCGCTGGTCTGTCTGACCCGCTCGCGCCACAGCTTGAGCGCCTGAACCGGCTCGCCCTCCACCCCGATCTGCTGACGGGACTCCAGCAGCTCCACCGCAAAATTGGCGGCCCACCAGCGATATTCCACATGCAGATCGAACAGGCGCTCCAGCAGGTCGAGCTGCACATCGCCCATGTCCGGCGGCAACACGTCAACCATGCCTGCCAGCGCCTTGGCGTTGTCGGGTTCGCGGCGCAGCACCTCCTGGTACAGCGTCCTGACTTCGGCATGGGGGTCCAGCTTCAGCATGAGATGCACGCGCAGCAGCAGGTCGGCCACGGACTGGTAGCCCTCGCCGCCGAGCTGAGCCAGCATGCGCTCGCTGCGCGCCAGGCGGGCGTGATGCTCCTTCCAGGCGCTGGCGTTTTCCAGGCACCACTGCTTGTCAAAGCTCTTGAGCCATTCGCCGAGCTTGCGCGGGTTGAGCAAGGCCAGCGCACCGCCCGCCGACCATTGCTGCGGCAGTTGCGGGCGCTCGCCTATCAGTGCATCCACGCGCTCCCTGAGCACCGGGTGGGTATCTTCCAGGCCGGACTTGAGGCGCAGGCTGGCCTTGAGCGCCTGGCGCGCAAACGCCGGCTTGACGGGCTGCGCCAGCCAGTACTTCATGGCGCTGTACGGCCCCATGGGCACTGCATGCTTGCGAGCCGAGCGCCAGTGCAGCGGCCAGAATTTCTGCTGAAACCATTGCTGGCGCAGGTCGACTTCCACCAGCGCATCGGCCATGACGGCCCGGCCCAGCAGACCGGCTGCGGCCTTGTCGGCCTCGTACTCGTCCTGGCGCGCCATGGCAAAGGTCCGGGCCAGAAAGCGCGGGAAATACCAGTGCAGGAACCTGCGCGTGGCAAACGAGGCCACGCCGGAGTCACCCTGCATGCCTTCGTACAGCCGGGTCCAGCTCAGCCGCGTGCGGTAGACCCAGGCACCGAACTTGCCGTGCCCGCCGCGCAGATGGCCGTATTCATGGGCCAGCACGGCCAGCAAACGGTTTCTGTCCTGCGCCATCATCAGCGGCAGACCCAGACTCAGCTCATTGCGCACGCCACCCAGCACACCCCAGCGCGGCACCTGGCGAATGCTGGCATTGAAGTCCCGGGTCAGATAAACGGCATCGATCCCGGGGCCTGCCATCTTGCGGCGAATGCGCTCCAGCGCCTCGAACAGGGCCGGGGCGTCCTCGGGCATCAGAACAATGCCCTCGGCCTTGTCCACCTTGAACCACAGCGCGCGCAGGCAGTTCCAGAACAGGCTCAGGCTGGCAATGGCCGTCATGATCCAGACAAAGCGCCACTGCCCGGCCAGCAGATGCGAGCCGGCCCAGAACAGCAGGCACAGCGCCAGAGCCAGGCAACCCAGCACCCAGGCATAGCCCAGTGCGGCAAACAAGGCCACGCTGCGCCTGTATGCATGACTGTTTTCGGCGCTGGCAAGCTCGCTGACGCGCACCAGATGCACATAATCTGCCTGTTCCATGGCGCAGCCCTGCCTCCCCGATTGATTACTTTGGCAGGATTCTCACACGCCGCCAGGCTCCAACCCCTTCACAGCCCTCACCGTTTCAGCATCCTCATGAGCAACTCCGAACTTCCCCCGTTGATCACCACCGAGCCCGGTCTGTACGAGCATTACAAAGGCATGCGCTACGAGGTGGTGGGCACCGTGCGCCACAGCGAAACACTGCAGCCCATGACGCTGTACCGCGCCCTGTACGGCGAACACGGTCTGTGGGTGCGCCCTGCCGCCATGTTCAACGAGACCGTGGTGATTGATGGCGTGGAGCAGCCACGCTTTCGCCGCTTGCCCGCAGAGCAGCAGAAATCCGAATGAAAACAGGCTGCAGCGCTTATGCATCAAGCATGCATCAAGCGCTGACAGCCATCAAATCTGCATCAACCCTTGAGCAGGTTGAGCACCGCGCGCGGGTAAATGATGTGCTCCTGCACCAGCACCCGTGCCGCCAGCAGCTCGGCCGTATCACCAGGCAGCACGGGCACGGCAGCCTGATCGAGGATGGGGCCCACGTCGAGCTCGGCCGTCACGCGGTGCACGGTGCAGCCCGCAAACCTGCAGCCCGCATCGATCGCTCGCTGATGGGTGTGCAGGCCGGTGAAGGCCGGCAGCAGCGAGGGATGAATGTTGATCAGCCGGCCCTCATAGTGCGCAACAAATCCCGGCGTGAGAATGCGCATGAAACCGGCCAGCACCACCAGATCGGGCGCATGGCGATCGATGACCTGCGCCAGCTCGGCATCAAAGGCCTCGCGGCTGTCGAACTGCTTGTGATCCAGCACCTCGGTGGCGATGCCGTTGCCCCGCGCGAACACCAGGCCCTGGGCCTCGGCCTTGTTGCTCACCACAGCGCTCACGCGGGCGTTGTACTGCTTTGCCCAGTTCTGCTGCTGGGATGCACGCACAATGGCAGCCATATTCGAGCCGCCGCCCGAGATGAGGATCACGATGTTTTTCATGGGCGGCGATTGTCGCATTGACGGACAAACCCTATCGGGTTTGCACCAGTTCCTGTGCGCTGCCCTAAGACTTTCGAGGAGACCCCATGCCGTTTGACCCACGCAACACCCCTTTGAGCGCCATCGAAGCCCGCGTTCTGGCCACGCTGATGGAAAAGGCCCGCACCGTGCCCGACAGCTATCCGCTCACGCTCAACAGCCTGGTCACGGGCTGCAACCAGAAGTCCAGCCGCGACCCGGTGATGGAGGTCAGCGAGGGCGAAGCCCAGGAGGCACTGGACAGCCTGCGCCTCAAGACCCTGTCGGTACAGATCAGCAGCGTGCGCTCCACGCGCTGGGAGCACAACTTCCCGCGCGGCATTGGCGTGCCCGACCAGTCGGCCGTGCTGCTGGCCCTCCTGATGCTGCGCGGCCCCCAGACCGCCGGCGAGCTGCGCATCAACTCCGAGCGCTGGCACCGCTTTGCCGATATCTCCTCGGTCGAGGCCTTTCTCGACGAACTGCGCGAACGCAGCGAGGAAAAAGGCGGCCCGCTGGTCGTGCAGCTGCCGCGCGCCCCCGGTGCCCGCGAACAGCGCTGGGCCCACCTGCTTTGCGGCCCGGTGGATGTCAACGCACTGGCAAGCACCGGCAGCGCCAGCACAGGCGGCAATGCATCGGCCCTGCAGCAGCGTGTGGATGCGCTCGAAGCCGAAGTCGCCCAGTTGCGCGCCACCGTGCAGATGCTGTGCGAATCGCTGGGCGTGGAGCCGCCTGCAGCCCCGGCTGAATGAATCCACAGAGAAACTGATAGCTGCCAGCGTTGACCCAATAAGCGCTGGCGGCCTGTTTCATGACAAACGCCCCGCCAGTGCCAAAAACTGGCGCACGCCAGGCAAAGGAAGGCAGACAGGCTCAGCCGCTCAGGGGATGCTCATCCCTGGGGTTTCCCACCATTTGTCGCAACCCGGACAGCCAGAAAAAGAACGTGCGTGCTACAAATCTCCAGCATTTGCAGGAGACAACGCATGGACTTGGCATTCACCCCTGAAGAACAGGCTTTTCGCGAAGAGATCCGTAGCTGGGTGCGGGCAAATCTGCCCGAGGATATTGCGCACAAGGTGCGCAACGATCTGCACCTGACGCGCGAGGACTTGCAGCGCTGGGCCAAGATTCTGGGCAAAAAAGGCTGGCTCGGCTACGGCTGGCCCAAGGAATTCGGCGGCCCCGGCTGGAGCGCCGTACAAAAGCATCTGTTCGAGGAAGAATGCGCACTCGCCGGCACGCCGCGCATCGTGCCCTTCGGCCCCGTGATGGTGGCGCCGGTGATCATGGCCTATGGCACACCGGAGCAGCACCGGCGCTTTCTGCCCGGCATTGCCAGCGGCGAGGTCTGGTGGAGCCAGGGCTATTCCGAACCGGGCTCGGGCTCGGACCTGGCCAGTGTCAAGACCCGCGCCGAACGCGTGGGAGACAAATACATCGTCAACGGCCAGAAGACCTGGACCACGCTGGGCCAGTACGGCGAGTGGATCTTCTGCCTGGTGCGCACCAGCAACGAAGGCAAGCCCCAGACCGGCATCAGCTTCCTGCTGATCGATATGAAGTCGCCCGGCGTGACCGTGCGCCCCATCAAGCTGCTGGATGGCTCGCACGAGGTCAACGAGGTCTTTTTCGACAATGTGCAAGTGCCTGCCGACCAGTTGATCGGCGAGGAAAACAAGGGCTGGACGTACGCCAAGCACCTGCTCAGCCACGAGCGCACGAATATCGCCGATGTGAACCGTGCCAAGCGCGAGCTGGAGCGCCTCAAGCGCATCGCCAGGGCCGAAGGCGTCTGGGAAGACCAGCGCTTCCGTGATCAGATCGCCCTGCTGGAGATCGATGTGATCGCGCTGGAGATGCTGGTGCTGCGCGTGCTCTCGGCCATGAAGTCGGGCAAGAACCCGCTGGACATCGCCGGCCTGCTCAAGATCAAGGGCAGCGAGATTCAGCAGCGCTACTCCGAGCTGATGATGCTGGCTGCCGGCCCCTATGCCCTGCCCTATATCCAGGAAGCCATGGAAGCCGGCTACCAGGGCGACTATCCCGGCGACGTGCTGGGCAATGCGCCGCTGGCCGCGACCTACTTCAATATGCGCAAGACCACCATCTATGGCGGCTCCAACGAGGTGCAGCGAAACATCGTCGCCCAAACCGTGCTGGGCTGATTCAGAAGCAGTGAAGGCGACGATGTTTCGCTTGCGCGAATTCGTTCTGCCCCCCCACGCCCCCTCCGGGAGGGGGTTCTAGATTGAGCTTCGCTGGGCTGGTTTGGCGCTTCGCGCCAATTGCGGCCCGGTGGCAGGAGACAAATATGGATTTCGATTTTTCCGACGACCAGCAACAACTGCGCGATGCCGTGGCCCGCTGGGTGGACAAGGGCTATACCTTCGAGCGCCGCCAGAGCATTGCCAGCCAGGGCGGCTTCTCGCGCGAGGTCTGGAACGAGCTGGCCGAACTAGGCCTGACGGCCCTCACCGTGCCCGAGGAATATGGCGGCCTGGGCCAGGGCGCGGTCGATGTGATGGTGGTCATGGAGGAGCTGGGCCGCGGTCTGGTGATGGAGCCGCTGACCCAGGCATTCGCGGTCTCCGCCCTGCTCGGGCAGTTTGGCGACGAAGCTGTCAAGCAAGCCTGGCTGCCCCGTATCGCCAGCGGTGAAAAACTGGTGGTGCTCGCATCGCAGGAGCGCAAGGCGCGCTACCGGCTTGATGTTTGTGCAGCAAAGGCGTCAAAGTCCGGCGATGGATATACGGTAGATGCCACGAAAAACATTGTTCCTGCAGGCGACCAGGCCGACGCCTTCATCGTGCCCGCTCAGCTCGACGGCAAGATTGCGCTCTTTCTCGTCGAGAACGGCAGCGAGGGCGTCGCCACCAAGCCCTATGCCACGCAGGATGAGGCACGCGCGGCCGATCTGGTCTGCCGGTCAGCAGCGGCTACCCTGATCACCACCCATGGCGTGGCGGCCCTCGGCCTGGCCCAGGATGTGGCCAATGCCGCTCTTTGCGCCGAAGGCGTGGGCGTGATGGAGCAGACGCTCAAGCTCACCACCGAGTACATGAACCAGCGCAAGCAGTTTGGCGTGGTGATCTCCAGCTTCCAGGCCCTTCGCCACCGCGTGGCCGATATGAAGATGCAGCTGGAGCTGGCCCGCTCCATGAGTTACTACGGCACGCTCAAGCTGGTGGCGCCTGCCGAGGAGCGCCATGTCGCCATCGCCCGCGCCAAGGTGCAGCTGGGCCAGTCCATGCGCTATGTGGGCCAGCAGGCCGTACAGCTGCATGGCGGCATCGGCGTGACGGACGAATATGTGGGCAGCCACTATTTCAAGCGCCTGACCCAGATGGAGATGACGGGTGGCGACACCCTGCATCATCTGGGCACGGTATCGGCCCATATGCAGGACAGCGCCGGCGTCTTTGCCTGAAAGCCTGCATCAACATTCATCAAGATCACGGCAACTGCATTCAAACCAGAACCAAAAGTCAACAGCACGCTTCGGCGTGCTGTTTTGCTTCCTGCATGCACTATGGAGCCTGCCGCTCTTCCTATGATCTTTGCGCCATTCACCAAGATCAAGGAGACATGCATGAGCAAGCAAGACAGCGAAAAGTATCTGCTGGAGTCCATCCGCCTGGCCATGGGCAATGTCAAGGGCCGCGAATCCGCGACCTGGCCCTTCGGCGCCGTGCTGGTGCGTGAGGGCAAGGTCCTGGCGCGCGCCGTCAACCAGGTCGATGATCTGTGCGATCCCACGGCCCACGCCGAGATGCAGGCCCTGCGCATTGCCGCCAGGCAGCTGGGCAGTACCGATCTGTCCGGCTCGGTCATGTATGCCAGCGGCTATCCCTGCTCCATGTGCCACACCGCCATGCTGCTGGCCGGCGTGAAGCAGGTGTACTTCGCCTACTCCAACGAAGACGGCGAGCCCTACGACCTGTCGGCCGCGCGCGGCTATGAGGAGCTGGCCCGCCCCGCAGGCCGGCGCGAGCTGGCCGTCGTCGGCCACCGCGTGCGCGATGCCGGCGAGGATCTGTACAAGGCCTGGCAAAAGGCCGTGGACGAGGATCGCGCCACTGTCTAGCCCGCACGGGCTCCAGCCGCCATCAAGAACAAAGCCCTGAATGAGGAGTTCAGGGCTTTGGCATGGTGGAGCGCCTCAGGTCAGCAGATAGTCCACCGGCTTGAGCGGCTCCGGAACCTGGGGGTCGCCCAGCGACTGGCTGAGGCTGATCTCGATGCTGCGGCAGATGCTGTCCAGTGCCAGGTCGTTGCTTTCCATGCCGAATGGTTCTTCCAGCTCGTCACCCAGCACATCGAGGCCGTAGAAGGTATAGGCCACGATGGCCACGACAAACGGTGTCATGAAGCCCGTGATGTCCACCAGTCCGAAAGGCAGCAAAAAGCAGTACAGATGGGCCGTGCGGTGCAGCAGCAAGGTGTAGGAAAACGGAATCGGCGTATTGCGAATGCGCTCGCAGGAGGCTGCGGCCGTCGTGAAGCCATTGAGGGTGCGGTCCAGCTCCACGGCCAGACAGGGGTCTATGCGCCTGTCGCGCACGCACTGGCCCAGATCCTTGCCCATGGCCAGCATCAGCGCATCGGTGCGCTGATTCAGCGGCAGCTGCTGCAGGCGCTGCCACTCGGCATGGGTCAGCCATTGCTGGGCAGCCACATCGTCCTTGAGTGCGCGCAGCTGGGCCCGCAGCACATGAGAAAAAGCCACGGCCCGGTGCACCATGCGCACCCGCACATCGTTGGCCCGCTGGCGCGGGTCTATGGGGTGATCGAGCTCGATCAGGCTCAGGCACTGGCGCGCCAGCGTGCGTGCATAGATCACGATCTCGCCCCAGAGCTTGCGTCCCTCCCAGTAGCGCGCATATGCGGTGTTGTTGCGAAAGCCCAGAAAAATCGCCAGCGGCAGACCGATCAGGGTGAACGGAATCGGCGTGATGGGGATCTTGGTGTGGAACAGCGTGCCATGCGCCACGGTGACGATGATGGCCAGCACGATATTGACGGCAAGCACACCTTTGATGCGTTGCAGCACCGAGCCCCGGACAATCCACAGCAGCTTGAAGCCCGACGGGCGATCTCTGACGATCATGAAAACGAGAAATGAGGTCCAAACCCGAATTCAATCACAAGCATGCGGGGATTTCAGCCGACGCCGAGAACTCCCACTGCGGCAGTAGGCAGCCCGTGCCGCGCCAGCACCGCACATGCGGCGTCTGCTGCACATGGGCAGCGGACCCGACATGCGGTGCCAAGCGGCCAGCCAGTACAAGAAAAGCCCCGCATTGCAAGGCTTGGGCCGCGCTGGAGGGCTCGGGCCGCTTGCAGGCTGACGGCGCTCGGTGCGCGAGGCCAGCTCGGCAAACAGGCCGGCGCGCCGTGGGCATGCCGGCCCTGGCCCTGATGGGCACCATGAGCGCGATTCCCGTGCTCCGGCAGATGCGCAATATGCTGACGTGGCGCAGCCCCCCCGCGCGGCGTCTGAACAGCACCCGCACCCAAATGCCGAGGGCCGCACCGATGCCCCCATGCTGGCCGCCGCTGCGGCACGCACCGGGGACTTCGAGCTGCGCTTTGACACCGGCGAGCATTTCAAGGAGCCCACGGCGCTGTCGGAAGAACGGGCGAAACGCGCGCAAGGGCGAAACGGGCGAAGACCTCTACGAGGCCTGGCATTAGCTGCGCCAGCGTGATCCACGCGGCACATGGGCCACGAGAAACTCCATCTGGTCGGCCAGAATGCGGCGGTTTCTCAGGATGAAATCCTCCCACAGCGTGGGCGTGTAGGGCGTGTAGAGCAAAGGCATGCGGGCCTGCTCCGGCGTTCTGGCACCCTTGCGGTGATTGCAGGCGCGGCAGGCCGTGACCAGATTCATCCAGCTGTGCTGCCCGCCGGTGCTCACGGGGACAATGTGCTCGCGAGTGAGATCGCCCTCGTGGAACTGCCGCCCGCAATAGGCGCAGACACAGCGGTCACGCGCAAAGAGCTTGCCGTTCGTCAGCCCCGGTAGCAATTCGTGCGGGTTGATATTCGGCATGCCCTTGGTGCCGATGATGGAGTTGATGTGAATGACTGACTGCTTGCCCGTCACCGCATTGTGGCCACCACGAAAGCAGGCGATTTCGACACCGGCTTCCCAGCGCACATCTTCTGCTGCGTAATGCAGCGCCGCCTGCTCCAGCGTTACCCAGGACTGCGGCAGCCCCTGGGCTGTCAGCTTCAAGACTTTCACAACCAGCCTCCATACAGTCAAACATCGACCACGGAAAACGGACAAGCATCTTGGCGCTTTTGAGCACAATCGTGCAGCCTCCACAGCTGCCTGATTTGAAGCAATATACTCTGAAACTATGTCAAATTGACGGCTTGTGTCGCATGCATCGGCGCCAGTTGCTACAAATAACAAAGCAGCCCATGAAGATTTTTCGCGGTATCAATCATCCCGGCCTGGCTCCGGCCTGCGCTGTGACTATTGGCAATTTTGATGGTGTGCACCGGGGACATCAAGCCATGCTGGGCCTGCTCAAGGCCGAGGCGGCCCAGCGCGGCATTCCCAGCTGCGCCATGACCTTCGAGCCGCACCCGCGCGACTACTTTGCCAAGAAGCTGGGCAGGCCTGAGCTGGCCCCGGCCCGCGTGGGCACGCTGCGCGACAAGCTCAGCCAGCTCGAAGTCTGCGGCGTCGATCAGGTCGTGATCCTGCCCTTCAACCAGACTCTGGCCAGCCAAAGCCCCGAAGACTTCATTCAGGATGTATTGATCTCGGGTCTGGGCGCCAAATACGTGCTGGTGGGCGACGACTTCCGCTTTGGTGCCAAGCGCGCGGGCGACTACGCCATGCTGGACAACGCCGGCCAGGCTCTGGGCTTTGATGTGGCCCGCATGAACAGCTATGAAGTCCATGGCCTGCGCGTGTCCAGCACGGCCGTGCGCGAGGCGCTGGCCGCCGGCGACATGCAGCAGGCCGCCAAGCTGCTGGGCCACCCCTACCGCATCTCGGGCCATGTGGTGCATGGACGCAAGCTGGGCCGCAAGCTGGCCGAATCACAAAGCGGGGCCGAGGACGGTTTTCGCACGCTGAATCTGCGCTTCGACCACTGGAAGCCCGCCGCCAGCGGCATTTTTGCCGTGCTCGTGCACGGACTGACGGACCAGCCGCTGCAGGGCGTGGCCAACCTGGGCGTGCGCCCCTCGCTGGACCCCGACGACATCAACGGCGGCCGGGTGCTGCTGGAGACCCACTGTTTCGATTGGCCCGCCCAGCTGGGTGGAGAAGGTGCCTACGGTAAAATCATCCGCGTGGAACTTCTGCACAAACTGCACGACGAGCTGAAGTATGACAGTCTCGATGCCCTGACGGTCGGCATCGCCAAGGACTGCGAAGACGCGCGAGCGTTTTTCGCCTCGGCCCACATACCGTCCCATACCTCGTCGCACACAGAGACCCGTCGCCAGACCACGCGCGACCGAATTTGAAGCTCGCTGCTCGCACGCCTCAGGCGCAGCAGCGCACTGGCGCTCACCTCACCATTCACGCCCTGGCAGAACTGCCCGGGCATTGCATTGCTTTCAAGGTTCCCCATGTCTGATTCGAAGTCCAACAAGCCCGAAGCGTCCGCCTACCGCGCCACGCTGAACATGCCCGACACCCCCTTCCCCATGCGCGGCGACCTGCCCAAGCGCGAGCCCGCCTGGGCCAAGGAATGGGACGACAAGGGCATCTACAAGAAGCTGCGCGACGCCCGCAGCGGCGCGCCCAAGTTCATCCTGCACGACGGCCCTCCGTACGCCAACGGCAAGCTGCACATCGGCCATGCGGTGAACAAGATCCTCAAGGACATGATCGTCAAGAGCCGCCAGCTCGAAGGCTTCGACGCGCTCTACGCACCGGGCTGGGACTGCCACGGTCTGCCCATCGAGAACGCCATCGAGAAGCTGCATGGCCGCAATCTGCCGCGCGACGAGATGCAGGCCAAGAGCCGCGCCTTTGCCGCCGAGCAGATCGATCAGCAGATGGTGGACTTCAAGCGCCTGGGCGTGCTCGGCGACTGGGACCACCCCTACAAGACCATGAACTACGCCAACGAGGCCGCCGAGCTGCGCGCCCTGAAGAAGGTGATGGAGCGTGGCTTTGTCTACCGCGGCCTCAAGCCCGTGTACTGGTGCTTTGACTGCGCCTCCTCGCTGGCCGAGTTCGAGATCGAATACGCCGACAAGCAAAGTCAGACCCTGGACGTGATGTTCCCCGCAGCCGAGCCTGCCAAACTGGCCGCAGCATTCGGCCTGGACAAGCTCGACAAAGAAGCCTTCATCGTCATCTGGACGACGACGGCCTGGACGATTCCTGCCAACCAGGCGCTCAACGTCAACCCCGATCTGGAATACAGCCTGGTGGAGACCGAGCGCGGCCTGCTGATCGTGGCCTCCGCCCTGGTCGAGAAATGCCTGGCCCGCTGGAAGCTGGAGGGCCGCGTGCTCGCCACCGCCAAGGGCGAAAAGCTCGACCACATGCCCTTCAAGCACCCGCTGGCCCATGTGGACAAGGGCTTTGACCGCATCTCGCCCGTGTACCTGGCCGAGTACGCCACCGCCGACGACGGCACCGGCATCGTGCACTCGGCCCCTGCCTATGGCGTGGATGACTTCAACAGCTGCATGTCCAACGGCATGGACTACAAGCAGATCCTGAACCCCGTGCAGGGCAACGGCGTGTACGCGGCCGACCTGCCCCTGTTCGGCGGCCAGCATATCTGGAAGGCCGTGCCCGTCATCCTCGACGCCCTGAAGGTCGCGGGCCGCCTGATGGACACCACCACCATCAGCCACAGCTATCCGCACTGCTGGCGCCACAAGACGCCCGTCATCTACCGCGCGGCCGCCCAGTGGTTCATCCGCATGGACGAAGGCGAAGGCGTGTTCACCGATCCCGCGCAAAAGCCCGAGAAGACCCTGCGCCAGATCGCGCTGGACGCCATCGAGCAGACCAACTTCTACCCGCAAAACGGTCAGGACCGCCTGCGCGCCATGATCGCCGGCCGTCCCGACTGGTGCATCTCGCGTCAGCGCAGCTGGGGCGTGCCCATCCCCTTCTTCCTGCATGTGGACACGGGCGCCCTGCACCCGCGCACCATGGAGATCATCGACCAGGCGGCAGCCATGATCGAGCAAGGCGGCATCGAGGCCTGGAGCCGCGTGAGCACCGAAGATATCCTGGGTGCAGAGGAAGCCAGGCACTACACCAAGAGCACCGACATTCTGGAAGTCTGGTTCGACTCGGGCTCCACCTTCTGGCATGTGCTGCGCGGCACCCATCCCGAGCACCACCACGACAAGGGCCCCGAGGCCGATCTGTACCTGGAAGGCCACGACCAGCACCGCGGCTGGTTCCACAGCTCGCTGCTGCTGGCCTCGGCCATCTTCGGCCGCGCGCCCTATCGCGGCCTGCTGACCCACGGCTTCACCGTGGACGGCCAGGGCAAGAAGATGTCCAAGTCGCTGGGCAACACCGTGGCCCCGCAGGATGTGTCCAGCAAGATGGGCGCAGAAATCATCCGTCTGTGGGTGGCCTCGACCGACTACTCGGGCGACCTGGGCATCGACGACAAGATCCTGGCCCGCGTGGTGGACGCCTATCGCCGCATCCGCAACACGCTGCGCTTTTTGCTGGCCAACACCAGTGACTTCGATGCGAGCAAGGACTCCGTGGCCTACGGCGAGATGCTGGAGATCGACCAGTTCGCGCTGGCGCGTTCGGCCCAGCTGCAGCAGGAGATCCTGGCCCACTACAAGGTCTACGAGTTCCACCCCGTGGTCGCCAAGCTGCAGCTGTTCTGCTCCGAGGACCTGGGCGGCTTCTACCTGGACGTGCTCAAGGACCGCCTCTACACCAGCGCCCCCAAGAGCCTGGCACGCCGCTCGGCCCAGACCGCGCTCTACCAGATCACCCAGGCGCTGCTGCGCTGGATGTCGCCCTTCCTGTCCTTCACGGCCGAGGAAGCCTGGAAGATCGTGGGCCACAGCGAATCCATCTTCCTGGAAAAGTTCACCGAGCTGCCCGCCGGCGACGAAGGCCTGCTGGCCAAGTGGACGCGCCTGTGCGAGATCCGCAACCTGGTCAACAAGGACATCGAAGTGGTGCGCACCACCGGCGCCGTGGGCTCGTCCCTGCAGGCCGAAGTCACGCTCACGGCCGAGCCCGAGGACCTGGCCCTGCTGCAAAGCCTCAAGGACGATCTGAAGTTCGTCTTCATCACCTCGGCTGCGACTGCCGTGGCCGGCGATGCCCTGAGCACCACCGTGAAGGCCAGCGAGCACGCCAAGTGCGAGCGCTGCTGGCACTACCGTGAAGACGTGGGCGTGAACCCCGAGCACCCCTCGATCTGCGGGCGCTGCGACAGCAATCTGCACGGCACGGGCGAAGTCCGCACCAAGGCTTGAGTCTTAAAAAGTGAGCTACCAGCGTATGCTGGTAGACATTTTCAGCATTAAATCTTGCTGAAATCCTTTCAAATCAAGCGCTAACCGCTATCAAAAAAACCTTAGCAAAGAGCTGCCATGAGCAACACCCAGACCTCCTTCGCAGGCCTTGGCCGTATCTGGCCCTGGCTGCTGTGGGCGCTTGTCATCATCGGCGTGGATCAGATCACCAAGCAGATGATTCTGAGCACCTACCAGTATGGGGACTGGACTCCCATCACCGGCTTCTTCAACATCGTGCGCGCGCACAACACGGGCGCGGCCTTCTCCTTCCTTGCGGGCGGCAGCGGCTGGCAGCGCTGGCTGTTCGTGGCCATCGGCGTGATTGCCACCGTGCTCATCGTCTGGCAACTGCGCAAGCACCCTGGCGAGAAGATGTTCTGCCTGTCGCTGTCCAGCATTCTGGGCGGGGCCATCGGCAATGTGGTGGATCGCCTGCAGCACGGCTATGTGGTGGACTTCCTGGACTTCTACTGGGGCAGCAGCCATTTCCCGGCCTTCAACGTGGCCGACATGGGCATCACCCTGGGCGCCATACTGCTGATCCTGGATGAGGTTTTGCGCGCAAAACGCGCCAAGAACCAGCGCTGATAGGCATCAGCCGCTTTTCATCGGCAAGGCCCGCTGTCTCTTTAGCAGACTGCGGGCCTTGCTCATTGCGCCCCCCTACCGGAGCAGCAAGCCGGCGGCTGCCAAGGCTGCCAGCAGCAGCAAAAGGAAGCCCACCGCAGCGGCACCGGACATGACAGGAATCATGAGCCTACCTTTTTAATAGCATCGAACGCAATACAGATATACAGAAAGCTCGGCCAGCGCTGAAATCACATCCGTAGAAACGATGTTTTAAATAATTCGTTTTTGTTCTATTGTGTTCCTTATTCCGCACTTATTTGTGCGTGAAGAGTGAGTCATCCGGGCAGACCGACCTCACTCAGGGGTATATTAGGTCGCTCCTTCGCGGGCAGAACATGAAGCATTTATTGAATCTTTTAGCAGCCATTGCCCTGTTGATCTGGGGCTCTCAGATGGTTCGCACCGGCGTTCTGCAGGTCTTCGGCGCAAACCTTCGCAATATTCTTGCCCGCAGCATGCGCAACCGCTTGTCTGCGGCGCTGTCCGGCATGGGCGTCACAGCCCTGGTTCAGTCCAGCACGGCCACCTCGCTGATGACCTCGTCCTTTGTGGGCCAGGGCCTGATCACCTTGCCCTCGGCCCTGGCCGTGATGCGCGGTGCCGATGTGGGCACGGCCATGATGGCCGTGCTCTTCTCCACCGACCTCTCCTGGCTGTCGCCGCTGTTCATCTTTGTCGGCGTGGTGCTGTATATCTCACGCAAGGATTCCAAGCCCGGGCGTATCGGCCGCGTGCTCATCGGCCTGGGCCTGATGCTGCTGGCCCTGCGCCTGGTGGTGGAAGCCACCGAGCCCCTGCTACAGGCCCCTGCCGTGCGCACCCTGCTGGCCTCGGTCAGCAGCGATCTGTTCATGGAGCTGCTGCTGGGTGCGGTACTGGCCGTGCTGGCCTATTCCAGCCTGGCCGTGGTGCTGCTGATTGCGGCCATGGCCAGCTCCGGTGCCATTCCGCTGGATGTGGCTCTGGGCCTGACCCTGGGTGCCAACCTGGGCAGCGGCCTGGTTGCGGCGCTCACCACTGCCAAATCGGCGGTGGAGGAGCGTCAGGTCACCATAGGCAATCTGCTGTTCAAGATCATGGGCGTGGCCATCGTCGCCCCCTTTATCGGACTGTGGTCGCAGTACGCCCAGCCCTATCTGCCCAACGCCGGCCAGAACGTGGTGATGTTCCATCTGGCGTTCAATGTCTTCAACAGCCTGTGCTTTATCGGCCTGACCCAGATCGTGGCCCGCTGGGTGACGGCCATGCTGCCCAAGCCCGAGGAAGAAAGCGCGGCCAAACTGCTGCGCCCACGCCACCTGGACCCCTCGGCCCTGTCCACTCCCTCGCTGGCCATCACCTGCGCCGTGCGCGAGTCACTGCACCAGGCCGACGTCGTGGAGTCCATGCTGATCGGCCTGCAAAAAGTGGCCGAAACCGACGATGCCAAACTGTCCGAGGAAGTGCGCAACCTGGAAGGCACGGTGGACGACCTGTATTCGGCCATCAAGTACTACATGACCAAGATCTCGCGCGCCGAACTCGACGAGCGCGAAGGTCAGCGCTGGACGGAAATCATCAGCTTCACCATCAATATGGAGCAGATCGGCGACATCATCGAGCGCGTGCTGCTGGATCTGGAAGACAAGAAGATCAAGAAGGGCCGCCAGTTCTCGGCCGCCGGAAAACAGGAAATTCACGAGCTGACCCAGCATCTGCTGGACAATCTGCGCCTGGCCATGAGCGTCTTTCTCAATGGCAATGTGCGCGAGGCGCAAAAGCTGCTTGAGGAAAAAGCGCGCTTTCGCGATCTGGAACTGGCCTACTCGGCAACCCACCTGGAGCGCCTGTCGCAGCACACGGTTTCAAGCATAGAGACCAGCTCTTTGCATATCGACATGATCAGCGACCTCAAGCGCATCAACTCGCTGCTGTGCTCGGTGGCCTACCCGATTCTGGAACAGGCCGGAGCCCTGGCGCCCAGCCGGCTCAAGTCCACCACACTGGAGAGCCAGCGCTAGATGCTGTGCCGCCGCCCTACCAGCCCATGTAGGCGGCAAGCACCAGGGACGCCTCGGGCGTGAAACAGCCCTGCAGCATCCATCCCTGGACCTCGGTCAGCTCCAGCCGCTCGAAACGCTGCACCTCGCCATCCTGATTCACAGGCTGCAGCGCATCGGGTACCAGGGCCGAGAACCAGTCTATGCGCTCGACCATATAGCCCTGCCCCTCTGCTTCGTCGCTGGGTCTTGCGAACATTACATTTCCGCCGTGCCGAAGCTCGCCCAGTTCTGCCACATGCAGGCCGGCCTCCTCCCAGGTTTCACGCGCCAGCGCCTCGGCCAGACCATCTGCCGCCGAGACCATGCCGCCCATCAAGGTATCCCACATGCCGGGGTTGTTGGCCTTGTCCTGCGAGCGCTGCTGCACCCAGATCGAGCCATCCGCGCAGACGCCCACCAGATGCACGGCTCTGGTGGCGATGCCCAGTGGCCGCACGGCACCACGCTCGACGGTTGCCAGTTGCTGGCCTTGCGCATTGCAGACCGCCAGTTGTTCATTGCGCCAGGCCCCGGCAAGACCGGCACTGCGCATGGCCAGGGCCAGCCGGTTCAGATTCTCGCTCGCCCCGCCCGCGCCCTTTAGAAGCCATTGCCCGGCAACCGACTGCAAGTCGACTTGGTGCACCGCCAGCAGCTCCTGCCCCAGCTTCCGAGCGAAGTCTTCCTCGATACTGCCGATCTGTTGATCATCAATGCACAGCGGCTGGCGCGGGCGCAGAGGCTGCCTGCTGGCCATGGCATGTTGTGCCTGCAGCCATTGCTGCTGGAGCGACGTGGTTTGCTGCTTCATGAAAAATCTCCCATGCACTGCATTGTGCTCAGCTTCGCAAAACGGGAAGGCTTGCATCACTATTGATGGTCACCAGTTTGCCGGCAACAACTGCGCCCGCAGGGCGCTGCAGCTCCAAAGGCCAGTGGCCGCGCGTTACAGTGACAACCCATGAATTCCCCCCTGAAACCCGCCACGGTCGCCATGCTCAGCCTGGCTCCGGCACTTTGGGCCGGCAATGCCATCGTGGGCCGCCTCGCTCACGATCTGATCTCGCCTTTCGCGCTCAACTTCCTGCGCTGGTGCATCGCCTTTGTGCTGCTGCTGCCGCTGGCGTGGCGGGTGCTGCGCAGGAGCAGTCCGATCTGGCCGCTGTGGCGCCAGTACATGCTGCTCGGGCTGCTGGGCATCGGCTGCTACAACGCCTTGCTGTACCTGGCGCTCAAGACCTCGACCCCGCTGAACGTGACGCTGGTGAGCTCCAGCATGCCGGTGTGGATGCTGGCCATAGGCCGGCTGTGCTGGGGTATTCGCGTCAGCCGCCGCCAGATGGGCGGAGCACTGCTGTCCGTGCTGGGCGTGGCGGTGGTGATGTCGCGCGGCAACTGGCAGACGCTGCTTGCTCTGCGCTTTGTGCCCGGCGACCTTTTCATGGTGCTGGCCACCATCGCCTGGGCCTTCTACACCTGGCTGCTGTCGCGCAGCAGCGGCCCCCAGGAAGTGAAATCGCATTGGGCCAGCTTTTTGCTCGCGCAGATCGTTTTCGGCCTGCTCTGGTCCGGCCTTTTCACGGCCGGCGAAGCCTTGCTGGGCGAGTTCCGCCTGGCGCCGGGCTGGCCGCTGCTCGGCAGCCTGCTGTTCATCGCCGTGGGCCCGGCCATTTTGGCCTACCGCTTCTGGGGCATGGGCGTGCAGCGCGCCACGCCCGCCATTGCGGGCTTCTTCGGCAATCTGATTCCGCTGTTCACGGCCCTGCTGTCGATTCCCGTGCTCGGCGAAACCCCGCACCTCTACCACGCGCTTGCGTTTGCGCTGATCGTGACCGGCATCGTCGTGTCGTCGCGCAAATAAACGGCTGCCCCCCAGACAAAAGCCCCGCATTGCGGGGCTTTTGTCGTTTCGGTACTCGATCCCGGATCAGTAAGTGCCGGGATACAGACCGCCGTCGGGCAGGATGTTCTGTCCCGTCATATAGCCGGCCTGGCGGCTGCACAGGAAGGCGCAGATGGCGCCGAACTCCTCGGCCGTGCCAAAGCGCTTGGCAGGGATCTGGGCGGCCTGTGCCTGGCGCACGGCATTCAGGTCCTGGCCGGTCTTGTTGGCCGCCGCCTGATGGGTTGCCACCAGACGGTCGGTATCGAACTTGCCGGGCAGGATGCTGTTGATGGTGACGCCCTTGGCGGCAATGCCCGAACGCGCCAGGCCGGCCACAAAGCCCGTCAGACCGCTGCGCGCGCCGTTGGACAGACCCAGGATGTCGATGGGTGCCTTGACCGCGCTGGAGGTGATGTTGACGATGCGACCGAAGCCACGCGCAGCCATGCCGTCCACCGTGGCCTTGATCAGCTCGATAGGAGTGAGCATATTGGCGTCCACTGCCTTGATCCAGGCCTCACGATCCCAGGTACGGAAGTCGCCAGGAGGCGGGCCGCCGGCGTTGGTCACGACGATGTCGTAGTCCTTTCCCGGGCCGCCGGCGGCTTCGAACACGGCCGTGCGACCTTCTGGCGTGGTGATGTCTGCAGCGACACCGATGACCTTGACCTGAGGAGCAATGGCCTGCAACTTCTGCACGGCCAGCTGCAATGCCTCGGGGTTTCTGGCGTTGATGACCAGATTCACCCCCTCTTCGGCCAGAGCCTTGGCGCAGCCAAAACCCAAACCTTTGCTGGCGCCGCAGACCAGAGCCCAGCGCCCGGAGATACCAAAGTCCATGTCAGTGTCCTTTCACACAATTTCCAAGCCGGGCAAGCTGCCCGACGCTATCAAATTCAATCACTGCCAGCGCCTTGTCAGAAAGCGCCGGCATCCCATTTCATGCTCAATGACTGCGACCATGAAACAGCTTGTGGTGCAGCCTGCGAAGCGACCACCACACGCCCAGTGCGACGACCGGAATGGCCACGGCCGCCGTCGACTCGGGCGACCAGGGCCAGCCCAGCTTCTGCCCACCCTTGGCCAGATAGCTGATCAAGCCGGTGATGTAGTAGGTGATGGCCGCCACCGACAGGCCTTCCACCGTGGACTGCAGCTTGAGCTGGGTGCCCTGTCGGTCGTTCATCGTGCCCAGCAGTTGCTGGCTGCTTTGCTGCTGCTCGATCTCGACACGCGTGCGCAACAGGCTGCTGACGCGGGAGACCCGCTCGGACAGCGCATTCTGACGGCGTGTCGCCCATTCGCAGGTGGCACGCGCAGGCGTGAGTCGCCGGTCCATGAATTCACGGATGGTCTGGATGCCGTCCACCCGCGTCTCCTGAATTTCCTGAATGCGCCTGTCCACCAGCTCGAAATAGGCGGAACTGGCCGAAAAGCGCGAATGCGTGGCCGCATATTCGCTCTCCACCTGGCCGGCCAGCCGGGTCAGGCGGTCCAGCAGCGCCGGCTCGGTGTCGCGGTCGGCCGCGCGAATGGCATTGGCCAGCTCGGCCAGTTCACGCTCGGCCGTGGCCAGCACGGCAGCTGCCTTGCGTGCGGCGGGCAGTCCCAGCAGCGCCGCCATACGGTAGGTCTCGATCTCCAGCACGCGCTGCACCAGACGGCCCAGGCGGCGCGGGGACAGGTCGGCGCCCGCCAGCAGCAGCATGCGCGAGAAACCATCGGGGTGAATCGCAAAGTCGGTATAGATGGCCCCCGCACCGCCGGAGACGCGCGAGCCGACCAAAGTATCGGCTTGCAGCATGTGGCGCATCAGATACTGCGGATCCACATCCTGCTCGTTCAGCGCCCACAGATGCAGACTGCTCAGGCACTGCCCCGGCAGGGCGGCCAGCCAGTCGCGCGGCACGGCGTCGATGGCTGTCTCGGGCTCGCGCACATCCGCCACGCCGGCCTGCGCCATGGGCGTGGTGAAGGTCCAGGCCACGAACTCGGTGTGCTGCTCCCAACGCAGGCGAAATGCACCCAGGTCGATCAGCACATGGGTGGTTGCCGCATCGGGCAAAGGGCGATGGTGGTTGCGCAGCAGGGCTGCCACATGCTCACGGCTGGCTTCACGCTGGGCCGCATCGGTGAGCATCACGATATGGGTGATAGCCAGAGGAGCCTGCATGATTTCCGCAGGACGGGCATGAATTTCGTTGTGCAGCAAGACCCGCTGAGGGTGCTGCGCGGGCAATAAAGACAAGGCCATGCAATCTTTCGAATAACTGCAGCTATTTTGCCGCCCTAATCCATGATCCCCGAAACAAAGGTCCTCATATAAAAAAAGCGGCCCCGTAAGGGCCGCTTTAACGTTGATCAGCGATCAGGTTGACGATCAGTCTTCCACGAAAGCTTCTTCACGCTTGTTCTTCACTGCAGGCATCAGCACGATCACCAGCAGCACCAGAGCAGCGGCCAGCAGGCAGGCAGAGATGGGGCGGGTCACGAAGACCGACCAGTCACCACGCGACAGCAGCAGGGCACGGCGCAGGTTTTCTTCCATCATCGGGCCCAGGATGAAGCCCAGCAGCAAAGGAGCAGGCTCGGTACCCAGCTTGTGGAACACATAGCCGATGAAGCCGAAGATACCCACCATCCAAACGTCCCAGGCGTTGTTGTTGGTACCGTACACGCCGATAGCACAGAACAACACGATGGACGGGAACAGCCAGCGGTAAGGCACGGTCAGCAGCTTGATCCAGACGCCGATCAGCGGCAGATTCAAGATGATCAGCATCAGGTTACCAATCCACATGGAGGCGATCAGACCCCAGAACAGTTCTGGGTTGCTGGTCATCACCTGAGGACCGGGCTGGATGTTGTGAATCGTCATGGCACCCACCATCAGCGCCATCACGGCGTTGGGAGGAATACCCAGGGTCAGCAGAGGAATGAACGATGTCTGCGAACCGGCGTTGTTGGCCGACTCGGGAGCGCACACGCCACGGATATTGCCTTGACCGAAAGGAACTTCGCCGGGCTTCAGCTTGGTCTTCTTTTCGATGGTGTAGGCAGCAAAGGCCGACAGCATGGCACCGCCACCGGGCAAGATACCCAGGGCCGAACCCAGGGCCGTGCCGCGCAGCATGGCAGGAATCATGCGCTTGAAGTCTTCGCCTGTGGGCATCAGACCGGTCACCTTGGCGGCGAACACTTCGCGCTCGTCGTCGGGCTTGGACAGGTTGGCAATAATTTCGCCGTAACCGAACACACCCATGGCGATCACGACGAAGTCGATGCCGTCGGTCAACTCAGGAATGTCGAAGCTGTAGCGAGCCACGCCGGAGTTCACGTCGGTACCGACCATGCCCAGCAGCAGACCCAGCACGATCATCGCGATCGCCTTGAGCAGCGAGCCGGAAGCCAGCACCACAGCACCGATCAGACCCAGGGTCATCAGCGAGAAGTACTCGGCAGGGCCGAACTTGAAAGCGACTTCGGTCAGAGGAGGAGCGAAGGCAGCCAGAATCACGGTACCCACGCAGCCTGCGAAGAAGGAGCCGATACCGGCTGCCGCCAACGCGGGCCCCGCCCGGCCTTTTCGGGCCATCTGGTAACCGTCGATCACGGTCACCACAGAGGACGACTCACCTGGCAGGTTCACCAGAATGGCGGTGGTGGAGCCACCGTACTGGGCGCCGTAGTAAATACCGGCCAGCATGATCAGCGCCGCCACAGGAGGCAGTGCGTAAGTGGCGGGCAGCAACATGGCGATGGTCGCCACTGGGCCAATGCCGGGCAGCACGCCGATCAGCGTACCGAGCAGACAGCCCACAAAGCAGTAGATCAGGTTCTGGAACGTGAAAGCCACGCCAAAACCCGTCGACAAGTTCTGAATCAGATCCATGGACGATGCTCCTGATTAGCCAGCGATGAAGCTAGGCCACACGGGGAACTGCAGATTCAGCGCCCACACGAAAGCGAAATAGCTGCCGACCGCCAAAATGGTGGCCAGAATGGCTGTTTCCTTGAGGTTGAAGGTCTGACCGGCCATGCTGGCGATAAAGACCAAAGCGTAGATCGCAATGATCAGGCCGAACTGGGGGATGCCCACAGCCGGCACGCCCACCAACAGAATGCCGAAGGCAAAGTTGGCAGCCAGCACGAAGAACACCGGCTTCCAGGCCCACTTGCCGATCTTGTCACCACCTTCGGGGCCCTTGGTCAGGCCGCCGACGCAGATGGCTGCACCCAGGATGGACATGAGCACACCCAGGATCAGAGGGAAGTAACCTGGACCCATACGGGCGCCGGTGCCAATGGTGTAGTTGGACGCGCCGATCGCAAATGCGAGACCGACGGCCAAGAACATCAGACCGGAGAAAAAGTCTTTTTGGCTCTTGATTTTCACAAAACGTCTCCTTACGGAAATCACGACTTGGCGATTCTCGTTTCATAGATATGCCAAATTGATGTGGATTCCACCTACAAAGGGCATACCCTAATGCCGACGTTTTGTACACATTTAGCGCATTCAGCCCAGGCCAGTGCCGGCCTTTTCTTACTGAGAAAAACCGAAAGCAAGCACTTGCACGCAAACCTTCAGATTTCGCTCATCAGCGGCGTGCAGGCCAGCACTTCGGGCAAGGTGGTCACACCCTCTGCCACTCGCAAAGCCCCAGCCAGGCGCAGAGGACGCATGCCGTCCTGCACGGCCTGACGGCGCAGAACGTCCATGGACGGGGCATCGTGAATCTGCTTCTTGAGGGCCTCGGTGACCATGAGCAGCTCGTACAGCCCCATGCGGCCGCGGTAGCCTGTCATGCGGCAGTCCTCGCAACCCACGGGCTTGTAGGGCTGGTAACTGCCCGTCAGCTTCCAGGGCCTGACCGACTCGGCCAGATCCTCGGGCTTTGCGTCTTCATCGCGCACCTTGCAGCTGGAGCACAGCGTACGCACCAGGCGCTGGGCCAGCACACCCAGCAATGTGGCGTTGATCAGATACGAGGGCACGCCCAGCTCCATCAGGCGGCTGACGGCGCTGGGGGCATCGTTGGTATGCAGCGTGGAAAACACCAGATGGCCGGTCAAGGCAGCCTGCACCGCCATCTCGGCCGTGGCCAGATCGCGGATCTCGCCCACCATGATGATGTCCGGGTCCTGACGCATCAGCGCGCGCAGGCCTTCGGTGAAGCCGAACTCAAGCTGGGGCTGAACCTGGGTCTGGTTGAAGCTGGGCTCGATCATTTCGATGGGGTCTTCCACCGTGCTGACATTGACCTCCTCGGTCGCCACCCGCTTGAGCGTGGAGTACAGCGTGGTGGTCTTGCCCGAGCCTGTGGGGCCGGTGACCAAAATGATGCCGTGCGGACGCTTGACCAGATCTTCCCAGCGCTGGGCATCATGGGCACTGAAGCCCAGCGCATCGAGGTTCTTGACCGTGTTCTCGGGATCGAAGATGCGCATCACCATCTTCTCGCCAAAGGCCGTGGGCAAGGTGGACAAGCGCATTTCCACTTCCTCGCCGCGCGGGTTGCGCGTCTTGATGCGGCCGTCCAGCGGGCGGCGCTTTTCCACCACATCCATGCGCCCCAGCAGCTTGACGCGCGCCACCATGGCGTTCAGCACGCCCATGGGCATCTGGTAGACCGGGTGCAGCACGCCGTCGATGCGAAAGCGGATCACGCCCTGCTCGCGCCTGGGCTCCAGGTGGATGTCGCTGGCGCGCTGGTCGAAGGCATACTGCCACAGCCAGTCCACCACGCGCACCACGCCCTGGTCGTTGGCGTCGAGCTGCTTGTTGCTTTGGCCCAGCTCCACCAGTTGCTCGAAGCTCGCGCCACCGGTCGCACCGCCGGCTTTCTCGGCAGCACGCACGGACTTGGCCAGCGCAAAGAACTCTGCCGTGTAGCGCTTGATGTCCTGCGGATTGGCCACCACGCAGCGCACGCTGCGGTGGGCCTGCCGCTCGACTTCGCTCACCCAGTCCGTGATGAAGGGCTCGGCCGTGGCAATCACCACTTCCTTGGCCGTGACCTGCACGGGCAGCACCTTGTGGCGCTCGGCGTAGCTGGCGCTCATGACCTCGCCCACGCGGCCCACATCCACGCGCAACGGGTCGATGCGCAGATAGGCCAGGCCGCTGCGCTGGGCTAGGTACTGGGTCAGCGCTTCCAGATCCAGCGGCTGATGCGTCTGGGCGCCGACAACGCCCACATTGGCCAGGCGCACCAGCGGCAGCTGAGCACTCTCGGCCGCCGAGCAGCGCGCCACCGTGCGCCCCGCCTCCTGCGCCGTGATCACACCGTCTTCCTGCAGCCACTGCACCAGCGTGCGCCAGTCCAGCGGCCCCTGGTAGTGGGCTGGCTTGACGGATCGGGGCAGGATGGATTCAGTCAATGACATGGGCGGCTGTGGCAACAAAACTGCCTTGACTGTACCGCCATCGGCCCATGCACCCGATCAGGAAGGTGCATAAGAGACCGATAAAGGCCTTTTATCCCTTTTGTCTGATGCAGCTCAGGCGTATTC
This sequence comes from Comamonas testosteroni, assembly GCF_030505195.1. Taxonomy (NCBI): domain Bacteria; kingdom Pseudomonadati; phylum Pseudomonadota; class Betaproteobacteria; order Burkholderiales; family Comamonadaceae; genus Comamonas; species Comamonas testosteroni. Next base: position 1,655,448 of record NZ_CP129672.1, read on the forward strand.
GTCCAGCAGACCGCCCAGCCCACCCTGGCCCGCATTGCTGCGACTGCTGCTCTGCACCGCATCGTCCGGCTTTTGCCGGACGGCTTCGGCCCCACGCTGGGCAGCCTGCTGGGCTTGCTGTGCCTGCTGGTTCTGCAATGCCTCTATCTGGGCCTGCAACATCTGGATCTTGGTCTGCAGCAACTGCGCCTGCTGCTTCTTGGTTTTGGCATCAGCGTCGCTGTTGGCAACTTCTTTGAGTTCGTTGGTGGCATCCTTGATCTGCCTTTGCAACTGCTGGATACGCGATGCCACGCCAGCCGCCGAAGAGGCTGGGCTGGCAGAACTGGAGGAGATGGCACTGATCGTCATGACCATATCATCGGCACAAAACCGCCGCCCTAAAGGCTGATACCATCGATTTACTCAGGCTTTGCAGTCATTCGGCTGCACCCCGGCCGATTCGGACAACCTTGGATCTGGCCGTCTTGCTACCGGCCTCGGCATCGCGGGCCGGCACGAACACCTTGGCCCAGCGCGTGGTGTTCAGGTCCCAGCGGGCCTGCACCTGGTCACAGGCCAGATCCAGCTCGGCGCCCTGCAGAACACGCGGTGTGCGCTGTGCCAGCACCACGGTATTGCCTTCGCGTGTGGGGCGAAAGGCCCAGAGCGCGTCCTCGCCAAAGGCCTGGGCCATCTGATCCAGGCTTTTGTCAAAGCTTGAGGAGCGGCCAAAGAGGTTGACGGTCATGATGCCGTCCTCGGTCAGAAGATTGCGGCAATCAGCATAGAACTCTGCGCTGTCGAGAACGGGAGCCGCCGCTTCATGGTCATAGAGGTCGACTGCCAGTGCATCGACCGTGCCTTGCCATTCTGTCTTTTTGATCTCTTGAGCTGCATCGGCCAGCACCACCTGCAGCGTGCTGCTGTCGGGGGGCAGCTTGAACCAGCTGCGGCACACGGCCAGCACCTGGGGATTGAGCTCGACCGCCGTGGTCTTCATGCGCAGCTTCTTGTGGCAGAACTTGGTGATGGCGGCAGCCCCCAGACCTAGTTGCATGGCGTGCATCCGTGGTACTTCGGCAGGCGTGGCAAACAGCAGCCAGCCCATCATGCGCTGCACATATTCCAGGTCGATATCAAAAGGGTCGCGAATGCGCATGGAGCCCTGCACCCAGGGCGTACCCAGATGCAGATAGCGGATATCGCCATCGTCGGAGACGCTGACTTCGGGCAGCTCCTGCACGCTGCCCACATTCTTGTCCTGCGCGGATTTGGCACCGCCACGGGTTTTACGGATCACGTTTCACACCAATCTTCAAAGCAGGCCATGGGCCGCCAGCGCATGGCGCCAGGCCTGCAGTTTTTTATCGAACGGCCAGCTGGCATTGGCCGGGCTGGTCGATGGCAGCTTGAGGGCCGTCAGCCCCAGCGCCTCGGTCTGGCGGGCATGCTTGTAGCTCTCGCCGCCGTTGTGCAATGCCAGCTGCAGATCCGGGCTGCGCTGACGCAGCCCGGCAAAGTCGTTGACCTGGGCGCAGCGAATGGCGCTGTCCAGACTGCCCTCGCGCTCGCAGCTCGCATACACATCCCACAGACCCAGGCCACGCTCCAGCAGCCACTCGCAGCGGCCCGCGTAGTCGGCGCGTGGCGGCTGGGGATACCCAGGCCACAAGGCCTGCAGCAAAGGCCAGAACTGGTTTTGCGGATGGGCGTAGTACTGTGCCTGCTGCAGCGACTTCAGGCCCGGAAAGCTGCCCAGCACCAGCGCTCGCGTGCGGCCATCAGCCACCGCCGCCAGCCCCTGCCAGCGCAGGCCAGTCTCTGTTGGAGTGGCTGAAGAATCCTCGGTCATGCGCTATTGTCGCCCAGCCATCATCGGCCTGGACCTTGGGCTGATATTCAAAAAGATGAGCATGAACCTCATCGCCTGCAAAGGATAGATACGGCCCATCTACGGGAGTGCCGGCAGCCCTTTGAGCGCCTTGCGTGCATTGGCCGTGCTGGCCTGCGCCAGTTGCTCAATGCCTATGCCGCGCAGCCGCGCGATCTGCGCAGCAATGCGCGGCAGCTCGGCGGAGCTGTTGCGTCCCTGGGGCTGGCCGGCCGCGCGCTGCTCGGCCGTGGTGTAGAGCCAGTGCGGCGGGATATCGGGCGCATCGGTCTCCAGCACCAGGGCCTGCAGCGGCAGGCTGGCCGCCAGCTCGCGCAGCTTGAGCGCGCGCTCATAGGTGATGGCACCGCCAAAGCCCAGCTTGAAGCCCATATCGATGAAGGCCTGCGCCTGCTGGGCGCTGCCGTTGAAGGCATGGGCAATGCCACCCACCACCCTGTGCTGACGCAAGGTCTTGAGCAGACGATCGCTGCTCTTGCGCACATGCAGGATGACGGGCAGCTCGAACTCGCATGCCAGCCGGATCTGCTGCTCGTAGAACCAGATCTGGCGCTGCTCGTCCAGTCCGGGGACAAAAAAGTCGAGGCCGATTTCGCCCACCGCCACCAGATGCGGGTCCCCGCGCTGCTGGCTCAGCAGTTCGCGCAGCGCCGCGATATCGGACTCCTCGGCGCCGGGCGTGTAGAGCGGATGAATGCCCAGCGCATAGCTGTCGCCATGCAGATGCGCAAGTGCAATCACCTCTTGCCAGTGGCTGCGCTGCACGGCTGGAATGACCAGATGCGTGACGCCTGCGGCCTGCGCAGCGGCGCGCACGGCATCTCTGTCAGGCGCGAATTCGGGCGCATCCAGGTGGCAATGGGTATCGATCCAGGTGGGCATCTGCACATCATGCCTCGGCCGGGCTGCCTGCGCAGGGTGGCATCGGCAGATGAAACGTCAAGTGACTACAGACAGTTTCCAGCCTTGTCCTACGGTACACACATTGAAACAAATAAAACATTAAGCAACTTCACCCCCCTGCCCTGTGCTATCGGCCAAAGGAGCAAGTTATGACGGGACTTCTGCAAAGCACGCTCTGGCAACGCCTGAGCCAGAGTCATCAACGCGCCGATATGCAGGGCAAGCTGGCCGCACTGGATCAGGTGCAGGCCGTGATCGAGTTCGATCTGCAAGGCCATGTACTGACGGCCAACGACAACTTTCTGCGCACCATGGGCTATAGCGCCGAGCAGATCATCGGCCAGCATCACCGCATGTTTGTGGACGAGGAGACCCGAGCCTCTGCCGAGTACGCCCAGTTCTGGCAGCGCCTGGCGGCAGGCCTGCATGACAGCGGCCGCTACCGCCGCATCAACAGCCAGGGCGAGGATGTGTGGCTGCAGGCCAGCTACAACCCGATCTTCGACAGCCAGGGCCAGCCGCGCAAAGTCATCAAGTACGCCACCGATATCACCGAGCAGCAGCAGCACGAAGACGATGCACGCGGCCAGCTCCAGGCCATTGCCAAGGTGCAAGCCATCATCGAGTTCGATCTGAACGGCAACATCCTCACGGCCAACGATCTGTTCCTGCAGACCATGGGCTACTCCCTCGCCGAAGTCGTTGGCAGGCACCACAGCATGTTCGTCCAGCCGCACGAGCGCCAATCCCCGGCCTATCAGCATTTCTGGCAGAAGCTGGCCCTGGGCCATCATGATGCAGGCCAGTACCTGCGCATAGCCAAGGCCGGGCGCCAGGTCTGGATCGAAGCCAGCTACAACCCCATACTCGACGCCGAAGGCCGGCCCTTCAAGGTCGTCAAGTTCGCCACCAACATCACACGCCGCGTGACCGCAGCGCAAACCCTGCGCGCCACGGTGGAGGGGCTAACCGAAAGCGCCAACCATGCGCGCCAGGCCAACGAGCTGGCCCAGGACGCCTGCAGCGTGGCCGAGGCCGGCGGTCGCACCGTGCAGGATGTGGTGACCACAATGGAATCCATCAGCGCCAGCTCGCGCAAGATCAGCGACATCATCGGCATGATGGACTCCATCGCCTTCCAGACCAATCTGCTGGCGCTCAACGCCGCCGTGGAAGCGGCCCGCGCCGGTGACCAGGGACGGGGCTTTGCCGTGGTGGCCAATGAGGTGCGCCAGCTGGCCCAGCACAGTGCCGAAGCCGCCAAGGAGATCAAGCAACTGATCCAGACCTCGGTCACCCAGGTCACCCAGGGGGTGACGCAGGTGCGCGAAGCGGGCACCACCATGGCGGAGATCGTGAACTCATCGCGCCAGGTCACGCAGATCATGGGCGAAGTGGTGCAGACTTCGCTGGCCCAGTCCGCCAAGCTGCGTGAGGTCACCGACGACCTGACGGCTCAGGATGTCTCGACCACCCCTGGCTCAGGCAAGCCGCGCCCCGCCGTGCCGCTGCAGGCATCGGCTCGCGAGCAAGCCAAGGTTGCTATCAGAAATGCAGCTGTCAGCGCTTATTGATAAATCGTTTCAGGCAAATTTCATGAACAAAGGCCCGGGGCACTGCAGCTGCAGCGACCCGGGCCTTGCTGTGGCTGAGCACGATCAGGCCAGTTGCCCGCGCCCCAGCCTGACCATGCGATCACAACGCGCGGCCAGGCCCTCGTCATGGGTGACCATCACGAACGCCGTGCCATGGCTGCGCGCCAGCTCCAGCATCAGCGCAAACACCGTATCAGCCGTGCCGCGATCCAGATTGCCCGTGGGCTCGTCGGCCAGCACGCAGGCCGGACGCGTGACCAGGGCGCGTGCAATGGCCACGCGCTGACGCTCGCCGCCCGACAGCTCGGCCGGGCGATGCGCCATGCGCTGACCCAGGCCCACGGCGCGCAGCATCTCGGCCGCGCGGTCCATGCAGTCCTCCCTGACATCGCGGCGAATGCGCAGTGGCATGGCCACATTTTCCTGGGCCGAAAATTCGGCCAGCAGGTGGTGGAACTGGTAGATGAAGCCCAGATGCCGGTTGCGCAGCGCGCCCTGCTTTTGCGGGCTGAGCTGGTGCAGGGGCTGACCCATGAGGCTGACGCTGCCGGTGGTGGGCGCATCCAGCCCGCCCAGCAAATGCAGCAAGGTGGATTTTCCCGAGCCCGAGGCGCCGACAATCGCCAGCGTCTCGCCCGCCCGAACCTGCAGATCCACACCCTGCAGCACGGTCACATCCAGCTTGCCTTCGGCAAAGCGCTTGGTCAGGCCGCGTGCCTCCAGCACATTCCGGTCCATCACAACATCATTCATAACGCAGTGCCTCCGCAGGGTTCACGCGGCTGGCACGCCAGCTGGGGTAAATCGTGGCCACAAAAGAAAGAATCAGGGAAATCACGGCGATCGGCACGATGTCCGTGGACTGCGGCTCGCTGGGCATCTTGCTGATCAGGTAGATGTCCTTGGGCAGGAAGTTGGCATGCAGCGCCTGTTCAATGGCCGGCACGATAACGTCGATATTGAAGGCAATCGCCAGCCCCAGCGCCAGACCGGCCAAGGTACCGATGACGCCGACCATGGCGCCCTGCACCATGAAGATACCCATGATGGATGAGGGCGAAGCCCCCAGGGTGCGCAGGATGGCAATGTCGGCACGCTTGTCCTGCACGCTCATCACGAGGGTGGACACCAGATTGAAAGCCGCCACGGCCACGATCAGGGTCAGGATGATGAACATCATGCGTTTTTCAAGCTGCACGGCGGCAAACCAGGTCTTGTTCTGCTGCGTCCAGTCACGGATGAACAGGCGATCCGTCAGGGTGTCCGCCAGCTCATGCGCCACGCGCGGCGCCTCGTGCAGATCCTTGAGCTTGAGACGAATGCCGGTCGGCCCTTCCAGGCGGAAGATGCGCTGTGCATCCTCGTAATGCATCATCACCAGCGCCGAGTCATATTCGTAGTGACCGGAATCGAAGGTGCCGGCCACCGTCATCTGCTTCATGCGCGGCAGCACGCCCGCTGGCGTGACCTGTCCGCTGGGCGCGATCAGCGTGATCACATCGCCTTCGCTCACACCGAGACTGCGCGCCAGCTCGATGCCAAGCACCGCCTTGAACTCGCCGGGCACCAGGCGCTTGAGCACCTCGCCGCTGGCGGCCGCCAGATCGGTGACTTCGCCCTCACGCGCCGGATCGATACCGCGCACCAAGGCGCCTTTCATGTCCTCGCCACGCGCCAGCAATGCCTGGGCCGCCACAAAAGGCGCGGCCCCCACCACATCGGGGTTGGCTCTGGCCTCGCGCATGGTGCGCTCCACATCGGGCAGGGGCGCGCCCTGAGGGGCGTAGATCTCCACATGTGAGACGACGCTGAGCATGCGATCCCGCACTTCCTTCTGGAAGCCGTTCATCACGCTCAGCACAATGATCAGCGCCGCCACGCCCAGCGCAATGCCAAGCATGGAGACACCCGAGATAAAGGAGATGAAGCCATTGCGGCGTGTGGCGCGCCCTGCACGGGTATAGCGCCAGCCCACGGCCAGTTCGTAGGGAAATTGCATGTTGGCATGCATTGTGGCATTGCCGGCAATGCCCTGTTGTCGGCGCCAGCCTTCTGCGACCTGACGGCCTGCCCCCTCTATCGGGGCGGCCTGCTGCGCCCTATGCGCGGCAGATCCGCATACCGATCCTGCTGCTCCAGCGTCACCGCATGGGCCTGGAGCTTTGCCAGCAGGCCGTCAAACAAGGCCAGTTCCTCATCGCTGAGAATGGACACGATATCGGCATGGATCTTGACCATCTCGGGCAGTATCAGGCCGTACATGCGCCGCCCCTCATCGGTCAGATACATGGCCACGCGCCGGCGGTCTCCATCCAGAGGTTTGCGCAGCACCCAGCCTTTGTCCTCCAGACCGCCGAGCGCCCGAGAGGTGCGCGCCCTGTCCAGTTGCACCTTCTGCGCCAGCTCGGAGGACAGCAAACCCTCCTCGGTCGCCAGCGTCGCCATCACTCCCCATTCGCGACGCGTGAGGCCGAAGCGGGCCTCGCACATGCGCATCGCCATTCCGCCCGCCACGCCAAAGAAGCGGCTGATGCGAAACAACAGCATGTGCTGAATGGAGGTGGGTTGTCGGGTATTCACGGGGATGAGTTGATTAGATCAATTGTGGATGTCACTTCTACAGTGGCATTCCCAATACAGAGACAAAGGGGAGTGCCGGGGATTTTCGCAAATGCCGGCTCCTCCCTCAGACAAGAGAGTGATTCCATGGCTCGCCTGACTGCACCCCGCCGCCTTCTCCCAACCAGCCTGGCTCTGCTGCTGGGCTGCTCCGCCTTCGCCTCCCTGGCCCAATCTGTCGATGGCGCTGCCGTCGCCGCCTGGCCTCACAAGCCGGTTCGGCTGATAGCAGCCTTCGCTCCCGGAGGGGCGGTGGACATATTGGCGCGCGGTGTCGGAGAAGTGCTTCAGCGCGAAACCAAGCAGCCCTTCGTTGTTGAAAACCGCACCGGCGCTGGCGGCAACATAGGAGCCGATTACGTCGCCAAGGCTGCCGCCGACGGCTACACCATGCTGATCGGCCTGGACACGAGCTTCACGGTCAACCCGCTGATCTACAAAAGCATGCCGTTCAAAAATGGCGACCTGCGTCCTGTCATGGTGTTCGCCTCGCAAGGCATGCTGATGGCCGTCAGTCCCAAGACCAATATCAAGACACTGGAGCAGTTCATTGCTCGCGGCAAGGACAAGGGCCTGACCCTGGGCTCCGCCGGCTATGGAACCCCCGGCCATCTGGCCTCCAGCATCCTGACTTACGCCACCGGAGCCAAGGTCAACCATGTGCCCTACAAAGGCAATGCACCTGCCACGCTGGCGATGCTCTCGGGCGAAGTGGATGGCGGCGTCATCAGCTCCACCGCCATGCTGCCCCATGTGACCACTGCAAAGATCACGGCGCTGGCGGTGACCACGGCCCAGCGCAACCCCTTGCTGCCGGACGTCCCCTCGGTGGCAGAGCTGGGACACAAGGAGCTGCAGCAGGAAGTGCTTTTCGCGGCCTGGGTGCCCAGCAGCACACCTGAGCCGCTGGTGCAGAAAATCCAGGCCCACCTCGACAAGGCCATGAAGGACGGCACGCTGCGCGAGCGCATGCGTGTCAACGACATGGTCTACGAAGGACTGACAGGTGATGCAGCCGCCAAGCGCATCCAGGCCCTGGCCGACCGCTACCGTGTGCTGGCCCAGGCCACCGGCATGAAGATGGAATAGGGCCTCTTGCCGACCTACCGACCTATAACAACAACGGCCCGCATTTCATGACTCGTCCCAACATCATCTTTATCGTCGCCGATGATCTCGGCTATGCCGATCTGGGCTGCTACGGCGGCCGCGATGCCGACTTCGGCCCGGTATCCCCGGTGCTCGACCGCCTGGCCGCCAACGGCCTAAGGCTCACCCAGGGCTATGCCAATTCACCCGTGTGCTCGCCCACGCGTTTTGCCTTGGCCACGGCCCGCTATCAATACCGCTTGCGCGGTGCCGCCGAGGAGCCCATCAACAGCAAGACGCGTGGCACGCCGCTGGGCGCCAAGCTGGGCCTGCCGCCCGAGATCCCCACCGTCGCCTCGCTGCTCAAGGGCGCGGGCTACCGCACGGCACTGATAGGCAAATGGCATCTGGGCTACCCTCCCCACTTCGGCCCGCTGCGTTCGGGCTACGAGGAGTACTTCGGCCCCATGTCGGGCGGCGTGGATTACTTCACCCATCTGAGCAGCTCGGGCCAGCACGATCTGTGGGTGGGCGAAGAGGAGCATCACGACGAAGGCTATCTGACCGACCTGCTGTCCCAGCGCAGCGTGGACTTTGTCAACCGCATGAGCGAGGGCAACGCCCCCTTCTTCCTGAGCCTGCACTACACGGCGCCGCACTGGCCCTGGGAAACCCGTGATGACCGCGAGACTGCCGAGCAGCTGGGAGCGGGCATCACGCACCTGACGGGAGGCAATATTCACCAGTACCGCCGCATGATTCATCACATGGATGAGGGCATAGGCTGGATCGTCGAAGCACTGCGCAAGAACGGCCAGCTCGACAACACGCTGATCGTCTTCACCAGCGACAACGGCGGCGAGCGCTTCTCGGACAGCTGGCCTCTGGTGGGCGGCAAGATGGACCTGACCGAAGGCGGCATCCGCGTGCCCTGGATCGCCCACTGGCCTGCCGTGATCGAAGCCCGTCGCGCCAGCGCCCAGCCATGCATGAGCATGGACTGGTCGGCCACGGTGCTGGATGCAGCCGGTGTGAGCGCCGATCCCGACTACCCGCTGGACGGCGTCTCCCTGCTGCCCGTGCTGCGCACCGACGGTGCGGAGTTTGCCCGCCCGCTGCACTGGCGCATGCTCTACCGCAACCAGCGCGCGCTGCGCGAGGGCGAATGGAAATACCTGCGCGTGGAAGACAACGAATACCTGTTCAATCTGGCGCAGGACGAGCGCGAGCGTGCCAATCTGGCCGGCCAGCACCCCGAGCGCATGCAGGCCATGCGCCAGCGCTGGGACGACTGGAATGCCGGCATGCCGGCCATTGCCGAGGACGCGAGCTACAGCCTGGTCTACACCCTGAAAAATATGCCGGCGAGGTGACAAAGCACCCCGCACCATGCCCGGGCCGCGGCCATGCCCGACAATAGCGCCCATGTCTTTGACCGCGCCTTTGCTGCCTGCCGCCCAAGCCCTGGGCACAGGCGCCTCTGAAATCATTGTTGCCTATGCCAGCGGCCCTGCCGACATTCCCCAGGCATGGGACGGTTTGCAACTCCCTCACCTGCAGGCCTTGCTGGCAACGCTGGCACCGACCCCGCTGGTGCAGGGCGACGAGATGGATTTCTCTCCCCCGCATGAGCGCGCCCTGGCCCGTGGCATGCAGCTGCCCGATACACCCGGTCTGATTCCCTGGGCTGCACTGGCGGCTGGAGACAGCAACCAGGCCTGTGCCTTCATCACGCCCTGCCACTGGCATATCACGCCGGACCAGGTCCATCAGACCGACCCGGCCAGCGCGCCACTGGACGAAGACGAATCCCGCCAGCTGCTGGCGCTGATCGCTCCCTGGTTCAGCGACGACGGCATCACGCTGCAATATCTGCGCGCCGACCTCTGGCTGGCACGCGGTGCAGCCTTCAAGGGTCTGGCCACCGCATCGATGGACCGAGCGCTGGGCCGCGACGTGCGCCCCTGGATGCCCGACCCGATTCAGGGAGCCATCATTCAGCGTCTGCAGACCGAGTTGCAGATGCTGCTCTACACCCATGTATTCAACGACCTGCGGGCCGAACGCGGCCTGCCGCCCATCAACTCCTTCTGGGTGCATGGCACGGGAGACCTCGCCAGCCTGCCCGCAGCGACCGCCCGGCCCGTGTGCGTGGATGATCTGCGCCACAGCGCGCTGCAAGGCAATGTGCAAGGCTGGCAAAAGGCCTGGCAGGCGCTGGACAGCGGCCTGATCGCCGAGCTGCAGCAGCGGGCTGCCCGTGGCGAACCCGTAAAGCTCACGCTCTGCGGCGAACGCAATGCGGTGCAGTGGCAAAGCCAGCCACGCGGCCTGATGGACAAGATAAAGAGTGTTTTTGGCACGAAACGCCTGCCTGATCTACGGGAAATGCTATGAAAATAATTCCCAGATCCATCCCCAACGACAGTGTCTCTGCACTGCTGCAGGCCAAGATTCATCCCTTGCTGGCCCAGCTCTATGCAGCGCGAGGCGTCTGCTCGGCCGACGAACTGGACGATGCCCCGGCCCGGCTGCTGCCGCCCTCGGGCCTGCGCGGCATCGACGCTGCCGTGCAACTGCTGGCCGACGCGATTGCCCAGCAAAAGCGCCTGTGCATCGTCGCCGACTATGACTGCGATGGCGCAACAGCCTGCGCCGTGGGCCTGCGCGGCCTGCGCATGCTGGGCGCTGCCCATGCCGACTACCTCGTGCCCGACCGCGTGATCGACGGCTACGGCCTGACCGCCCCCATCTCGCGCCGCGTCAAGGAGACCGGTGCCGACATGCTGATCACCGTGGACAACGGCATTGCCAGCGTGGAAGGCGTGGCCGTGGCCAAGGAGCTGGGCATGTCCGTCGTTGTGACCGACCACCACTTGCCTGGCGACCACCTGCCGCCAGCCGATGCCATCGTCAACCCCAACCAGCCTGGCTGCGAGTTCGCGAGCAAATCCATGGCCGGCGTGGGCGTCATGTTCTATGTGCTGCTGGCACTACGCACCGAGCTGCGCAACCGCGGCCGCTTTGACCGCCACAACCAGCCCCGTCTTGAGCAATTGCTGCCGCTGGTCGCCCTGGGCACGGTGGCCGATGTGGTCAAGCTCGACGCCAACAACCGCCGCCTGGTGGCCCTGGGCCTCAAGCAGATTCGCAAAGGCAGCATGCAGCCCGGCATACGCGCGCTGTTCGAGGCATCGGGCCGCCGCTTTGACATGGCCTCCACCATCGACTTCGGCTTTGCCCTGGGCCCGCGCATCAATGCCGCCGGTCGTCTTGCCGACATGACCATAGGCATCGAGTGCCTGACCACGGAAGATGTCAGCCGCGCCGACAATCTGGCACGCATGCTGGACAGCATCAACCGCGAGCGCCGCGAGATCGAAGTCAGCATGCGCGAGCATGCCCTGCTCATGGCCGAGAGCCTGTGCGAGGACGGCATGACGCCGCCGCCGGCCATCAGCGTGTTCGATCCCGACTTTCACGAAGGCGTGGTCGGTGTGGTGGCCTCGCGCATCAAGGACAAGCTGCACCGGCCCACGTTTGTCTTTGCCGCCAGTGGCGCTCCGGGCAAGGAGCATGAGCTCAAGGGCTCGGGCCGCTCCATTCCAGGCTTTCACCTGCGCGATGCGCTGGACCTCGTCAGCAAGCGCCACCCCGGTCTGATACTGCGTTTTGGCGGCCACGCCATGGCGGCAGGCTGCACCATAGAGGAAGCGCACTTTGACGAGTTCGAGCAGGCTTTCGCCCAGGTCGCCAGGGAATGGCTGGATGCCGCAACGCTGACGCGCAGACTGGAGACCGACGGGCCGCTTTCGCCCCAATGGCTGGACACCGGCCTGATCGAACAAATGCAGCTGGCCGTCTGGGGCCAGGGCTTTGCCGCCCCGACTTTCAGCGAAGAGCTGGAAATCACCTCGCAGCGACTGGTCGGCGAAAAGCATCTGAAGCTGGAGCTGCTGCACCATGGCTCCAAGATCGACGGCATCTGGTTCAACCACACCGACCCGCTGCCCGCGCGCACCACCCTGGCCTATCGCCTGGACATCAACGAATGGCGCGGCGAGCGCAAGGTGCAGTTTCTCGTGGAAGCCGCGCAGGACTTCGAGGGTGGTGCCGGCAACATGGGCTTCTGATCTTCACCCCAGCCAGGGAAGCCGCCACCGGGGACGCGGCGGCTGTAATGTGCGCGCAGCGCCCGCTACCTAGAACTGTCCCCAGCTATCGTCGTCCGCAGTGCTTGCGACCGACCGCGCCTTGGGCCTGGCCTGCGTCAGCCTGGGGAGGGCTGCGACAGGCTGAGCCGCAGGCCTGATCGCCTTGATCGTCGCTGGCACTTTCATAAGCGATATGGGCTTAGCCGCGAAGGCCTCGGTATCGCGTCCCAGCTTGAAGACAGACACCACTTCGGCCAGGCGGCGCGCTTGCTCCTGCATGGACAGCGCTGCCGCACTGGACTCCTCCACCAGCGCCGCGTTCTGCTGCGTCATCTGGTCCAGATTGCTCACCGCCTGATTGACCTGGTTGATGCCGTCGCGCTGCTCGGTGGACGAGGCCGTGATCTCGCCAATCAGGTCGCTGACGCGGCGCACACTGGCCACGATCTCGCTCATGCTCTGGCCCGCCAGCTCCACCTGCTGCGAGCCCGACTGCACATTGTCCACGCTGGTGGTGATGAGCTGATTGATCTCCTTGGCTGCCTCGGCGCTGCGCTGCGCCAGGCTGCGCACCTCGCCCGCCACCACGGCAAAACCACGGCCCTGCTCGCCGGCGCGTGCCGCCTCCACGGCCGCATTCAGGGCCAGGATGTTGGTCTGGAAGGCAATGGAGTCGATCACGCCGATGATGTCGGCAATCTTGCGGCTGCTGTCGGTGATCTGGCCCATGCTCTGCACGACCTGCTGCACCACGCGACCGCCTTGCTCGGCCGCCTGGGCGGCTGTCGATGCCAGCTGATTGGCCTGACGCGCAGTGTCGGCAGACTGGGTGACGGTGGCCGTCAGCTCTTCCATGCTGGCCGCGGTTTCTTCGAGGTTGGCCGCCGTCTGCTCGGTGCGGGCCGACAGGTCCTGGTTGCCCGTGGCAATCTGGCCCGAGGCCGAGTAGACGGACTCCACGCCCGATCGCACCCGGCCAACGACGGAGCGCAGCCGCTCGGCCATGGCATTCAATGACTGGTGCAGATGGCCCAGCTCGTCTTCGCTGTCATGCCCGGTTCTGAAACTCAGATCACCCTCGGCAATCGCATCTGCCAGCTCCACGGCCTCAAGCAGAGGCTGGGTGATGGAGCGCATGATGAGCAGGCCGGTCACCAGGCCCAGCAGCATGATGACACCGCTAGAGATAGCTATCACCACATAGGCTTTGGAGCGGATGGATTCACCCAGCTCCAGCGCCTGCACCCGGTAGCGGTCCTGCAACTGCACATAGGCATCCAGGGTCGCATAGTACTTTTGCGCCATCGGATTGAGCCGCTCTTCGATCAGCTTTTGCGAACGCTCGAAATCCTTGGATTGACGAGCCTGATCCACCTCCTTGTTCACCGCAAACAAGGCATCTCTATGCGTGTTCACATCGGCCATGAGGCTCTTGGCCTCTTGTGTATGAACCTGTGCCAGCACCTTGTCGCGCAACTCGTTGATGCTGGCGATCAGGCCGGCCATGGCCTTGTACTGGTGCTCGACCAGATTCTCTTCCGTGGACATGGCGGCCGCCGTGAAGCGATCCATGCTCATCTGGGTCAGGATGCGCCACTCCTTGGCCTGCGCAGCAGCAGTCTGCGCTTCCACTACCGCCGCAAGAACGTCCTCGTTGACACGTTTGGAATAAACCAGGCTGCCTGCCACCAGCAACAGCATGCCCGCCAAAAGACCGATCACCAACGCCCACAGCTTCCGGGCCACGGTGAATTGAAACAACTTCATGAACCAACCAATCCAGACAAAAGAACCCACAAACACAGGCACGTCCGCATCGTGAACTCCGGGCTGGCTTGTGCATGACTCTGACGGTCAATTCCTGGCCCCTGACGTCCTCCCTCCACCTCTGCGGGATGCTCTCCCCGAGGTCTCATCAATATATTAATAATTGTTACAACTGCTTTGCATATTGCGCACGACTGATGTTCTCAGTACTTTCCCGCTTTTCGACACGGCTGGAGTTGGCAAGCCAGAATGAAAAAGCCCGCCGCCTCCTGTCAGAAGCGGCGGGCCTGCAAGCAGGTGTCGGCCTGCGGTTTAGAAAGTTTCCCAATCCCCATCGTCAGAGTGCGCAGCAGGCTTGGCCTTGCTGGCACTCAGTGCAGTGGGAGCCGGGCCTGCGGGCGCTTCCTTGATCGCGGGCCTGACTGCAGCAGCAGTCTGCTTCACTGGCGCCATGGCCGGCATGGCGCGGCTGGCCGGGCGCTGGGGAGCTGCCGCCTTGGCATAGCCGGTTTCATGGCCGAGTTTGAAGACAGACACCACTTCGGCCAGGCGGCGCGCTTGCTCCTGCATGGACAGCGCTGCCGCACTGGACTCCTCCACCAGCGCCGCGTTCTGCTGCGTCATCTGGTCCAGATTGCTCACCGCCTGATTGACCTGGTTGATGCCGTCGCGCTGCTCGGTGGACGAGGCCGTGATCTCGCCAATCAGGTCGCTGACGCGGCGCACACTGGCCACGATCTCGCTCATGCTCTGGCCCGCCAGCTCCACCTGCTGCGAGCCCGACTGCACATTGTCCACGCTGGTGGTGATGAGCTGCTTGATCTCCTTGGCTGCCTCGGCGCTGCGCTGCGCCAGGCTGCGCACCTCGCCCGCCACCACGGCAAAACCACGGCCCTGCTCGCCGGCGCGTGCCGCCTCCACGGCCGCATTCAGGGCCAGGATGTTGGTCTGGAAGGCAATGGAGTCGATCACGCCGATGATGTCGGCAATCTTGCGACTGCTGTCGGTGATCTGGCCCATGCTCTGCACGACCTGCTGCACCACGCGACCGCCTTGCTCGGCCGCCTGGGCGGCTGTCGATGCCAGCTGATTGGCCTGACGCGCAGTGTCGGCAGACTGGGTGACGGTGGCCGTCAGCTCTTCCATGCTGGCAGCGGTTTCTTCGAGGTTGGCCGCCGTCTGCTCGGTGCGGGCCGACAGGTCCTGGTTGCCCGTGGCAATCTGGCCCGAGGCCGAGGAGACGGACTCCACGCCCGATCGCACCTGACCAACGACGGAGCGCAAGCGCTCGGCCATGGCGTTCAGGGACTTGAGCAGACGGCCAAGTTCGTCATGACGGTCATTGCGTACCGTTGCCGTCAAATCGCCGGCAGCGATCGAGTCGGCCAGCACCATCGCCTCATTCAATGGAGCGGTGATCGAGCGCAGAATCAGCACGGCCATCGCCAAGCCCAGCAGAACAATCAAACCACAGACCAGACCGATAGCCACATAGGCCTGAGACTGGCGCGCTTCGCCATCGGCAATCGCGCGCTCGCTGCGCTGCTCCTGCAACTGCACAAACTTGCGCTGGGCATCCATATAGGTTTTGGCATCGGGACGCAGCCGCTTTTCCACAATGTCGAAAGCTGCCGCGAAATCACTGCTATTGCGCGCGGCCTGCACGGCTGCATTGCTCTCCAGCGTCTTGCGCCTGCGCTCGGCAACCTCGTCCAGCACCTTGCGTGACTCATCGTCAGTGACCAGCTCGTTGAGCTTTTTCTGCAGTTCGGTGATATGCGCAATCCCGTCACTCATCAGCTTGCGCTGCTGCTCCACCAGGTTTTCCTCGGAGGAAATGGCCGCGACGATGGAGCGATCCACACTTTGCTCGGTCAGATGACGCCACTCGCTGGCAATGTTGGCAGCCATTCGGGTGCGTGTGGCCTCCTTGGAGATGCTCACGTACACGCGATCCAGATAGATCAGACTGCCTGCAGAGACCAGCAGCAAGCCCGCCAGCAAGCCAATCACCAAAGCCCACAGCTTTTGTGACACAGAGAACTGATTCAATTTCATTTTTTTATCCATCTCAATAGATCAAGCAACACCGTGGCAGCCTTAACGAATTCAGAAACTCACAAGAGCTGTAGCTAATCCTTAATCGGCATACTTGCGAGAGATTTGAGCTTTGTTACAAGCTACGACCGCAACAGCGCTCGTGCGATGACACACATCATGATTGCGCACAGCCGCCTACAATCAAGCCGTGCCCAAAACCTATCTGAACGCCGATCTGCACTGCCACTCCGTCGTCTCCGACGGCACTCTGACGCCCGAGCAACTGGCTCTGCGTGCTGCCGAGCGAGGGGTGGAGCTCTGGGCGCTGACCGATCACGACGAGGTCGGTGGCCAGCACCGGGCAGCAGCCGCAGCCAGGTCAGCGGGGCTGGACTATCTGACAGGCACTGAAATTTCCGTCAGCTTCTCGGGCAGCGGCGTACATATCGTGGGCCTGGGCTTTGACGCCGATAACGCAGCTCTGACCCAAGGCCTGTACGACACGCGCAACGGCCGCGGCCCACGCGCCCGCGAAATGGCCAGGCAGCTGGAGCTGGCCGGCATTCCGGGTGCCTATGAAGGAGCACTGCGCCACGCAGGCAACCCCGAGCTGATCTCGCGAACCCACTTTGCGCGCTTTCTCGTGGAGAGCGGAGTCTGCAGCGACACCTATGAAGTCTTCAAACGCTATCTGACAGAAGGCAAGCCCGGTTATGTCGCCCATGTCTGGGCGAATCTGGAGGATGCCGTGCGCTGGATCGTGGATGCAGGAGGCGTCGCCGTGATTGCTCACCCCGCACGTTACGACTTGAGCCGCAACGAGGAATATGCGCTGTTTTCCAAGTTCAAGGAACTCGGCGGCCAGGGCGTGGAGGTCGTGACCGGCAGCCATCGCCCGCACGAATATGCGATCTATGCTGATCTGGCCCTGGAATTCGGACTGGCCGCATCGCGCGGCAGCGACTTTCACAGCCCCGATGAATCGCAGATAGACCTGGGGCAGCTGCCCCATCTGCCCAGCCAGCTCACACCCGTCTGGGAGCTGCTGCAGCACCGCATACAGCGTGCGTAAATCACAGAGAGAGATTGCATGACCACCGTTTTTGAAGTCTATCCAGAGAACCCGCAACCGCGCATCATCAAGCAGGCGGCAGACATGCTGCGCAAGGGTGCCATTCTTGCAGTACCCACCGACTCCAGCTATGCCCTGGTCTGCCACCTGGACGACAAGAACGCCGTGGACCGCATGCGCCGCATCCGGCAGATCAACGACAAGCACCACCTCACGCTGCTGTGCCGCGACCTGTCCGAGCTGGCCAACTATGCCCGCGTGGACAACCGCCAGTACCGCCTGCTCAAGCTGGCCACGCCAGGCCCCTACACCTTTATTCTTGAAGCCAGCAAGGAAGTGCCCAAGCGCCTGAGCCACCCCTCGCGCAAGACCATCGGCCTGCGCGTGCCGGATCGCAAAGGCCTGCAGCTGCTGCTGGAAGAGCTGGGCGAGCCCTTGCTGGCCACCACCTTGATCGCGCCCGGCGAGACCGAACCGCTCAATGATGCAGAGTCGATTCTGGAGCGCTTCCCCCATGAGCTGGATGCCGTGGTCGACTCCGGTGCCTGCCCGCAGCAACCCACCACGGTGCTGGACCTCACGCCCATGGCCTTGAACAATTCGCCCGTCGTGGTGCGCCAGGGCATGGGCAGCCTCAAGGACATCGGCCTGCAACCCGAATAAGCGCGGCCTCATGCAGCCAAAGCAGCCGCCGCAAGACTTTGTTCAGCGCCACTGGCCCTGGCTCACCGGCTTTTTGTGCGCGTACTCGGTGATGGTGGCGGTGCTGTTCTGGCGGGCGTCTCCGTCATGGCTGATCTATGCCCTGGCCACCCTCTGGACGGCGCGGGCAATCAGGGCCTATGGCAAAGGCCAATCATTCCATGTCTGTCCAGGACTGTCGGCACATGAGGATGACTCCATGCTTCGCCGCAAAGTCTTGCTGGGAACGGCTATCTGCCTCCATTTCGGCTTTACCGCCGTAGCCATTTACGGCTATCTGCACGAAATTCGCTGAATCAAAGTTCTTCATAGGCCAGCTCGCGGGCACGAGCTGGACGCGCCTGCGCGGCCACCGCTCCGCGCGGAGCTGGCATGGCAAAAGGAGCCAGACCAGGCGCCTCATCGTCATCGAGTTTGAAGGCACCCACCGCCTGTTGCAGATCCTGCGTGCGCGCATTGAGCGCAGCAGCGGCTTGCGTGGCCTGCATGACCAGGGCGGCATTTTCCTGATTGGTGCTGTCCATGTGAGCTACGGCCGTATTCACATGGGCGATGCCCTCGCTTTGCTGCTGCAGCGCACCGGAGATTTCGCTCAGCAGACCTGTGACCTGGCCCACGGACTGCATGATGTCCTTCATGGTGCTGCCGGCCTGGCCCACCAGGCCAGAGCCGCTTTCGACCTGGGTCACGCTGGCCGTGATCAGCTCCTTGATCTGCTTGGCCGCTTCGGCACTGCGCTGCGCCAGCGAGCGCACCTCGCTGGCAACCACGGCAAAGCCACGTCCCTGCTCGCCAGCACGGGCCGCTTCCACGGCCGCATTGAGGGCCAGGATATTGGTCTGGAAGGCGATACCTTCAATGACCTGAATGATGTCCACAATCTTGCGCGAGCTGCCGCTGATGGCATCCATGGTGTGAACCACCTGGTCCACCACATCGCCGCCACGTCCGGCCGTGGCCGATGCAGCGACCGCCAGAGAGCTGGCCGAATGAGCGCGCTCTGCGTTCTGGCGCACGGTGACGGTGAGCTGCTCCATGCTGGCTGCGGTTTCGGTCAGCGCGCTGACCTGCTGCTCGGTACGGCTGGAGAGGTTGGTGTTGCCTGCATCAATTTCGTAGGCCGATACGGCCAGCGAGTCGGTGGACTGCTTGATACGGCCCACTAACTCGGTCAGCGTGTCTTCCATGGTGCTCAGTGCCGTCAGCAAACGCCCGAACTCGCCTTCGGCATTGGAAGAGAACTCCTTGCTCAGGTCCCCTGCCGCCACGGTCTCGGCAATCAGTATGGCTTCCTGCAGGGGCGCGACGATGCGGCGTCGCAGGCTGACCCACGACCAGGCGCAGGAAATGCAGACCCAGGCCCCCAGTGCCAGCAGCCACCAGCGCGAACGTTCCACCTCGGCCATCAGGCTCTCGGACTGCTGCGCCGTCAGCGAACCCGCCTTGAGCACCTCCAGCACATCGGACATTGCTGACCAGGCAATTCCCATCAAAGCCAGCACAAAAACACTGATGCTGACAAATGCGATTACCAGTCGCTTGCTTACCGTCATATCGATCCCCTTGCCCTGTCCTGCCGAACGCCGTGTTATGTATTGATTGCATCAACCCGCACAAAACCTGTTCTGCCGTGCAGGCAGCAACCGCAGATTTGCGCGAGTTGCATTTTGCAACATCTGGTTTACCACACAACTATGTGCAACCCGTATTTCTGCAACGGCAAACGGCTTGTCCCGACACAAGACAGCAGCTTGACGCGGCGTCTGAGACAATCAGTGCGTGGAACTCACCGAACTCATACAAACCGTACTGATTTACGCACTGCCCGTGCTGTTCGCCATCACCATTCATGAGGCGGCGCACGGCTATGCTGCGCGTCACTTTGGCGACAACACCGCAGCCATGATGGGGCGCATCACGCTCAACCCCATCAAGCATATCGATCCCATCGGCACCATCTTGATGCCGCTACTGCTGTATTTCGCTACCTCGGGGGCGTTTCTTTTCGGCTACGCCAAGCCCGTGCCCGTGCGCTTTGACCATCTGCGCCACCCCAAGCGCGACATGATCTGGGTAGCGCTGGCCGGTCCCGCCTCCAATTTCGCGCAGGCCGTGTTCTGGGGTCTGCTGCTGATCGTCCTGGTAGGTTCAGGTCTGCACGAGCGCTTTTTCCTGGAGATGTGCCGCGCCGGCATTCTGGTCAATCTGGTGATGTGGGCTTTCAATCTCTTTCCGTTGCCGCCTCTGGACGGCGGCCGCATTCTGGTCGGTCTGCTGCCCTGGAAACAGGCGCAACTGGTGGCGCGTATCGAACCCTATGGCTTTTTCATCGTCATGGCACTGGTGATTGCCGGCGTGGTCGGCAGCTACTGGCTGCGTCCGTTGATGAGCCTGGGCTACTCGGCCATCGATCTGATCCTCTACCCTTTCATGGCCTTGCTGCGCTGAACCCCGCGCCTGGTCTGCTACTGATATCTGTTGTTGATCCCTATGAGCACCACCCGTTTTCTGACCGGCATCACCCCCAGCGGTACCCCACACCTGGGCAACTACGCAGGCATGATGCGCCCCGCCATCGAAGCCAGTCGTGACAAGAATGTGGAGAACTTCTACTTTCTGGCCGACTACCACGCGCTCATCAAGTGTCAGGACCCCGAGCGCGTGCAGCGCTCGACCATCGAAATCGCCGCCAGTTGGCTGGCCGCTGGGCTTGACCCCGAGCATGTGACCTTCTACCGCCAGTCGGACATCCCCGAGATTCCGGAGCTGACCTGGTTCCTGACCTGCGTGACCGGCAAGGGCCTGCTTAACCGCGCCCACGCCTACAAGGCGGCGGTGGACAAGAACAATGCATCCGGCAGCGAACCTGACGACGGGGTGACCGCCGGTCTTTTCATGTATCCCGTGCTCATGGGCGCCGACATTCTGATCTTCAACGCCAACAAGGTTCCTGTGGGCCGCGATCAGGTGCAGCATCTGGAGATGGCGCGCGACATGGCGTCGAGCTTCAACCACATCTACGGCAGCGAGTACTTCACGTTGCCTGAAGCCGTGGTGGAAGAGTCTGTCGCCACCCTGCCCGGCCTTGACGGCCGCAAGATGAGCAAGAGCTACAACAACACGATTCCGCTCTTCGCACCACGCGAGCAGCTCAGAAAGCTCATCAACAGCATCACCACCGATTCGCGCGCTCCCGGCGAGGCCAAGGAAGTCGAAGGCTCGGCCCTGTTCCAGATCTATCAGGGCTTTGCCAGCGAAGAGGAAAGTGCCGCACTGCGCCAGCAATATGCCGAAGGCATTGCCTGGGGCGATGCCAAGCAGATCCTGTTCGAGCGCATCGACCGCGAAATCGCCCCCATGCGCGAGCGCTACGAATACCTGATTGCCCATCCCGCCGAGCTGGAAGAGATTCTTCAGGCCGGTGCGGTCAAGGCCCGCAAGCTGGCAACCCCTTTGCTGCAGCAGTTGCGCGCCGCCGTGGGCATCCGCAATCTGGCGCAGGCCAGCAAGGCCAAGACCAAAGCCGCCAAGACGGCGCTGCCCCAGTTCAAGCAGTATCGCGAGACGGACGGCCAGTTCTACTTCAAGCTGGTGGCCGCTGACGGCCAGCTGCTGCTGCAAAGCCTGGGCTTTGCCGCCCCCAAGGAAGCGGGGCAGAACATTGCCCAGTTGCAGCGCGAAGGCGCGACGGCGCTGGCCGCCATCAAGCCGCGCCTGCAGACACTGGATGGTGTCAGCGATGACCTGGTGATCCAGGCTCTGGAACAACTGCGTGAGGCCGCCGAGCAATAGCTCCTCACCCCTATGGGACGCTGCCTCGGCACTCACGAGGCAGCGCGGATTTAATCCTTCGCACTAAAGGAACGACCGATGCGCATTGCTGCCCTGGATGACGATCCACTACAACTGGAACTGTTGCAACAGGTCGCGACGGAAGCCGGGCACAGCTGTCACTCTTACCTCAAGGGAGCTGCCCTTCAGCAGGCCCTGCGGCGCGAGAGCTTCGATCTGCTGCTTGTCGACTGGGAACTGCCCGATAGCAGCGGGCCGGACATCGTGCGCTGGGTGCGCGAGCAGATCAGCAAGGAAGTGCCGATCATCTTCGTGACGCACCGCAGCGAAGAGGCCGACATTATCGAAGGCCTGGCCAGCGGTGCCGATGACTTCATGATCAAGCCCATCCGTGCGGGCGAGCTGCGCGCACGCATCGCCGCGCTGCTGCGCCGCGCCTATCCGTTGACCATACAAAGCGTGCTGGACTTCGGTCCCTACCGCTTTCTCACCGCCATCAATGGCATAGAGATGGACGACCAGCCCGTGGAGGTCACGCACCGCGAATACACGCTGGCACTGACGCTGTTCCAGAACCAGGGCCGTTTGCTCTCGCGCGATCATCTGCGCGAGGTCGTCTGGGGCCAGAACGCCGAGGTGCAGTCACGCTCGCTGGACACCCATGTCTCGCGCCTGCGCAATCTGCTGAACTTGCGCGCTGGTCAGCCCTATGCCATTTCAGCCGTTTATGGCTATGGTTACCGCCTCGATACCCCCGAAGCTGCGCAGCCCGCAGCCCCAGCTGCCTGAGTTCGCAGCCCATAACCTGCCTTTAAAGATGCCTGATTTACGTCAAAACCTCTTTTCCGTCCACTCCCCCATGCCCATTCTGGGTGCAGGCATGCTGTGGGTGGCGTTTGGAGGGATGGCGGCAACAGGTCTGGCCCATGCCCAGATCACGCCCCGCGGCAACGATGTCATTGCCCACCGCGTAGTGACTGGAGATACGCTGGAGGTGCTGGCAGCACGTTATCTGGGCGACCACAAGCGCTGGACGGCGCTGCAAAACCACAACAAGGTGGAAGACCCCTTGCGTCTGCGCCCCGGTTCGGTGCTGGAAATTCCCACGCGCCTGTTGCGCGCCGCGATGGCTTCGGTGGTGTTTGTACAAGGCGATGTGCAAAGCTCACGCTCCGCGAGCCATCTCGCAGACTCCGTCAACGCGTCACCTCAGCCTGTGCAAAAAGGCCAGCTGCTGCAGGAAGGCGATTCGCTCCAGGTTCCCGCCAACGCCTTTGTCTCTGTGCGTCTGGCAGATGGCTCACTGGTGCGCGTGCAGTCCGAATCCGATGTCGAGTTGCGCCAGATGCGCCGCAAAGGCCGAGCCGGCACTCTGCAGTCCGTCATCGATCTGCGCGAGGGCGCGATTGAAGCCCAAGTGTCCAGCCAGACCAATGGCGAGCGCCGCTTCGAAGTGCGCACCCCGGCGGCCTCGACCAGCGTGCGCGGTACCCAGTTTCTGGTAATGAGCGATGACGAGGGCCGCACGGCTGCTGCCGTCGACGAAGGCTCGGTCGCCGTGCAGACGGGCCAGCCCGCAGCCTTGCTGAGGCCAGGTCAAGGTCTGTCCGTTTCCGCCAACGGCCAGATCGGCAGGCCCACTGCCATGCTGGAGGCTCCCGATATTGCGGCCTGGCCCTCTCTTGTCGAAGACGCCAGCTGGGTCAGCCTGCCCTTGCCGGCCATGGCTGGTGCCGTGCGTTACCAAGTGCTGCTGGCTCAGGACAATGAGCTGACCCAGATCGTGCGCGGCGGCATGTTCACCAAGTCACCGGCACGCCTGACGGGAGTGGAAGACGGCAACTACATTGCGGCCATTCGCGCCATTGACACCAACGGCATTCCTGGCAAACGCAGCCTGCAAGCGTTGCGCATCAAAGCGCATCCGGTGCCTCCGCTCTACGAGTCTCCTGCACCTGAAGCCACCGTCGGACAGGGCCAGCAAGGCCTGCAATGCACCCAGGTGGCCGAAGCCTCGGCCTACCGCATACAGGTGGCCACCGCCGACGGCAGCTTTGCCCAGCCGCTCATCGACGCCAACGCCCTCAAGGACTGCGCCCTGCCTGCCAATGCGCTGACCAAGCTGCCTGTCGGCGAATATATGTGGCGCGTAGGCAGCATACGTACGCTTGACAACGGACAGCCGGATGCGGGGCCCTTCGCCGCCCCGCAAAAGATGAAACTGGCCCTGGCCCCCCAATCGCCCGAGATGCAGATCGGCGGCGCGCCCGGCGAAGGCAGCAGCCATATTCACTGGGCAGGTGAAGAGGGTCAACGCTACCGCATCGTGGTCGCCAGCGACGCCGGTTTTACTGCCCCCCTGATCGACACCTGGGTGACCCAGCCTCAGTGGAGCACGCAGGACCTGCCTCCTGGTACCTACTATCTGCAGATGCAGGTCGAGGATGCCAATGGCCTGCGCAGCAATCTGTCTGCCTCGCGCCAATTCCAGACCGGCAACTGGGTAACCTCGTCCGAGGGGCAGACGATGACTTCCGGCGACGGTTCACGCCTGATGCGCCAGTAAAAACAATAGCTTCCAGCGCTTGAATTCCATGAAACTTCATAGGATTCATATCTTGAATGCTTATATAGCAAGCGCTGGATGCTATGGTTTTATGTGCTTCTTACCGAACCACCTCTATGGTTGAAGCTCCCAACCTGCGCAAAAGCCGCTTGCAGAACCTGCGCCTGAGCTGGCTGCTGCTCAGCACTTTCCTGCTCGGCATGACCTGGTGGCTCAGCGGCCCGGGGCAGCTGGCACGTCTCAACGGCATTATTCAGGACACATCGGCCTGGCTGCACCAGCGTCCCGCCTCGCCCGATATCGTCATCGTGGCCATCGACGATGACAGTATCGACAGCATAGGCCGCTGGCCCTGGCGCCGTGCACTGCACGCCGCCGTGCTGGAGCGTATCACCCAAGGCCAGCCCCGCGCCATCGGCATGGATGTGGTCTTCAGCGAGGAAGACTGGGACTACCCCGGAGACGATCTGCTTTTGCAACGAGCATTGCAAAAAAGCGGCAATGTAGTGCTGCCCGTCACGCGCTCCGCGCAAAGCACTGCCACCACCCCTTTGAAAAGCCTTGCCAGCGAGGCTGCTGCTCTGGGGCACACCCAGATGCCTGTGGATGCCGACGGCGTGGTGCGACGCTTTTATGCGCAGGAAGGCAGGGCCGACCAGCTCTGGTGGCATATGGCGCTGAGCCTGCACTGCGTGGGCGAGACCGCCCGCCCCTGCCAACCATCTGCCCCACCTCCAGCAGACTCGGTTGCAGCCAACTCCTGGCAAAAGCTGCAGCCCCAGTTCATCGCTTTTGCCCAGGCTTCGCGGGACCGCCAGAACAGCCTGGGCTCGCCGTTCACCACCTACTCCTATATCGACATCCTGCGCGGCAATATCCCGGCAGTCGCTTTTCGCGGCAAATACGTGCTGATTGGAGCCACTGCCGCGGGTATTGGCGAAAAATTCACAGCCCCCATCGGCTTTGATGCGCGCCTGATCTCGAATGTGGAAATGCTGGGCCATGTGCTCAACGGCATCCTTCAGGACACGCATCTGGAGCCGGCCTCTGCCACGCTCAACCGCAGCCTCAATGTGCTGCCCGTGCTGCTGGGCCTGCTGGCTCTGGCCTGGCTCGGCCCTTCTGGCGGGCTGATTTCCAGCATCCTGCTGGCCTTGCTCAGTCTGTCGATAGCCGGTTTGGCGCCGCGTTGGGGTCATGTGCAGACAGCCCCCGCTGCGGCACTGCTGAGCCTGTCGCTTGCCTACCCGCTGTGGAGCTGGCTGCGCCTGCGCGCCGCCACACGCTTTCTGGCGCTGGAGCTGCGCGATCTGCAAGGCCAGGGCCTTCCCGCACCCTCGCTCAAAAGCGATGCACTCGATCAGCGGATTGACGCTGTGGAGCAAGCCTCGCGCCAGCTGCGTGCATTGCATCATTTCGTCAGCGAAAGCCTGCGCCAGCTGCCCTCGGCCACTTTTGTCTGCGACCGCGAAGGGATTCTGCTGCTCGCCAACACGGCCGCGCACCGCTATATCGAAAGCCTGGAGCACAAACTCCAGCAAGGCGACGATCTGGTCGCCCTTCTGCGCGGCCTGAACAGCGCCAGCAGCGACGGCGGCCGCGCTGCCAGCAGCACACCACTGCTCACGCACAGTGCATTGCAGCAAGCCACTCTGTCACGCCAAAGCGAAGGGCGCGACACCCAGGGCCGCCACCTGATGCTGCTGAGCCAGAGCTTCGAGGCACCGCCCACCTCAGGCTGGCTCATCACCCTGGTCGATATCAGCGACCTGCGCAGTGCACAGGCCCAGCGCGACCAAGCCATGCAGTTCATCTCCCACGATATCCGTGCGCCGATAGGCTCCATCATCACCTTGCTGGAGATGCAGCGCACAGGCAAGCGCATCGATTCGCAAGATGCTCTGTTTAAGCGCATTGAGGGCTATGCCCAGTCATCCCTTCAGCTGGCAGACGATTTTGTGCATCTGGCCAGAGCCCAGCAGCAGCAATACCGCAGCGAAGTCCTAGATCTGGGTCTGCTGGCGGATCAGGCCGTCTCGGATTGCTGGACCCTTGCCCAGCAGCAGAACATGCAACTGGTGTTCGAGCTGCCTGATGCCGAAGCCTGCGTGCATGGCGACCCCGGTCTGCTGCACCGCGCCGTCATCAATTTGCTGACCAATGCCGTCAAGTACGGCAAGCCGCAAGATACCGATGCCATCGCCCTTGTGGAAATCCATATTGTCGAGCAAGGCAGCCAATGGGGCATCGCTGTGCGCGATCACGGCTGCGGCATGGATGAGGAGTCGCTGGCCAGGCTCAGCCAGCCATTCGAGCGCCTGCAGCAGCACCAGCGCATGGATGGCGTGGGCCTGGGCTTGGCCTTCACGCGCACCGTGGCACAGCGTCATGGCGGCAGCCTGCAGATCAGCAGCCAGCTGGGCCAAGGCAGCAGCTTCACCTTGCTGATACCCAAAGCCTGAGCCCAGAAACGAAAAAGCCTCAGAACTTTTCAGTTCTGAGGCTTGACGTTTTTTGGTGCGGCTGGCAGGAATCGAACCCACGACCCCTTGGTTCGTAGCCAAGTACTCTATCCAGCTGAGCTACAGCCGCAACAGGGTTGTATTCTAGCAGCGCAAAAACGGCTCTCGGACCAAATCGACAACTTTTTCGCGTTCATGCAAAGAAAAAGCCCACCATCGATGAAGACGGCAGGCTTTCATGCAGCTTGGTAGGGCGTGGCGGACTTGAACCGACGACCAAAGGATTATGAGTCCTCTGCTCTAACCAACTGAGCTAACGCCCCAACACTGACAACAGCCGTGGCTGCCACCAGAAAAACTTCGCCATTGTAGGGCCTAACGCTTGTGGCTCAGAGCATTGCTCACCAGTTTGGATGTGATATCGACAATCTGGATCATCTTGTCGTAGTGCATGCGCGTGGGGCCGATCACCCCCAAGGTGCCGACCACCTTGCCATCGAGCTCATAGGGAGCACTCACTACAGACAGATCTTCAAACGGTACGGTCTGGCTCTCGCCGCCGATATAGATGCGCACGCCATCGGCCTGATTGGAGAAGTCCAGCAACCTCAGGATTTGCGTTTTCTGCTCGAACAGGTCGAAAGCACGGCGCAGATTGCCCATGTCGCTGGAAAAATCGCTCACGGACAGTAGATTGCGCTCGCCGGCGATCACCACGTCCTCGCGATCATGGTTGCTCATGACCTCGGTGCCTACATTTACCGCCGCCTGCATGAGGCTGGCAACCTGGCCCCGCAATTGCTCCACCTCGGTTTGCAGCCGCGTGCGCACCTCCTCCATTGCCAAACCGGCGTAATGGTGATTGAGGAAATTCGAGGCTTCTATCAGTTGCGAGGACTCGTAATCCACATCCGTGAAGATCACGCGGTTTTGCACATCGCCTTCGGGCGAGACGATGATGACCAGAAAGCGCCGCTCCGACAGGCGCACGAACTCGATATGCTTGAAGACGGAGCTGCGACGCGGCACCATGACCACTCCCACAAACTGGGAGAGGCTGGACAGCAGATTGGCCGCATTGGCTATCACCTTCTGCGGCTGTTCGGGCATCAGGCCGGGCGTTACAAGATCGCAGCGATCCACGGTCAGCATGGTGTCGACAAACAGGCGGTATCCCCTGGCTGTCGGCACGCGGCCTGCCGATGTGTGAGGACTGATGATCAGTCCCATCTCTTCCAGGTCGGCCATCACATTGCGTATGGTGGCAGGCGACAATTCAAGCCCGGATGCACGTGAAAGAGTGCGCGAACCGACTGGTTGACCGTCAGCGATGTAACGCTCGATCAGCGCTTTGAGCAATAACTTGGCACGTTCGTCGAGCATGATTTCATTTTAATGATGTAATTTCCCAGATGACATCCACGTTCCACCATATTGCCCTGATCGGCAAGTACCACACACCCGCAGCAGGCGTTCCGTCCGATGCAGCCAGCGAAGCGCTGCAACGGATTGCCGGTTACGTGCGCAGCATGGGTTGTGAGGTGATTCTGGATACCCAGTCCGCCATCTACGCGGGCCTGCCCGATTACCCGAGCATGGATGTGGACGGACTGGGCAGGCATTGCGACCTGGGTCTGGTGGTGGGCGGCGACGGCACCATGCTGGGCGTGTGTCGCCATCTGGCGCGCTATGGCACGCCGCTGGTCGGCATCAACCAGGGGCGGCTGGGGTTTGTCACCGATATTGCCCTGGATGAATTCGAAGCCTCGATCACGCCCATACTGCAGGGCGAGTACGAGGAAGACGAACGCACCTTGATGAATGCTCGCGTCATGCGCGACGGCCAGTGCGTGTTTGAAGCCCAGGCCATGAATGATGTGGTGGTCAACCGTGGCTCGACCTCGGGCATGGTGGAGTTGCGCATCGAGGTCGGCGGCAGCTTTGTTTCCAACCAGCGCGCGGACGGCTTGATCGTGGCCACCCCCACGGGCTCCACCGCCTATGCGCTCTCGGCCGGCGGCCCCATGCTGCACCCATCGATTCCGGCCTGGGTGATGGTGCCCATCGCGCCGCACAACCTCTCCAACCGACCCATCGTGCTCTCCGACGCTCAGGAAGTGACTATCGAGGTGGTGGGCGGCCGGGGCGACGCCAGCGCGAACTTCGACATGCAGTCCCTGAAATCGCTGCAGCATGGCGACCGCATCCTGGTGACTCGCGCCGATCACAGCGTGCACTTTCTGCACCCCAAGGGCTGGAATTACTTCGACACCCTGCGCAAAAAGCTGGGCTGGAACGAGGGAGGCGTTTGACCATGGCCTTGAAGCGCATCGTCCTGCGGGACTTTGTGATTGTCCAGTCACTCGATCTGGACTGGCAGACCGGCTTCACGGTGCTGACCGGCGAAACCGGCGCCGGCAAGTCCATCATGCTCGACGCTCTGCAACTGGTGCTGGGCGCACGCGCCGATGCACAGGTGGTGCGCGAAGGCTGCCCTCAGGCCGATATTTGCGCAGAGTTCGATTGCCCTCCCCAACTGAATGAATGGCTGGAGGAGTCGGGTTTTGCGCAGGAGCAGGATTTGCTGCTGCGCCGCGTCATTGACAGTCTGGGCCGTAGCCGTGCCTGGATCAACGGCTCGCCCGCCACGGCCACACAGCTGCGCCATCTGGGCGATCAGTTGATCGACATTCACGGCCAGCATGCCTGGCAAAGCCTGACCCGCCCTGACGCAGCACGCGCCATGCTGGATACCTATGGCGGCATTGAAACGGCCCAGCTCAAGTCGCTTTGGCAGGACTGGCGCCAGAGCCATCAGGCTCTGGAGCAGGCGCTCTCGGCCCAGGACAATCTGCAA
This sequence comes from Comamonas testosteroni, assembly GCF_030505195.1. Taxonomy (NCBI): domain Bacteria; kingdom Pseudomonadati; phylum Pseudomonadota; class Betaproteobacteria; order Burkholderiales; family Comamonadaceae; genus Comamonas; species Comamonas testosteroni. The sequence continues at coordinate 1,684,939 of NZ_CP129672.1, forward strand.
CGCGAACGGGAACGCCTGCAATGGCAGATCTCCGAGCTGGACAAGCTGTCGCCACGCGCTGAAGAGTGGGATGAGCTCAATGCCCAGCACACGCGTCTGTCGCACGCGCAGACCTTGATGGACTCGGCACAGTCCTGCCTGCAACTGCTGGAGGATGATGATGCAGGAGCGGCCACCCCATTGGGCAGAGCCCACCACCTGTTGCAGGATCAAGAGCACCTGGAGCCTGAGTTTCAGAGCATTGCCGACGTACTGGGCTCCTGTGTGGCCCAGTTGCACGATGCCCGTCACTCGCTGCAGGCCTATCTGCGCCGCGCCGATCTGGACCCCGAGCTGCTGGCCGATCTCGATGAACGCCTGTCGGTGTGGATGCAGCTGGCGCGCCGCTACAAGCGCACACCTGAGGACTTGCCCGCCCTGCTCGAAGGCTGGAAACAGGAGCTGCACCAGCTGGATGCTGCCGTCGATGTGGAGGGGCTGCGCGCCAAAGAGCAAGCCGCCCACCTCAGGTATCAGGCCGAGGCGCGCAAAATCTCGCAACAGCGTACCCTGGCAGCACCACGCCTGTCGCGCGCCATCACCCAGTCCATGCAAAGTCTGGGCATGAAGGGCGGTCGTTTCGAAGTGCAGCTGGAGCATGCCGACGCCGCCAGCCCGGCCGGCACGGACAGCATCACCTTTCTTGTGGCCGGCCATACCGGCGCCACGCCCAAGCCCGTGGCCAAGGTGGCATCAGGCGGCGAGTTGTCGCGCATCTCGCTGGCCATTGCCGTGACCACCAGCGAACTGGGTCAGGCCGGGACCTTGATCTTTGACGAGGTGGACTCCGGTGTGGGTGGAGCCGTGGCCGAAACCGTAGGCCGCCTCATGCACTCGCTCGGCGGCTCGCGCCAGGTGCTGGCCGTCACACACCTGCCTCAGGTCGCAGCCTATGCAGACCAGCATTACCGAGTGACCAAGCGCCCCAAATCCAACACCACCATCAGCAGCGTGGACCCGCTGGCGGGCGAGGAGCGCGAGATGGAAATGGCCCGCATGCTGGGCGGCGAGCACCTGTCCGAAGCAACCATGGCCCATGCCAGAGAAATGCTGGCCATGGCAAGATTGCCTGCAAAGCAGGCCGCCAACAGCGCCCTGCGTCCATCGGCCACCCCAGCCAGAAGCGCCAAGGCCAGCACGACAGCCCGCAAGAGCGGCAAAGTCAGAGGAGTTTGAAATCATGTCCATGGAGATTGTTCTGATCAGCGGCATGTCCGGATCGGGCAAATCCGTTGCGCTGCACGCGCTGGAGGATGCTGGCTACTACTGCGTCGACAACCTGCCCCCGGAATTGCTGCAGTCCTTTGTGGAGCTCAAGCTCACCCATCAGGACGAGAAAGTGGCCATTGCCATGGATGCACGCAGCGCCAAGGGCCTGCCTCAGCTGCCTGACCAGCTGCATCGCCTGAAAAAGCAGGGGCTGATGCCGCGCATGATTTTTCTAGATGCCGACAGCAGCACTCTGATCAGGCGCTTTTCGGAAACCCGAAGGCGCCACCCTCTGTCTCCGGGCGCCCAGACGAACGAGCGCCAGGCACTGGAGCTCGATATCGAAAAGGAGCGCGAGCTGCTGGGCCTGCTGCGCGACCGCTCCATCGTCATCGACACCGGGGACCTCAAGTCGGCGCAACTGCAAAGCTATATCAAGCAGATCATCGAAGCACCCACAGGGCAGATGACGCTGATGTTCCAGTCCTTTGGGTTCAAGCACAGCATGCCCACAGACTCTGACTATGTGTTTGACGTGCGCATGCTGCCCAATCCCTTCTATGACAAGGAGCTGCGTGCCTTGACGGGCTTGGACAAGCCGGTTGCCGACTATCTGGGTGCCCTGCCCGAGGTGCAGCAGATGCAGCTGGACATACAGCAATTCCTCGAACGCTGGCTACCGCTGCTGTCCCGAGACCACCGCAGCTATGTCACCGTGGGCATAGGCTGCACGGGCGGGCAACACCGCTCGGTCTTTCTCGTCGAAGCCCTGGCCAGACATTTCGAGAAGCAGTGGCCCACCGTGCGCCGCCACCGCTCACTGGATTTTCGCGACAAATTCATCCAGGTCTCTCAGCAGTTTCTGGCCACTGACGCCACCCAACCGATCAGCTGAACCGCATGCTCAGCCCTCAGACGTCAGCCATGCAGGTGCTGCTGCTCGAAGACGACCCGGCCATTGCAAGAACGATTTGCTACGCTCTGGAGCGCGAGGGCATAGCCGTCACCCACAGCCTGCTGATCGCCGATGCGCGTCGGCAATGGAGCAGGACAGCGTTTGATGTACTGCTCATGGACGTGGGCCTGCCCGACGGCAACGGCCTGGACTGGTGCCGCGAGCTGCGCTCTGCCGGCTCCATTGTTCCGGTACTGGTGCTCAGTGCCAGAGGCGAGGAGATGGACAAGGTTCTGGGCCTGGAACTGGGCGCGGACGACTATCTGACCAAGCCCTTCAGCCCGCGCGAGCTGCTGGCGCGCACCCGAGCCCTGCTGCGCCGCTCCAGGCAGTTTCAGCCTGCAGCACCCGCCCAGCTTGCGAAAGCACTTCAAATAGATGAGCAAGGGCAACGGGCTCTGATCCACAGCAAAGCGCTGGATCTGACACGGCGCGAATATCAGCTGCTGCAAAGCCTTGTCAACGCTACAGGCCGTATCCTGAGCCGCGACGCCTTGCTGGAGCAAATCTGGGGGCTGGACAGCGAGAGCACGGACCGCACGGTGGATACCCATATCAAGACCCTGCGCGCCAAACTGCGCGAGCGTTTGCCCGATCAGGAGCTCATCGTCACCCACCGCGGTCTGGGCTACAGCCTGAACCAGCCCGGATAGCCGGTATGCGTCTGGGCCTGCGCCTTTTCTTTGCCTTCTTCCTGATCAACGGCCTGGCCGCCTTTTTCGTGCTGCGCGTCTTCATGGTGGAGATCAAGCCCAGCGTGCGCAAAGTGACCGAGGACACGCTGGTGGAGACCGCCTATGCGCTTGCCACGCTGGCCAGTGCCGACATGGAAGAAGGTCGGCTGCAAGCCGGTGCGGACAGCACGTTTGCCACTCAGCTTCAGGGCTACACACAAAAGCCGATACAGGCCTGGATCTGGGACACACGCAAGACCACGCTGGATCTGCGCATCACCGTCACCGACTCCCGAGGCATCGTGCTGTTCGACTCCCAGGGCAGGGACCAGGGCGCCGACTATTCGCGCTGGCGCGATGTCTATCTGACACTGCGCGGTGAATATGGCGCGCGCACCACGCGAGCCGTCAAGGAGGACGAATCCAGCAGCGTCATGTATGTCTCCGCACCCATCATGGTGGACGGCCAGATTGCCGGGGTGCTGACCACCTCCAAGCCCTCCAGCTCGGTACAGAAAATCGTCGACGGCGCCGAGCAGAAGATTCTGCGCGGCGGCCTGCTGTTTGTGCTGCTGTCCGCCGCCGTGGGCTGTGCGGTGACCTGGTGGTTTGTGCTTCACGTGCGCCGGCTGCGCAACTATGCGCAGCATGTACAGGCCCCCACGCTCAACGAGTCTGCCCACCCCGCACAGGCCTCGGCTCCTGCGGCCATACCCGACATGCCTGGCGAGCTGGGCGAGCTGGCCCAGGCCATGGACAATATGCGCAAGCGCCTGGAAGGGCGCGACTATATCGAGGGGTATGTACGCGCTCTGACCCACGAACTCAAAAGCCCGGTGGCCGCCATACGCGGCGCGGGCGAGTTGCTGCAGGAAGAGCTACCGCCCCAGGACCGGGCCATGTTCGCCAGACAGGTGGTGGACCAGAGCCTGCGCCTGCAGAACCTGATCGACCAGCTGCTGCAGCTCAGCCGTCTCGAACAGCGCCAGCAACTGGACACCAGCCACGGCTGCAGCCTGATGGAATGTGCGCGCCAGGCCATGGACTCTCTTCAAAGCCATACCGAGCAACGCCGCATCTCCATACGCCTGAGCGGCGTGGACAGCAGCGGCCCCTGGGAGACCGGCCTGGTCACCCTGGCCATCAGCAATCTGCTGCAGAACGCCCTGGATTTCTCTGCCGAGAACAGCGTGATCGAGCTTGAGCTGGGCCCGCACCGCATCACCGTCAGTGATCAGGGCCCGGGGGTTGCCGAGCCCTTGCTGGCCCGTCTGGGCGAGCGTTTCTTCACCACGCCCAGACCCAACGGAGAGCGCAGCGGCACCGGCCTGGGCCTGTCCATCGTCACCCGCATCATGCATCTTCATGGCGGCAGCATGCAGGTCCGAAATCGCCACCCTGGCCTTGCAGTGACCCTGGATTTCGCTCCCCAAAGCTGAGCAACCAAGGCTTTCAAGCAGGACTTCACACCCGCTTCACAGACTTCATTGCGTCCACACAGTCGCCGCCGACACTGCGTCCTGAAACCCCTCATTCAGGAGCACGCATGAAAAACCGACTGCTGTTCAAGACAGTCTCACTGCTGATCGTTCTGGCCTTGCTCATGGCCGGCCTGTCCATGATTCAGGATGTGGTGAAAGACCGCATCCGCAACCGCGACTACGCCGTGCAAAGCGTGGTCTCCAGCCTGGCCGGCACGCAAACGCTGATTGGGCCGGCCCTGGTGCAGAGCTGCACGGAGACCACCAGCACGACCAATGGCAAGAAAATCGAATACAGCACCCGGGAATTCCAGCGCATGCTGCTGCCCGACACGCTCAACCACGACGCCAATGCCAAGATGGAAGAGCGCTCACGCGGCCTGCACCACATCAACACCTATGTGCTGCACGACCAGATATCGGCCAGCTTTGCCAATGCCGCGCAGTATGCGGCGCTGCCCAAGCCCAGCGAGCCCAACGCCGTGGTGCGCTGCAAGAAGGTCCTTGTGGCATTTGCGCTCAGCGACCCGCGCGGCATCCGCAGCGCGACGCTGCAGGCCAACGGCCAGGATCTGGCGGTCGAGTCCGGTACGCCGCTGGAGCGCTATGGCAAAGGCATTCAGGCAGAGATTGATGCCAGCCTGCTGAAAAAGGGTGAAGCCCTGAACCTAGACCTCAAGCTGCAGTTGCTGGGCACGGAGCAGCTCGCCTTCAGCCCCATCGCCACGGAAAGCAAGGTCACGCTGACTGCCGACTGGCCCCACCCCTCGTTTGGCGGCAGCTTTCTACCCAGCCGACGCGAGGTGACGGACAGCGGCTTCACCGCCAGCTGGGAGCTGTCCTCGCTGGCCACCTCTGCCAGCACGGCCTTCACCCGTCAGCAACGTCTTTGCAACCCTGGCTACTGGGGCGGCTCGGAAACCTATGCTGCCTCGTCAACCCGCAGCCATGACGACAGCGGCCCCTGCCTCGAAACCATGGACACGGAGTTCGTCAACCCCGTCAATGTCTACTCGCTGAGCGAGCGCGCCACCAAGTACGGCATTCTTTTTGTGATCCTGACTTTTGTCGCGGTCGGTCTGTTCGAAGTCATGAAAAAGCTGCGCGTTCACCCCGTGCAGTACCTGCTGGTCGGCTCGGCCTTGTGCAGCTTCTTCCTGCTGCTCATCAGCCTGTCCGAACACCTGGGCTTTGCAACGGCCTATGCGATAGCGGCCAGCTCCTGCGTGGCTCTGCTGGCTTTCTATGCCAGCCACATTCTGGGCAGCATCAGGCGCGGCCTGCCGTTCGCGGTTGCCATCTCGGCCCTGTACGGCCTGCTGTATGTACTGCTGCAGTTGGAGCAGACCGCACTGGTTGTCGGCTCCATCGCCCTGTTCGGCGTGCTGGCCCTGGTCATGATCTGCACCCGTCATGTGGACTGGTACGCCTTTGGACGCACTGAGAGCGACGCGCCGAGCAAGTCTTCGAAACAAGAGGAGGCCGCATGAGCCAGTCACGGCACACCCCGCAGGCTCAGGCCTTGCTGAACACTTCGTCGCGCCATCTGCTCGGCGAGCCTTGCCAGCTCAGCGTGCAGCAGTACCAGCAGCTCTGGCTGAGCGCACAAAGTCAAGGCGACCGCAGGGAGCAGCAAGTCCTGCGCCAGCAGGTCGTGGCCGCCGGCCGGCAATTGCAGGCGCAGCGCAGCAACCCGCAGGCCAAGGCCCTGTGGCTGGCCTTGATGGGGCTGCGCTGCTCCATGCTGATGCCCAGATTGCGCTTCTGAAATCTGCCGCCATGAAAAAAGGTGACGCCAGCCGTCACCTTTTTTCATTCATGCGGCTGGCATTCAGGCCAGCTCGGCATCGAGCAGCTTGCGGATAGGAGCGGGCAGACCCAGCTCGGTCCAGGCCGCTGCATCTGCCCAGCACGATGCATCGACCTCTGACGCCAGGGCTGCATGCGCCTGATCGACGGGCACCAGAACCGGATGCAGGTGCAGATCCTTGTGGGTCAGCACATGCAAAAAGCCTGGAAGATCCTGCCAGCCCCTGGTCCCGTCCTGAGGCCATGCGGCCTGCGCATGGCTTTGCAGTGCCGCATAGTCTTCAAAGACCGGCGGGCTGTAAAGCCCGGCCCAGATACCGGCTTGCGGACGCTTTTGCAGCCATACGCGGCGCTGTGCATCCACCGCCAGCAGCAGCCACCAGGACTCGGAGCTGCGCTTGATCTTTCGCGTGCGCACGGGATAGTTCTCCGGGTTGCCGGCGCGGGCCGCCCGGCATTCGGAGTGCAAGGGGCACACCAGGCAAGTGGGCTTGCGCGATGTGCAGACGCTGGCGCCCAGATCCATCATGCCCTGGGTGTAGCGCGGCATGGCTTCGTGCAGATTCTCTGTGGGGCACAGTTGCTGGGCGTGTTCCCAGAGCTGCTTTTCATTTCTGGACTGCGCCAGATCCGCATCGAACGCCAGCACCCGTGTGAGAACACGTCGCACATTGGCATCCAGAATCGGCACCCGCTCGGAAAAGCAGAACGATGAAATGGCACCGGCCGTGGAACGGCCAATGCCTGGCAAGGTCGCCAGTTCTTCGGCCGTTTGCGGAAAAGCCCCGCCCCATTGCTCCATCACGGTCTGCGCGCATTGATGCAGATTGCGCGCGCGGCTGTAGTAGCCCAGGCCGCTCCACAGCGCCAGCACGGCATCCTGCGGAGCAGCAGCCAAGCTGGCCACATCCGGAAAAGCGTCCAGGAAGCGCTGGTAGTAGCCCAGCACGGTACTGACCTGGGTCTGCTGCAGCATGATTTCAGACAGCCAGACGCGGTAAGGGTCACGGGTTTGCTGCCAGGGCAGATGATTGCGGCCATGGCTGGCCTGCCACTGCACTACAGCTGCGGCAATCGAAGGGAGAGTCAAGATTTCAAGCTACCAGGTTGATGTCCAACGGCATGGACGCGGCCTGCGGCCGCTCGGCCGCAATCGGATCCAGCAGTTGCGCCGATGCGCTGATCAGCTGCGTCTGCAGCATTCCCATGCGGGCTTGCACATTTTCCATGTCGGCAATGCGCTCCTCCAGCTCAGTGGCTGCACCGCTGATCCGGTCCACGGCCTCCAGGCGGCGCGTGTAACTGCGTTTACGTTCGCGCAATTGTGCATCGACAGGCGCAGTCAGTGATTTGCTCCACATATCCACGTCGTTCGATGCCGCTTCAAACACCGTGCGCAAGCGCAGCGCCAGCGCCTTGATCAGGCGCTGCGAAAAGTCGGCACTGCCGAGCCTGATGACACTGCTAAGCCCCAGATACTGGGTGTAGCTGCCCTCGATGCTGCGCAAGTCGTCCTTGAGCTCGGACAGCACCAGCTGCGGCGGTGTCTGCAGGGAGAAGCCGAACTCCGCATTGAGTTCCTTGAACGAGGAGCTCATCATTGCCTGGATCTCATCGGCCTGGTCCTGTACCGTTGCAGCCACAGCATGCAGACGCTCGAAGGTCTGTTCATAGACCTTGCGCAGGCCAAGTTTGAGCCCGCGCTGATCCAGCGCCTCTTTCAGCCCGGCCAATTCGGCCTTCAAAGTGCTCGAGCTCAGAAGCTGGAACAGCTCCTTGAGCATGCGCATATGGATGTGGCGCATGGCCTGGATGCGGCCGGCACTCTGGTCGAATTCCTTGTGCTCGGCCTCGATGCGGGCACGCATGCTGGCAATCACCGTCGCATTCTTTCCGCGCAGGCCGCAGAGCTCGGCCAACTGGTCGTCGAGATCGCTGCGGCGCATATTGATGACGCGCTCGACCTGCGACTGCAGTTGTTGCACATTGGTACGCACAGCGGCCTGCAGCACTTTCTGGCGCTGCCCCATGATGCCATTGGCCAGAAGGTCTTCAAAAGCGGGCAGACCGCTGGCCTGAAGCAGGCTGTCGTTACGCCCCACCTTGGCGACCAGCCCCTTCTGGGCGGAGATGGGCAGCACGCGCTCCAGCGCCACCCCCAGCAACTGGGCCGAGTCCTGCTGCTGACGGCGCAACTGGGCCTGCACCTGCGCGCCAGAACTCAGGCTGTCCCACAGCGTATCCACCTTGTTGAGCACCACCAGACGCGATGCAGCCAGGGCGTCATCGCCCCCTGCCTTGCCGGCTCCTGCCGGCAGCACATGGTCGCGCCAGATGGCAAGGTCGGACTTGGTCACGCCGGTATCGGCACCCAGCACAAAGACCACGGCATGTGCCTGGGGTATCAGATTGACGGTCAGCTCCGGCTCGGCACCCACTGCATTCAGACCAGGCGTATCGAGAATCACCAGCCCCTGTTTGAGCAGCGGATGGGGCATATTGATCAAGGCATGGCGCCACATTGGCACTTCGACCCAACCGTCGGCATCGACCATGGGGTTGTCGGCAGCATCGTCGTCATGCCAAAAGCCCCAGGCCCTGGCCTGATCGATGGAGACCTTGCGCACCTCGGCCACCTTGGCCAGCGTGTCGGATATCTGCTGTGCATCGGCGATATCCAGGGGCTGCTGCACCCAGGCGTCGGGGCGCATGCGCCACTGGCCGAGGCTCTCCGGCGACTCTCTGGTATCGATGGGCAGCAGACGCAGACAGGGCGGCAACTCCGGCTCCCAACCCAGCTCCGCTGGACACATGGTGGTGCGACCTGCACTGGCCGGCATCAGCCGGCGGCCGTAATGGGCGAAGAAGACGGCATTGATCAGCTCGGATTTGCCGCGCGAGAACTCGGCCACGAAGGCCACCATGACCTTGTCGGTGCGCATCTGCTCTTCCAGTCTCTGCAAGCGCTCCTGCACCGAGGCGTCCAGCAGATCCTGGGCCATCAACCATTCACGCAGCTCCTGCAGTTGGGTGGCAAAGCCCCTTCGCCAGGCACCATACTGTCCGAACTGCTCGTTGAATGAAGCTGACACATCTACCCCTCTTGTTTGTCTGAGTCGCCGGGTCAGCCAAGGCTGACAGCCAGATCAATATATAGCATTGCCCCTTGACAGCATCTACGGCTCTTCCAGAGGCTGGCCTGATATCCCTAGCCGCAAAGTATCTGCGCGCAACGGCGCAGAACAGCGCCAATGCCTGGGCATTGGCGGCGCCCCTGAGACATATCAAGCACCAAAATGAAATTGTGACGTCAAAACATGCCTGAACGCATACTCAAACTGCGGTATTAGCTATCAAATTCAGAGGGTTTTCGCGGCTTTCTGGCAGCGGGCGCAGTAATAGGTGCTGCGCTGCCCCTGGCGCATGAGCTGAATGGCGGCGCCGCAATGCGAGCAAGGCAGGCCATCGCGGCCATAGACCCGGGCCTCCAGCTGAAAGTGCCCTTCCATGCCGTTGGCTGCGGAAAAGTCGCGCAAGGTCGTGCCGCCTTTCTCCACCGCCAAGGCCAGCACGGTGCGAATGGCCTCATACAAAACCTTGACCTTGCGCCTGCCCACATCACGCGCCGGTGTTGCCGGGTGAATTCGCGAGAGAAACAACACCTCGGAAGCATAGATATTGCCGACACCGACCACCACGCTGCCGCTGAGCAGCAGTTGCTTGATGGGCGAGCGGCTGGCGGCCAGCCCGGCCTGAAAGGCATCCAGCGTGAATCCCTCGCTCAGCGGCTCCATACCCAGATGGTCAAGCAGCTTGCGCGCCAGGGCATCGCCCTCATCCGGAACATAGATCACGGCACCGAAGCGGCGCGGATCATGCAGACGCAGCAAGCCGCGCGATGTCTGCAGGTCAAAGTGATCATGCGCTCCGGCCGTGCCCAGCGGCTCCTCGTCGAGGCCCGCAAAGCGCAGGCTGCCCGACATGCCCAGGTGCATGAGCAGCAGACCTTCGCTCAGGTCCAGCAGCAGATACTTGCCGCGTCTGCGCACGCCCAGCACGACTTTGCCGGCCAGTGCCTGCGGCAACAGTCCCAGAGGCCAGCGCAGGGGCTTTCCCAAGGTGGCTTTCTCAATCTGCGCACCCGCAATGCGGTCAGCAAAAGAGCGGCGCGTAACCTCGACTTCGGGCAACTCAGGCATGCAATCTCATCTTCGCCAAGTGTTCAACAAGCTTGGATTATTATGAGCCGATGGTTCATCCTCTACGTTTTCAGGGACTCGCCGTGGCCGCCGTTCTGGCCATGGGATCGGCAATCGCATCCGCCCAGACCGCTGACCCGCCCCCCCAGCAGGACAAGATCGAGCAAAGCACCGATCTCGAACAGGCCGCGGAGCTTGAGAATGAGCAAGCAGCTCTGTCTGCCGAGCTGTTCTACGAAATCCTGGTGGCAGAGATGGCCGCTCAGGAAGGCGCTCTGACGGACGCTCAGGCCCTGATGATGGAGGCCGCGCGCGGCAGCAACAACGAAAAGCTCTATCGTCGCGCCACCGAACTTGCCATTCAGTCACGCTCGGGCGACCGCGCATTGCGCAATGCCCGCGCCTGGCTGGAGGCCTACCCCGAATCACGCGATGCCAACCGCGCCGTGCTGCGCATTCTGGTGGTGATGAACCGCATCGCAGACTCGGGCAGCTATCTGCGTCGAGAGGTCGAGCTGACCCCGCAAGCCAATCGAAGCGCCACTTTTCTGGCCATCACCCAGCTCTACAACAATGCCTCGGACAAGCCTCTGGCCGCCGATGTGGTCGAGCAAGCGCTGGAAATCGATTTCAAGGACCCGAAGAACGGCCCCATGGCCTGGGCCGCCATAGGCCATATGCGCCTGATCGCCGGCCAAAAGCCCGCCGCCCTGCAGGCGTTGCAGAACGGCGCCAAGCTCAGTCCTGATTCGGGTGCCGTCGCCTTGCTGGCCATGGAGCTGCTGGAATCGGGTTCCGCCGAAGTGGAGCCGCTGGTCAAGCGCTATCTTGAAAAAAATCACTCGCCCCAGCTGCGCCTGACCTATGCCCGCGTGCTGCTGGGACAAAAGCGCAATGCCGATGCCAAGACCCAGCTGCAGCTCATCACGCGCGAGGCCCCCGAATTTCCGGAAGCCTGGGTCATGCTCGCCAATTTGCAACTGCAGGATGGCGAGCTGGATGCTGCCGACGTGTCCCTGACACAGTTCAGCTCTCTGCTGCCCAAGCTGCCCGAGGGTGTGGGTCGCGCTGCTGGCGAATCCCAGCTCTATCTGCTCAGGGCCGATCTGGCCGAAAAGCGCCAGCGCTACGACGAAGCCGACGTCTATCTGCAGCGCATTCCCGATGCCGCCAACCTGCTCAGCGTGCAGGCCCGGCGCGCCGATCTGCTGGCTCGCCAGGGCAAGGTCAAGGAAGCTCGCGCCCTTATCCAGGCCATTCCGGCAAACGGCCCCAACCAGAAGCGCCTCAAGCAGATTGCCGAGGTGCAGCTGCTGCGCGACGCCGGCCTGAACAAGGAAGCCTATGCGCTGCAAGCCCATCTGCTGAGCCAGGCACCCGATGATGTGGAGCTGACCTACGACACAGCCTTGCTCGCGGAAAGAGCCGGAAATTTCAGCGAGATGGAGCGCCTGCTGCGCGACATCATCAAGCGCAAGCCCGACTTCAAGCATGCGTACAACGCACTGGGATACTCCTACGCGGATCGCGGCATCAAGCTGGAAGAAGCGCAGACCTTGATCCAGACGGCTCTGGACATGCAGCCCGGTGATCCGTTCATCACCGACAGCCTGGCCTGGGTGCATTTCCGCCGCGGCAATCTGGACGAAGCCGAAAAGCTGCTGGAGCAGGCCTATGCCACGCGTCAGGATGCAGAAATTGCCGCCCACCTGGGGGAAGTTCTCTGGGCCCAAGGCAAGCAAGACCGCGCCCAACTCATCTGGCGCCAGGGCATGAAGGCAGACAGCAGCAATGACACTTTGCTGGAAACGCTCAAACGGCTCAAAGTGACGCCATGAAGCGCAGCCCGGCTTTCTTGAAGATTGTTCCGGCCCTCGGGCTGGCTCTGGCAGCGGCCATGCTCGGCGGCTGCGCCCAACCGGCACGGCAGCTACCGCTCGATGTGGCGGCCAGCCACCACTGGTCCGGCCGCATGGCGCTACAGGTCCAGGATGCCCAGCAGCAATCCTTCAGCGCAGGTTTTGAGCTGCAAGGTCAGCCCGAAAGCGGTACTTTGCTGCTCTTCAACCCACTGGGATCCATCATGGCCCGCCTGCAATGGACGCGTGGCGGAGCCACCTTGCAGCAAGGCGATCAGATCACCCAGTCGGACTCCCTGCCTGAACTCATAACCCGCATGACAGGCAGCGATATTCCCGTCGCCGCCCTGTTCGACTGGCTGCAAGGCAGGAACACGGCTGTGACCGGCTGGCAGACCGATCTTTCGCGCATCAGCGATGGCCGCCTGCGTGCCGACCGTATCAGCCCGCCACCCGAGGCCTCTTTGCGTATCGTTCTCGATCAGGACGCTCGCTGACTGGCCGGCAACCCGGTGCTATCGTGGCACCGTTTTTCTCTTACTGACACATACACGCCATGCACTCGCTTTATGACGTGCCGGCCCCGGCCAAGCTCAATCTTTTTTTGCATATCACCGGCCGCAGGCCTGACGGCTATCACCTGCTGGAATCCGTCTTCATGCTCATCGACTGGCATGATGTGCTGCATTTCGAGCGTACGGTCAGCAGCCACATCAGCCGTGAAGACCTCAACGGCGTTGCCCTGCCTGCCGATGATCTGATCACACGCGCGGCCCGCGCCCTGCAGCAAGCCTCCGGCTGCACGCAAGGCGTGCGCATAGGGATTGAAAAGCGACTGCCCGCCCAAGCCGGCATGGGGGGAGGCTCATCCGATGCGGCCAGCACGCTGATGGCGCTGAACCGCCTCTGGAATCTGAACCTCTCGCGCCAGGAACTGCAAAGCATAGGCTTGAAGCTCGGCGCCGATGTCCCCTTTTTCCTCTGCGGTCACTCGGCCTGGGTCAGCGGCATCGGCGAAATCATCACCCCGCTGACAGGCCGCAACGCCTTGCCGCAGCAGCAGTTCCTGGTGGTCAAGCCCGAACAGGGCTTGGAAACCGGCAAGATTTTTTCCAGCGAGTCCCTGAAACGCGACACAAAGCCTGCTATAGTTGAGGACTTCGCTGCAAACCACTTCGGCTTTGGCCGAAACGACCTGCAGCCGGTCGCTGAAGGCTTGCAGCCCGAAGTGATGAAAGTCAGAAGCTGGCTTGAATCACTCAAATTACATGCTAGAATGACGGGCTCTGGAAGTGCGGTATTTGCACCGATAGCGGAAAATATTGAGCAAAACATTGATCTGAGCAGTGCTCCAAGCTCTTGGCAGATCAGGGTTTGCAGAAATCTGGAAAAACACCCACTTAATAGCTGGATTCCAGAGAACAAGTTATAAGGCTTTTTGTCTTCGACAAAGGGCCTGTGTAGGGGAGTCGCCAAGTTGGTTAAGGCACCGGATTTTGATTCCGGCATGCGAAGGTTCGAATCCTTCTTCCCCTGCCAAACATCTTCTTGCGTCATAGCAACCCACAGCACTGGGACGCACAATGCATTCACATCACTCAGATTTCATGGTCTTCACAGGCAATGCCAATGCTGGCATGGCCGAAGAGATTGTTAAGCACCTCGGTACCTCTCTTGGTGCTGCTGACGTTGGCCGATTCTCCGATGGAGAAGTCGCGGTCGAGATCAAGCAGAACGTTCGCGCCCGCGACGTTTTCGTGGTTCAGTCCACCTGCGCTCCGACCAACGACAACCTGATGGAGTTGCTGGTCATGGTCGATGCCCTCAAGCGCGCATCGGCCGAGCGCATCTGCGCCGTGATCCCCTACTTCGGCTATGCCCGCCAGGATCGCCGCCCCCGCTCCAGCCGCGTGCCCATCACCGCCAAGGTGGTGGCCAACATGCTGCAGGCCGTAGGTGTCGAGCGCGTGCTGACCATGGACCTGCATGCCGACCAGATCCAGGGCTTCTTCGACATCCCCGTGGACAACATCTACGCCACCCCTGTGCTGCTGGGTGATCTGCGTCAGAAGAACTACGAAGACCTGATCGTCGTCTCCCCCGACGTTGGCGGTGTGGTGCGTGCTCGCGCCCTGGCCAAGGAGCTGGGTTGCGATCTGGCCATCATCGACAAGCGTCGCCCCAAGGCGAACGTGTCCGAAGTCATGCACGTGATCGGCGATATCGACGGCCGCAACTGCGTGATCATGGACGACATGATCGATACCGCCGGCACGCTGGTCAAGGCTGCCGAAGTGCTCAAGCAGCGCGGCGCCAAGAACGTGTACGCCTACTGCTCGCACCCCATCTTCTCGGGCCCGGCCCTGGAACGCATCGGCAACGGCAGCGCTCTGGACGAAGTGGTTGTGACCAACACCATTCCTCTGAGCCCCGCAGCCCAGCAATGCGGCAAGATTCGTCAGCTGTCCGTAGCGGGCCTCTTTGCCGAGACAATTCACCGCATTTCCACAGGCGATTCGGTGAGCAGTCTGTTTACCGCTTAAAATCTCTGGTTTTTCGGCCTTGAGCCCAAGCAAACCTCCTTCGGGAGGTTTGACTGTTTCGAGGCCACCGCAAGAATCCACGGCCTTGCTGCAAGGTGCAGATTCTTTTATCAATCGGGCGAGACTGGTCGCGGTCCGCCCATCTAGGAGTTAGTTATGCAATTCGTCGCTACTGAGCGCGCCAAGCAAGGTACGGGTGCGAGCCGCCGTCTGCGTCTGTCGGGCAAGACCCCCGGTATCGTTTACGGTGCTGGTGAAGCCCAACTGATCGAAATCGATCACAACGCCCTGTGGCACGCTGTGCACAAGGAAGCTTTCCACTCCAGCATCCTGGACATGGAAATCAACGGTCAAGTGACCAAGGTCGTGCTGCGCGACGTGCAGTTCCACCCCTACAAGAAGCTGGTGCAACACATCGACTTCCAGCGCGTGGACGGCAACACCAAGCTGCACATGAACGTGCCCCTGCACTTCGAAGGCGCTGCTGAATCCCCCGCCGTGAAGGGCGAGAACTGCACCGTGACTCCTCTGATGCACGAGCTGCAAGTGATCTGCGAACCCGCAAACCTGCCCGAGTTCATCAAGGTGGACCTGAGCACTCTGACTTCCAAGTCCGTGCTGGGCCTGCAAGCTCTGAAGCTGCCCAACGGCGTGAAGGCTGTGGTGCGTGGCGCCAACAAGAACCCTTCGCTGATCTCGATCAAGCTGCCCGAAGTGGCTCCTGCCGAAGGCGCTGCACCTGCTCCCGTAGCTGCTCCCGCCAAGAAGGGCAAGAAGTAATTCTTGTGACTTCGGTACGGCGGCTGCCGCTGTACTCCAAGAAAAGGCCCACCTCGGTGGGCTTTTTCTTTGGCCCATGCAGAACAGCCCCTGTCCGCCCAGCTTTGCTGGCAAGAAGATAATCGAGCAATGATCAAACTGTTTGTCGGCCTCGGCAACCCTGGCCCTGAATATGAAGACACCCGGCACAATGCCGGCTTCTGGTGGATCGATGCGCTGGCGCGCGAACTCAAGGTCAGTCTGGTTCCCGAACGCAGCTACTGGGGACTGATGGCCCGCACCAGCATCCACGGCCAGAACGTCTGGCTGCTGGAGCCGCAGACCTTCATGAATCTCTCGGGCAAGTCGGTCGGCGCACTGGCGCGCTTCTTCAAGATCCAGCCCGAGGAAATCCTGGTCGTGCATGACGAGCTGGACTTCGAGCCCGGCGTGGTCAAGCTCAAGCTCGGCGGCAGCCATGGCGGCCACAACGGCTTGCGCGACATCCATGCCCAGCTGGGTTCGCCCAATTACTGGCGTCTGCGCGTGGGCATCGGCCACCCCGGCCACAAGGGCGAGGTCGCCAGCTGGGTGCTCAAAAAGCCGGCCCCCGACCAGCTCAAGCTGATCGAAGACGCCATCGCACATTCGCTCAAGGCCTGGCCCGATATGGTGGCCGGCCAGATGGACAAGGCCACTCTGGTCATCCACACCACCAAGGCACCACGCCCCAAGCCCCCCCGCAAGCCTGCCCCCGATGCCGCCCAGCCCGCTGCTGGCGAGGCTTGAACCCGAGGCAGAATGAAAAATAGCTCCTGAATAAGGAGCTATTAGCGCTTGATATACAACGACTTCAGACTCAAAAAGCCTTAACTTTCTTTCTTGGCCTGCGTAAGCTGCTCATATTTCTTGAACAGCACCTCACGGCTTTCAATGTACTCGGGGTTCACCGGTATGCAGGCCACAGGGCAGATCTGCACGCACTGGGGCTCGTCAAAATGGCCCACGCACTCGGTGCACTTGTGCGGATCGATTTCGTAGAAATCCTCACCCATATAGATGGCATCGTTGGGGCACTCGGGCTCGCACACATCGCAGTTGATGCATTCATCGGTAATCATCAATGCCATGTGCCAGCTCCTGTGCAGTTCTCGGTATCGGCCCACATTATCCCAAGCTCCCCAAGACATGGCAGCGCCCGGGACAAAGCACCCCCCTCTCGGACGCGGCACAATTGCCGCTATGCTGCGCAGCACGCAAACCCTGCGTCTGAGCCCACTTCACGATGAAACAACGCCCCACGCCATGAGCATCTTCTTGCTCAAACGCCTGCTCACGCTGATCGCCACATTGATCGGTGCCTCCATCGTGGTTTTTGCCGTGCTGGAAGTCCTTCCCGGCGATGCAGCCCAGATGCTCATGGGCCCCGATGCCGAGCCCGAGGCCGTGGCAGCCATGGCGCAGCAACTGGGCCTGGACCAGCCCGCGCTGACGCGCTACTGGCAGTGGATAGCCGGCCTGCTGCACGGCGACATGGGCGACAGCTACGTCTATGGCTCGCCCGTGGCCGAGCTGGTCTGGGAACGCCTTGCGGTCACCGTGCCGCTGGCCATCATGGCCATGTGCATCACCGCCGTGCTGGCCATTGCTGCGGGCGTGTTTGCGGCCGCCAACCACAAGCGCTGGGGCGATGTGAGCCTCATGGGCCTGGCCCAGATCGGCATTGCCATCCCCAACTTCTGGTTTGCGATTCTTTTGATCCTGCTGTTCTCGGTGAAGCTGCAATGGTTCTCGGCAGGCGGCTTTCCGGGCTGGAGCGAGGAGGCCGGCGGCGGCTTCTGGCCTGCGCTGCAGGCATTGCTGCTGCCTGCTGTTGCGCTGGCCGTGGTGCAGGCCGCCATCCTGGCGCGCATCACCCGCTCTGCGGTGCTGGAGGTGCTGCGCGAGGACTTTGTACGCACGGCGCGCGCCAAAGGGCTGTCACGCAGTGCGGCGCTCTGGCGTCATGTGCTGCGCAACGCCATGATTCCCGTCATCACCGTCATGGGACTGCAGTTCGCCAACCTGCTGGCAGGCACCATCGTGGTGGAGAACGTGTTCTATCTGCCGGGCCTGGGCCGGCTGATCTTTCAATCCATCTCCAACCGCGACGTGATCGTGGTGCGCAACTGCGTGCTGCTGCTAGCCGCCATGGTGGTGGTGGTGAATTTTGTCGTCGACGTGCTTTATGCCGCCATCGACCCCCGCATCAAGGCCGGCGATATATGAGCAGGCAGACCGATACGCGCGCCAGCGCGGCCCACTACCCGACACGCGCCTTCACGCGTGCACAGCCCCAGGGCTTTGGCCGACGCGCCCTGCAGCACCGCAGCTTTGTGCTCGGCGCCCTGCTCACGACCTTGCTGATTGCCGCCGCACTGCTGTCTTTTGTCTGGACGCCCGGCTCGGCCTATGAAGTGGACATGGACGCCGCCCTGCAGGCCAGCAGCAGCCGGCACTGGCTGGGCACCGACGCCTTCGGGCGCGACACGGCCTCGCAGATTCTGGTCGGTGCGCGCGCCTCGATTGCCGTGGGCCTGATTGCCGTGGGCATAGGACTGGCGCTGGGCGTGCTGCTGGGCCTTGTCGCCGCCGCACGCCGCGGCTGGGTGGAAGAAATCATCATGCGGCTGGCGGACTTCACCTTTGCCTTTCCAGCCCTGCTCTCGGCCATCATGCTCACAGCCGTGTTCGGAGCCGGCATGGTCAATGCCATCATTGCCATCGGCATCTTCAACATCCCCACCTTTGCGCGCATCACCCGCGCCTCGGCCAATGCCATCTGGGCCCGCGACTACGTGCTGGCCGCGCGCGCCTGCGGCAAAAGCCGCAGTGCCATCACGGTGCAGCATGTGCTGCCCAATATTGCTGCCGTGCTGGTCGTGCAGGCCACCATTCAGTTTGCGCTGGCCATTCTGGCCGAGGCCGCCCTATCCTATCTGGGGCTGGGCACGCAGCCGCCCCAGCCATCCTGGGGGCGCATGCTCAGCGAAGCCCAGACCCTGATGTTCCAGGCGCCGCTGCTGGCCGTCTGGCCCGGCCTGGCAATCGCCTTGTCGGTGCTGGGTCTGAACCTGCTGGGCGACGGTCTGCGCGACCTGCTGGACCCCCGACTGACACGCGAGCGCTAATGCGTAGGGATACCGACCATGGCTTTGCTTGAAGTCTCCAGCCTCACCATCAATTTGCAGACCCATCGCGGCCGTGCCCAGGCCGTGCGCGATGTGAGCTTCACGCTGGAGCGCGGTGCCACACTGGGCCTGATCGGCGAGTCGGGCTGCGGCAAATCGCTGACGGCATTGGCGCTGATGGGCCTGCTGCCCGAGCACGCGCAAGTGGACGGCAGCATCCAGCTGGACGGCCAGGAACTGCTGGGCCTGAGCGAGCGCCAGCTCTGCGCCCTGCGCGGCAACCGCATGGCCATGGTGTTTCAGGAGCCCATGAGCGCCCTCAACCCCGTGCACAGCATCGGCCGCCAGGTCGCAGAGCCGCTGCGGCTTCATCAGGGAATGAGCCGCGCCCAGGCCCGCGCCCGCGCCACCGAGCTGCTGGAGCGGGTGGGCATTGCGCAGGCCGCACAGCGGCTCGATGAATATCCGCACCAGTTCTCCGGCGGCCAGCGCCAGCGCATCATGATTGCCATGGCACTGGCCTGCGGCCCCGATCTGCTGGTGGCCGACGAGCCCACCACCGCTCTGGATGTGACGGTTCAGCAGCGCATTCTGGATCTGCTGCAGGAGCTGGTGGCCGAGCACTCCATGGCGCTGGTTCTCATCAGCCATGATCTGGGCGTGATTGCCCAGAATGCGGAGCAGCTGCTGGTCATGTATGGCGGCACCGTGGTCGAGTCCGGCATGACGGAAGCGGTGTTCGCCAGGCGCGCCCACCCCTATACGCGCGGCCTGTTTGCTGCACGCCCGCAACTGCACGCCACAGAAGGTACAGCCCATCTGCCCACCATCGCCGGAGCCGTGCCAGAGCTCGTGGATCTGCCCGCAGGCTGCCCATTTGCGGGCCGCTGCGCCCACACCCAGGACGACTGCTATGTGCAGCGCCCCCAGCCGCGCACGCTGCACCAGCCCAGCGTGGCGGCACCGGCCTCTCTGGCTTCCTGGCGCAAGCCCCATATGGCACGCTGCCTGTATGAACAGGTGCTGACGGCAGGAGCCAAGACATGATCAAGCCGGCCGAAACTTCTGAAACAGGAACCAGCGGCGCAGTCTTGCTGAGGGTTAGCGACCTGAAACGCGCCTATTCACGCCCCCGCACATCGCTGTGGCACAAGCCCGAGCCGCTGCAGGCACTGCGCGGCGTGAGCTTTGAATTGCCAGCGGGACAGAACCTGGGCGTGGTCGGCGAATCGGGTTCCGGCAAGTCCACACTGGCGCGCCTGGTCATGGCGCTGGACCGTCCCAGCGAAGGCAGGGTGGAACTGCTGGGCCGCAATCTGCACCGCCTCTGCGAACAGGAACTGCGCGCCGCGCGGCGCGACTTCCAGATGGTGTTTCAGGACCCCTATGGATCGCTGGACCCGCGCATGACAGTGGAAGCCATCGTCAGCGAGCCTTTGGGAACGACTCATGAAAAGCTCACTCGCCCTGCCAGACGCCAGCAGGTGATGAGCGTGCTTGACCAGGTGGGTCTGCGCGCACAGGACGCCGACAAATATCCGCACGAGTTCTCCGGCGGCCAACGCCAGCGCATTGCCATTGCCCGCGCTCTGATTACCCGCCCCCGCCTGATCGTGGCCGACGAGCCGGTCAGCGCGCTCGACGTCTCGGTGCAGGCCCAGGTGCTCAATCTCATGCAGGACTTGCAACGCGAGCTGGGCCTGTCCTATCTGTTCATCAGTCATGACCTGGCCGTGGTCCAGCATGTCTGCGATCAGGTCATCGTGCTCCATCAGGGTGAAGTGGTGGAGCGCGGCACACCGCGCAAGCTGTTCTCCGCCCCCGAGCACCCCTATACCCAGGCCTTGGTCAAGGCCGCACCGCGGGTCATCTGAACCGGTCCGGCAAACAGTTGTTCACACTCGCAGCAGCGATATGCTGTCGACCACAGCAAAGCCTGCTCCGACTGGTGTAAAAACGCATATGAAACAAGTCCGCTTCCCGCGATGACTTGCAGCGCTTTTGATGGCCCCACGCGGCCAGCCCCCCCATCGGAGACTTTGTTGATGCTCAATCGCCGCTCCTTGCTGGCCAGCTCGGCTGCCAGCTTGCCCTTGTTCGCCGCCTGGCCTGCCCTGGCCCAGGCCAAGAAAGACAGCGTCACGCTGGCCATGACGCTGGAGCCGCCAGGACTGGACCCCACGGCCGGGGCTGCCTCCTCGATAGCCGAAGTCGTGCTCTACAACGTGTTTGAGACGCTGACCAAGATCAACTCCGACGGCAGCGTCTCGCCTCTGCTGGCCGAAAGCTGGGAAGTCTCGTCCGATCTCAAGACCTACACCTTTCGCCTGCGCAAGGATGTGAAGTTCCACAACGGCGAGCCCTTCAACGCTGCCGCCGTCAAGTTCTCGTTCGACCGCGCAGCCGCCGACAAAAGCACCAACAAGGACAAGCGCACCTTTGCCAATCTGAGCACCAAAGTCGCCGACGAGCACACGGTGGTGCTGACCAACCAGGAGATCGATCCCGACTTTCTGTTCATGATGGGTCAGGCAACCTCCATCGTTGTCGAACCCAAGAGCGCCGCCACCAACGCCAGCAAGCCCGTGGGCACCGGCCCCTACCAGCTGGCAGCCTGGGCCAAGGGCGCATCGGTCACGCTGGCTGCCTGGCCCGGCTATCGCTCGGCACAGAGCATTCGCATCAAGCGCGCCGTGTTCCGCTTCATTCCCGACCCTGCGGCACAAGTGGCAGCCCTGCTGGCCGGCGATGTCGATGCCTTCCCGCGCGTCTCGCCGCGCAGCGTGCCTCAGTTCAAAGCCAATGCCCGCTTTCAGGTGGTGGTGAGCAACTCGCGCGCCAAGACCATTCTGGCCATCAACAATGCGCGAAAACCACTCAACGATATTCGCGTGCGCCGTGCCATTGCCGCTGCCATCGATCGCAAGGCCGTGATTGCCGGTGCCGCCGATGGCTATGGCGCGCCCATCGGCAGCTACTATGTGCCCACCGCCTTTGGCTATGTGGACACCACGGGCATCAACCCCTTTGACCTGGAAAAAGCCAAGGCCCTGATGGCTGAAGCAGGCGTCAAGACCCCGCTGACGCTGACCATGACGCTGCCGCCAGCGCCCTATGCGCGCCAAGGCGGTGAGCTGATTGCAGCCCAGCTGGCCAAGATCGGTATCCAGCTCAAGCTGCAGAATGTGGAATGGGCACAGTGGCTGTCGGGCACCTACACCAACAGGAACTACGACCTGACCATCATTTCGCATGTGGAGCCGTTTGATCTGGGCAACTTTGCCAAGCCCGATTACTACTGGGGCTACCAGTCCCAGGAATTCAACGAACTTTTCGACAAGATCAAGCACACACCGCGCCCCGCCGACCGCGCACGCCTGCTTGGCGATGCACAGCGCCTGCTGGCGCATGATTCGGTACACGGCTTTCTCTACACCCCGCAGTGGGTGACCGTGGCGAACCAGAAGCTGCGCGGGCTGTGGAAGGACATGCCGGTGTTTGTCAATGACTTGTCTGCCCTATCCTGGGGCTAGAGCATCCCCCTGAGGCGCTACGCGCCTTCCCCCCAGCCGAGCGCCCCTGTCTCTACGTGCTTCGCACCATGGGAGAGGGACGGCAGCAGCCTCGCTGCAGGGCGGTTTTGGGGCCGCCCAGGCCTTGCTCGCGGCCCCTTTGCTGGGGCGCGCCAGTGTTGAGAGTGTTTGCCTCTAGCGCTGCACCATCACAAGACGAAGTGCGAGCGCACCGAAGACGGTGGCAGCGATGCGGTTAAGCCAGTGCTGGGCGCGGGCGGAGCGCTGCAGGATCTGGCCAAAGAGCCCAGAGAAACAGGCAATAGAGCCAAAGACCAGCCAGGCTGCCGCCATGAAGACGCTGCCCAGCACCATGATCTGCACTGGCACGCTGCCGCGAGCGGGGTCGGTGAACTGGGGCAAAAAGGCCAGAAAGAAAATCAGCACCTTGGGGTTGCTCAGGTTCATGACCACGCCTTTGCCCACCCAGCCCATGGCGGAGCGCAGAGTCAACACATCGCGCTGCTCCTGCGCCCTGGCACTTTCTTCCACGCTGACGGGCGCATGCCATGCGCCCCAGGCCAGATAGACCAGATAGGCGGCGCCGCAGAGCTTGAGCGCCGTGAACAGCATGGGCGATGTCGCCACCACGGCCGCCAGCCCCAGCGCCACGGCGGCCGTATGTCCGACAATGCCCAGACACAGGCCCAGCACGACGCACAGCCCCACGCGCCAGCCGCGCTGGGCCGATTGCACCAGCACAAACAGATTGTCGGGGCCGGGGCTCAGGCCCAGCAGCAGGGCCACGCCAAAGAATGTGATCAGGACTTCCCAAGTCGGCATTGTCAGCTCTCTTCAAAAAAATGGCAGCGTGCGATTCAACGGCAAAGCCTGCAGGCCCGCCTGGGCCGGCCGCCCGCTTCAACCCAGGCCCAGCGCCGTCACGCCCAGGGCAATCATGACGGCCCCTGCAATGCGCAGGGCGCGGTCGCCCTCGCCCAGCAGCCTGCCGCCGATCAGGGCCGCGAACAGCATGGACACCTCGCGCGCAGGAGCAACGTGAGAGATGGGTGCGCTTTGCACTGCATAGAGCACCAGCACGTAGGCAATCGGGCTGAAGAAGGCCACCAAGGCTGCATGGCGCCATTGCAGACGCCACAGGCGCTTGGTCTCGGGCCAATCCCGGGCGGCCAGCGGGGCCAGAATCACCAGGCGGATCAGGTTGCCCACATAGTCCACCAGAATTGGCGACATCAGCAGCACCTTGACGGCATAGCTGTCCACCACCGTATAGCTGGCAATGAACATGCCCGTCAGCAGGCCATAGTAGAGACCCGCGAGCACACGCTGGCGCGCCTCGGCGTTCTGCCCTTCGCGGATGGTGATGATCATCCGCGGGCCGCCCGCAATCAAGAACACGCCCAGCACCACGCCCGCAATGCCGGCAGCCCCCAGCGTGGAGATCTGCTCCCCCAAAAACATCACCGCCACCAGCGACGAGATCAGCGGCCCGCTGCCGCGCGCCAGCGGATAGACCACCGTCAGGTCGGCCACGCGATAGCCGCGCAGCAGCACCACGAAATAAGCCACATGCAGCACGGCGCTGGCGGTGACGAACGCCCACTCCATCCAGCCCCAGTGCTGCACCACATCCTTGCCCAGCCACCAGCCCAGCGGCAGCCAGATGATGGCGTTGCAGATGGCGGTGTAGAGCGAGAAGCGGGCGTCTCCACCCGCCTTCTTGGCCACGATGTTCCAGCCCGAATGGATCAGGCCGGCCAGGATGATGAGAGTGAACGCTTGCAGGGACATAGGAGCCGAAAATGCAAAAGGCCGCGCGACGCGCAGCCTTTTGAAAAGAAAAGTTCAGTTGCTCATCTGGCCGAACATGGCCAGTGCTTGATGTGACTGGCGCAGCACATGTGAGGGACGCCAAGCAAGGGCCGCCCCGCAGCAAAGGCGTCGTCCCCCCCTGGGGGAAGGCGCGAAGCGCCACAGGGGGATCATTTACTTTCGAGCCGCTATGAGCGAGAGGAATTCGCGGCGCAGTTCGGAGTTGGTGAGGAATGCGCCGCGCATGACGGAGTTCAGCATTTTGGAATCCATCTCGCGCACGCCGCGCCAGGACATGCAGAAATGCGAGGCTTCCATGACCACGGCCAGCCCGTCGGGTCGGGTCTTGTCCATGATCAGGTCGGCCAGCTGGATGATGGCCTCTTCCTGGATCTGCGGGCGACCCATGATCCAGTCCACCAGACGCGCGTACTTGGACAGACCGATCACATTGGTGTTCTTGTTGGGCAGCACGCCCACCCAGATCTTGCCGATCACGGGACACAGGTGGTGGCTGCAGGCGCTGCGCACGGTGATCGGGCCGACGATCATCAGCTCGTTCAGATGCTCGGCGTTGGGAAATTCGGTGATGGCCGGCTGATGCACATAACGGCCGCGGAACACTTCGTTCACATACATCTTGGCCACACGGCGGGCCGTGGCGCGCGTGTTGTGGTCATGCACGGTGTCGATGACCATGGAGTCGAGCACGCCCTGCATCTTCTCCTGCACCTCGTCCAGCAGCTTCTCCAGCTCGCCGGGCTCAATGAATTCGGCAATGTTGTCGTTGGCGTGAAAACGTTTGTTAGCTGCCTGCAACCGCTCGCGGATCTTGACCGAAACGGGTGTTCCTTCGGCTGAGTGGTCTTTTTTCATGTCGGCGAGATCTCTGAACATTCAAGAATGGTACCAGTGAATCAACTTCCCGAAGCCACAAAGGATTTGCCGTCCAGATGCACATTTACAAGGCTTTGGAAGCTATGGTTTCAGGAGCAATCTCAAAATAGGCATGCACCCGAGCAGAGACAGCGAGCAAGCGCCGCCGCGCGGCGAGGCTGTCGCGCCTTCCCGAGCCGCGAGAGAGGCAAAGGCGCGGAGCCGCCCGGGCAAAGCGCCTCAGGGGCGCTACAGCTTGAACTCTGCGATCAGCGGCAGATGATCCGACATGCGCCACCAGATGCGCCCCTTGGGCACCTGCAGCCCCAGCGGGGTCAGCCCGCGCACATAGATATGGTCGAGCTGCGCAATCGGCAGCCGCGAGGGATAGGTCAGAATGCCCTGCGTTTCCTCGTACTCGAACAGGCCAAAGCCCGCCAGCATGCGCTTGATCTGGTTGCCCCAGTCGTTGAAGTCGCCCGCCACCACCAGCGGCGCATTGGGCGGTACTTCGCGCTCGATGAAGCGCTGCAGCAGTGCAATCTGGCGGATGCGGCTGCCCGGAATCAGGCCCAGGTGAACGACGATGGAGTGCACGCGCCGGCCGTGGATGTCCAGCTCCACATGCAGCAGGCCGCGCTGCTCGAAGCGATGGTCCGAGATGTCCTCGTGCTGGTAGCCGATCACGGGCCAGCGGCTGAGCAGCGCATTGCCATGCTCGCCGTCCCGGGTGTAGGCATTGGTCAGATAGACGGACTCATAGCCTTCGGGAGCCAGGTACTCGGCCTGCGGCACATTGGGCCAGCGGTCGAAATACTGCTCCTCCTTGCGGTTCATCTTGCGCACTTCCTGCAGGCAGACGATGTCCGCATCGAGCTGCTCCACCGCGAGTCCCAGATTGTGAATCTCCAGCCGTCTGGCAGGGCCCAGGCCCTGCACACCCTTGTGAATGTTGTAGGTGGCCACGCGCAGGATCTGCGGCTCTGGCGGCGTAAACAACTGAACTTCAGACATAGGCACTGATGGTTTCAAGGCTGTTGCCGGCAGCGGCGCTCGATCAGCGCCGGCTCGAAGCGCGGCAACAGCAAAATAGCTTCTGCGTTGGAAGAAGAAAAGCAGCGCTGGGCTGCCTCACGCCAATCATGCCAATCATGTGCGGTGTGCTCCCTGGGATTCAAGTGCACGGTCATGTGAAGTGGCACACGAAGGCCGAAGACACGCTCCTGGTTGTGGCTGACGCCCGGCGCGTAACGATGCAGCCACTGTGGATAGATGGCGTAGACGTTCTCAAGTTCCCAGTCGCTCAGGCAGCAGTCGGGCGCCAGCGCGTCGATGCCGGTTTCCTCCAGCACCTCGCGCACGGCGGTTTCATGCCAGTCCTCGTCCAGGCTGTCCTTGCTGCCCGTGACGGATTGCCAGAATGGCTCGCCCTCTGGCGCGGCAATGCTGCGGCGCAGCAGCAACACCTGCCCGTCTTCACGGTAGATCACGACCAGCACGGACTGCGGAATCTTGTAGGGCCTGACTTGCATCGCACCATATTAGCGCGGCCAGGATGACAGCAGGCTGAGTCGCCCTGCTGCTTGATAGCCATCAATATTTATAGCTGTAACCGCTTGCCATTCCTTGAATTCAGATTGAAAAGCATCTGCATTTCAAGATTGACGGGCGCAAGCAGCTCCTGATTTCAAAGCAACAAAAAAGCGCCAGCCGCTGTCGCGAACTGGCGCCCGGTGTGAACAGCGACCGGCGCTGTTCACGGGGAGCTTGGCAATCAAGCTTCGGTGGTGACCACCATGGGGTTGCGCAGCTTGATGTGCAGCTCGCGCAGCTGCTTCTCGTCCACGGGCGAGGGAGCCTGGGTCAGCAGATCCTGGGCGCGCTGTGTCTTGGGGAAGGCAATCACGTCGCGGATGGAGTCGGAGCCGGTCATCAGCGTGATCAGACGATCCAGGCCGAAGGCCAGGCCGCCGTGGGGAGGTGCGCCGTACTGCAGCGCGTCCAGCAGGTAGCCGAACTTGGCGCGCTGGTCTTCCGGGCTGATGTTCAAGGCAGCGAATACCTTGGCCTGCACGTCGGCGCGGTGGATACGCACCGAGCCGCCGCCCAGCTCCCAGCCGTTCAGGACCATGTCGTAGGCCTTGGCAATGCACTTGCCGGGATCGGTGTCCATCAGGTCTTCGTGACCGTCCTTGGGCGAGGTGAAGGGGTGGTGCACGGCCACCCAGCGGCCGGATTCCTCGTCATGCTCGAACATGGGGAAGTCCACCACCCACAGCGGTGCCCACTTGTCTTCGAACAGGCCGCTCTTCTTGCCGAATTCGCTGTGACCGACCTTCAGGCGCAGGGCACCGATGGAGTCGTTGACGATCTTTTCCTTGTCGGCACCGAAGAAGATGAGGTCGCCATCCTGCGCGCCGGTGCGCTTGAGGATTTCGGCAATCGCTGCATCATGCAGGTTCTTGACGATGGGCGACTGCAGGCCTTCGCGACCCTGGGCCACTTCGTTGACCTTGATCCAGGCCAGACCCTTGGCACCGTAGATCTTGACGAACTCGGTGTAGCCGTCGATCTCGCCGCGCGAGATGGCTGCACCGCCGGGAACGCGCAGGGCCACGACACGGCCGCCCTTGGTGGTGGCGGGGGTGGAGAAGACCTTGAAGTCCACATCGCCCATGATGTCGGTCAGCTCGGTGAACTCCAGCTTGACGCGCAGGTCGGGCTTGTCCGAGCCGAAGCGGAAGGCCGCGTCCTGGTAGCTCATGATGGGGAAATCGCCCAGATCCACGTTCAACTGGGTCTGGAACACTTCCTTGATCATGCGCTGGAAAATGGCGCGGATTTCCTCTTCGTTCAGGAACGAGGTTTCGCAGTCGATCTGCGTGAATTCGGGCTGACGGTCAGCGCGCAGGTCTTCGTCGCGGAAGCACTTGGTGATCTGGTAGTAGCGGTCGAAACCCGAGACCATCAGCATCTGCTTGTACAGCTGGGGCGACTGGGGCAGCGCGAAGAATTCACCGTCATGCACACGCGAGGGCACCAGGTAGTCACGGGCGCCTTCGGGCGTGGACTTGCCCAGCATGGGGGTCTCGATGTCGATGAAGCCTTCCTTGTCGAGGAAGTTGCGCACCTGGATGGCGGTCTTGTAACGCAGCATCATGTTGCGCTGCATCACGGGACGGCGCAGATCCATCACGCGATTCGTGAGGCGCACGGTTTCCGACAGGTTGTCGTCGTCCAGCTGGAAAGGAGGCGTGACGGAAGCGTTGAGCACGTTGAGCTCATGGCACAGCACTTCGATCTGGCCGCTCTTGAGCTTGTCGTTGGTGGTGCCGGCGGGACGCGCACGCACCACACCCTTGACCTGCACGCAGAACTCGTTGCGCACGTCTTCGGCCACCTTGAACATCTCGGCGCGGTCGGGATCGCAGACCACCTGCACATAGCCTTCGCGGTCGCGCAGGTCGATGAAGATCACACCACCATGGTCACGGCGGCGGTTCACCCAGCCGCACAGGGTCACGGTTTCGCCCATTTGGGCTTCGGTCACCAGACCGCAGTATTGAGAACGCATTGCCATGAAAATTCTTCCTGCACCTTAGGGGTGCGACAAGGTTGTTTGTTTGGAGTCTTCGATCAGGGAGAGGTCTGGCGGAGCCACCACGCCCATCGAAACAATGTATTTGAGCGCCGTATCCACACTCATTTCCAGCTCGATGCATTCGCTCTTGCGCACCAGCACGAAGTAACCCCCGGTGGGGTTGGGCGTAGTGGGCACGAAGACGCTCACATATTCATCGCGCAGCAAGGCCGCCACTTCGCCGCTGGGCTGGCCGGTGACGAAGGCCACGGTCCATACGCCCTCGCGCGGCCACTGCACCAGCACCGCCGTGCGAAAAGCGTTGCCGCTGTCGGAGAACACGGTGTCCGAGACCTGCTTGACGCTGGAATAGATGGAGCGCACCACGGGAATGCGGCGCACCAGCGCATCACCCCAACCCACCAGCTTGCGGCCGATGAAATTGCTGGCAATGCCGCCCACGAGCAGCAAGATCAGCAAGGTCAGAATAACGCCAAAGCCCGGAATATGCATGCCCAGCAATCTGTCGGGCTGCCAGGCCTCGGGAAGAATGGCCAGCGTCTGATCCAGCGTCCCGATGATCCAGTTGAGCACGCCCAGCGTGATCACCAGGGGAACGATGACCAGCAAACCGGCAATCAGCCACTTGCGCAATGCAGACATAGTGTGGACAAGCCTCAGGAATTGGCGGGTGCAGGGGGTGCAGGAGCGGCAGCTGCTGCGGGTGCAGGGGCTGCGGCACTGTCACTGGATGAAGAAGTGCTTGCAGCCGGCTTGCTGCCGCTGTTCTTGAAGTCCGTGGCATACCAGCCAGAACCCTTGAGCTGAAAGCCCGGAGCGGTAAGCTGCTTAGAAAAGGCCTCGGCCCCGCAGGCGGGGCACACGGTCAGCGGCGCGTCCGAGATTTTCTGCAGCACATCCTTGGCGTGACCGCAGGAGCCACACTTGTATGCATAGATAGGCATAGCGCTAAAAACGGGGGAAGTGCAAAAACCCTCAATTATAGGCGCCGCCCCCGGTTTTGCTGCGCTGCGCAAGCAAGCCCCGCTGCAGCCGGTTTGCTCTCTCAGGCCTTGATCTCGGCCAAGGACTCGATTTCACGGTGGTGGTTGCTGATCCACTGCGGCAGCAGCGAACCTGCCAACATGCCGGCAACCGCAGCCAAAAGACCAGCCAGCTGCTGTGGAAAAGCCTGGTTGAGCACGGGCGTGACCATGAAGATGAGCCACACACCGATGCCCAGCGCCACGGCGCTGATGGCGCCCTGGGTGGTGGCCCTCTTCCAGTACAGGCCGAACACCAGCGGCACGAAGGCCCCCACCAGCGGCACCTGATAGGCACTGGCGACCAGCTCATAGATGGGCGTGCCTTGCATGACGATCGAATAGCCCAGCACGCAGGCCGCGAACACCAGCACGCTGATGCGCATGGTCCTGAGATTGTCATTGTCAGAGGTATAGGGGCGGAACTGACGCCAGATGTTCTCGGTAAAGGTCACGCTGGGGGCCAGCAAGGTGGCCGACGCACAGGACTTGATGGCCGAGAGCAGCGCACCGAAGAACAGCACCTGCATGGCAAACGGCATCTTGTCCATCACCAGGGTGGGCAGCACCTTCTGCGGATCATCGGCCAGCAAAGCCGTGGCTTCGGCGGGCATGATGATCAGCGCACTGGCCACCAGGAACATGGGCACGAAGGCAAAGATCACATAGCAGGCACCGCCGATGATGGTGCCGCGCACGGCCGATTTTTCGGTGTCTGCCGACATCACGCGCTGAAAGATGTCCTGCTGCGGAATCGAGCCCAGCATCATGGTCACGGCAGCACCGATGAAGAAAACGATTTCATGCAGCGAGGGCTCTGGCAGAAACTTGAAGAGATCCCGGCTGGTGGCCAGATCGACCACCTTGCCCGCTCCGCCCGCCATGTCACCGGCAAAAAAGGCCAGGATCAGCAGGCCTGCAACCAAGATGATCATCTGCACGAAATCCGTCACGGCCACGGACCACATGCCGCCAAACAGCGTATAGACCAGCACGGAGAGCACGCCAATCGTCATGCCCATGGGAATGCTGACGGCACCGCCCGAGAGCAGGTTGAACACCAGGCCCAGCGCCGTGACCTGGGCCGAGACCCAGCCCAGATAGCTGAGCATGATGATCAGCGAGCAGACAACCTCGATGGTCCGGCCATAGCGCGAGCGGTAGTAGTCGCTGATGGTCAGCAGGTTCATGCGGTAGAGCTTGGCCGCGAAAAAGCACCCGACCAGAATCAGGCACATGCCCGCGCCAAACGGATCCTCCACCAGCGCATGCAGACCGCCCTCGATGAACTTGGCAGGCACGCCCAGCACCAGCTCGGACCCGAACCAGGTCGCAAAGGTGGTGGTGATGATCATGTAGAGCGGCAGATGACGGCCGGCAATGGCGAAATCCGCCGTGTTCTTCACGCGTCTGGCGGCCCACAGGCCGATGCCGATGGTCACAAACAGGTAGACGATCACCAATGAGAGCAGCACGCTGGCACTCCTTGAACTCTAAAGAAGGGGAAAGCTCAGAAGCGGATGCGCAGCAGAACCTGCAGCACCACCAGCCCGATGACGAAACCGATGCCGCCGCAAAGGATGGCCTGCAGCAGACGGTTGGTCGTTTTCTGCTGCTGCAGCAGCTCCTTGAGCAGGGCCTCGCTGTCGTTGCCGGAGCCATGCCTGGACAGATACTGGTGCAGCACGCGTGGAATGTCGGGCAGGATCTTGGCGTAGCGCGGCGCCTGTGCCTGCAGCTCATGCCATAGACGCTGCGGCCCCATCTGGTCCAGCATCCATTTCTCGAGAAACGGCTTGGCCGTGCTCCACAAATCGAGGTTGGGGTCGAGCTGACGCCCCAGGCCTTCGATATTGAGCAGCGTCTTTTGCAGCAGCACCAGCTGGGGCTGAATCTCGACCTGGAAACGGCGCGAGGTCTGGAACAGGCGCATCAGCACCATGCCCAGCGAGATTTCGGCCAGCGGCCGGTCGAAATAAGGCTCGCAGACGGCGCGAATGGCTGCCTCCAGCTCCTCGACGCGCGTCGTGGCCGGCACCCAACCGCTTTCCACATGCAAGGCGGCAACACGCTTGTAGTCGCGGCGAAAGAAGGCCAGGAAGTTCTGCGCCAGATATTCCTTGTCGAACTCGGTCAGCGTGCCGACGATGCCGAAGTCCAGCGAGATATAGCGCCCGAAGGTATCGGGCTCCAGGCTGACCATGATGTTGCCCGGGTGCATGTCGGCATGAAAGAAGCCGTCGCGGAACACCTGGGTAAAGAAGATCGTCACGCCATCGCGCGCCAGCTTGGGGATGTCCACGCCGGCTTCGCGCAGGCGATCGACCTGGCTGATGGGCACGCCCTTCATGCGCTCCATCACCATCACATCGGTGTGGCAGTAATCCCAGTGGATCTCGGGGATCAGCACCAGATCCAGCCCATCCATATTGCGGCGCAGCTGCGCGGCATTGGAGGCTTCGCGGATCAGGTCCAGCTCGTCGTGCAAATAGTTGTCGAACTCGGCAACGACTTCCTTGGGCTTGAGGCGCTTGCCATCGCGGGAGAGCTTTTCCAGCCAGCTCGCCATCATGTGCATCAGCGCCAGGTCTTTGTCGATCACGGACTTCATGCCCGGACGCAACACCTTGACGGCCACCTCATGCTCAACACCCGCCTTGTCGCGAATCACGGCAAAGTGCACTTGCGCAATCGAGGCACTGGCCACGGGCTGACGCTCGAAGCTGATGAAGATCTGCTCCAGCGGCTTGCGAAAGGAACGCTCGATGGTGTCCACCGCGATTTGCGAATCGAACGGCGGCACGCGGTCCTGCAGCTTGGCCAGTTCCTCGGCCACATCGGGCGGCATCAGGTCGCTGCGCGTGGACAGCACCTGACCGAACTTCACGAAGATGGGACCGAGCTCCTCCAGCGCTTCGCGCAGGCGCACGCCACGTGGCTTGTCCAGCTTGCGCCCGAAGGTCAGCACGCCGCGCAGGCTGCGCAGGCGCGGATGCGGAATCCCGGAGAGCACCAGCTCGTCGAGTCCATAACGAAACACCACCCAGAGGATGGCCCAGCCTCGCAGAAAGCGGCTCATGGCTGTGTGTAATCGGCTCCGGGCATGGCTGCCACGGGTACCGTGCTGACAGGATGGGCCACATCGGCAGCAGAGGCAGACTTGCTGCCCATGCGTGCGCCGACGAACTGACGCAGCCCCTGTGCTGCCGTGCGTGCAACCTTGCCAATGGTGTGGGCCGGCACATCGCCGATCAGGCGAGCCAGATCTTCCTCCACATCCCACTTGACGTTATCCACCAGCCAATTGATCTCGGCGGCGAACTGCACATCGCCTTCGATGCGAATGCTGGGCTTGTCGCCACGCAAGGCCGTCTGGGCCAGCGACAAAGGAGAGGTCTCGGTGACTTCCAGCATCAGATCGGGCGCGGCATCGGCAGGAGCCACGTCGAACAGGCCAGCAGGAGTGACCAGCAAGGCGACCGAATACTGGCGCCATTGCACACGCGCAATACGCCCCTTCTGGCGCACGAGGCGATCCGTGGCCTCTTTTTCCTGCATCAGCACATGATTGAGGAAAAGCACCAGACGCTGGTGCATTTCACTCACCAGCCATTCAGGAGCTTGGGGACCGGCCATCACGCGTTCGACGAGACCGCCCAGAAAAGAAAAAGGGGACTGTGTTGCCATAGTCCCCGATTATTCATGAATTTGATTCCCCCCTGTGGCGCTTTGCGCCTTCCCCCTGAGGGGGACGGCACCATCGCTGGGGGGCAGCCCCGGCTTGGAGCCCCTCGCGCGGACCGCGAGAGAATCCAAACCTGCTGCGCTTATTGCAGGGCTTGCACGCCAGCCACCAGCCAGCCGCTGTTGCCACTCTTGGGCTTGGTCATGTTCCAGACTTCACGGAAGGGGCTGGGGCCTGCCGATGTCTCTTCGCGGATCATGCCGGAGAACTCGACGCTGGCCATATAGCCATTGCCCAGGTCTTCGATGCCCAGCAGCTGTGCATCGATCATCAACACATCGGTGTGGTTGGGCTCGCCCGCGCGCTGCGTCTCGCGCTCGGACAGCTGGCCGCGGATTTCCGCGAGCATCTCGTCGGTCATCATGGAGCGCAAAGTGGTGATGTCGGAACGATCCCAGGCCGACTGCAGCGTCACGAAGTTGCGCTTGGCTGCAGTGAGAAAGCCTTCGGCATCGAAGTCTGCAGGCACACCCCAGTTCTGCGAACCCGACAGGGCAGAGCCGATCATGGAGCCGCCAGCAGCAGCTGCTGCGGCTTCGGGAATATGGTTCTGCTCCCAAGGACGAGCCGACGCGTCATTGCCCACTTTTTCAGGGTTGTACTGGCGTGCCTGAGGTGCATTCACATCACCGCCCAGATTGCCTGCGCCCTGAAAGGCGAATGGACTGGCAGCGCTCTGCACGGCAGGCGCTGCCTTGCGACGGCGCATGATCATGCCGACCACCACCATGATCACCATGGCCAGCAGACCGAACATCAGCATATTGGCAAAGGCTTCGCCCATGCCCAGCGAGTTGGCCAGCCAGGCCAGGCCCAGGCCTGCGGCCAGGCCGCCCAGCATGGCGCCCCATGGCTTCTTGGGTGCAGCAGCCGGAGCCGCTGCAGGCGGAGCAGCACGGTTTTGCTGCGCCGCATTTTGCTGCGGAGCCTGCTGGGCAGGAGCACGAGACGCTTCGCGTTGAGTGACGTTACCCGATTGCTTGCCGAACGATGAGCCACCGCCCATGCGTTTTGCATCGGCCTGTCCATGTGCCACCACCAGCATCGCCACCAAAGCGATTGACCAAAGTTTCTTCATCTCATCTCCCTTCTTATAGAAAGTCGCTACAAATCTGCGCACAGGGCGCACTTAACACTTGATTCCCACATGCAAGGCACAGACGCCTCCTGTCATGTTGTGATAGTCCACATGGCCAAAGCCGCATTGCTGCATCAGGGCCTTGAGCTCCTTCTGGCCTGGGTGCATGCGGATGGACTCAGCCAGATAGCGATAGCTTTCGGCGTCGCCGGCAATCATCTTGCCCATGGTCGGCAAAATCTTGAACGAGTACCAGTCATAGACTTTCTCCAGCGGTTTGGCCACCTTGGAAAACTCGAGCACCAAAAGCTTGCCCCCGGGGCGCAGCACGCGGTTCATTTCCTTGAGCGCTGCATCCTTGTGCGTCATATTGCGCAGGCCGAAGGCGACGCTGACCAGATCGAAATAGTTGTCGGGGAAGGGCAGCTTTTCCGCATCGCAGACCAGCGTGGGCAGGATCACACCCTTGTCGGTCAGACGATCACGCCCCACGCGCAGCATGGCTTCATTGATGTCGGTGTGCACCACCTGACCGCTGGCGCCCACCTTCTTCGAAAAAGCCAGGGACAGATCGCCTGTGCCGCCCGCGATGTCCAGCGCCTTGTCGCCTTCCTTGAGGTTGGCCACCATCAGCGCATAAGCCTTCCAGGCGCGGTGCAGCCCACCCGACATCACGTCGTTCATGACGTCGTACTTGGACGCCACGGAGTCGAACACACCGCGTACGCGCGATGCCTTCTCGCTTTCATCAACAGTCTGGAATCCGAAGTGTGTGGAGCTCATAACAAAGAATGCTAAGCAGGCAGTGCTTGCGCGTACAGCGACAACCCCGTATAGCTACAGGCTTTGAAGCACTATGGTTTTTGGAAAGAATTCGCCTTGAGCGCTTATTTCATGCGCGCTTAAAGCTATTGTAAATATAGCACCAGCCTCAATAACCCTGTGCCGTACGCATGGGCTATGTGGCGTGTACGGGACGTTGCTGCCGGCTTTTGAGCCGACATTCAAGCCCCTGACAGTCAAAGCTCAATGCACGCTGCAGCCATGACCGCCTGCGCCCTTCTCGGGCATGGGCGTATCGCGATCCATCCCGGCCTCTTCCAGGCGCTGCTGATATTGCTGCCACAGAGCATCTTGCTGGCTGCCCAGCTGGTAGAGGTATTCCCAGGTGTACAGACCGCTTTCGTGCCCATCGCTGAAGAACGGCTTGATGGCGTAGTTGCCCACCGGTTCGATGGTGTTGATGCCCACATCGCGCTTGCCGGTCTGCAGCACTTCCTGGCCAGGGCCATGACCTTGCACCTCGGCCGAGGGAGAGTACACGCGCAGCAACTCGAACGGGATGCGGAAAGTCTTGCCGTCCGAATAAGAAACCTCCAGCACGCGTGATGCACCATGCACGGTCAGCGACTGAGGGGTGGGAGTGTTGGCTTGCAGTCCTGCCATGGTTTTCTCCTAATCAATGCATAAAAGGGCAGCCTCAAGCTGCCCTTTGAATCTCCCGAGGGAGATGAAAAACATCACGCGGCCCAGAGGGCCAACGCCTTTTGCAGCACTTCATCCACCTGCGGCAGCTGGCGGGCAATCTCGGCTTCGCGCTCTTCATCGCGCTCGCGCTGGGCCGCAGCCCAGACCGAGGCGGGAAAGTGGCTGTCCCAGTCATAGCGCGCAATCACATGCCAGTGCAGATGCGCCACCATGTTACCGAGAGCCGCCAGGTTGATCTTGGTCGGGGCCAGTTGCTCGCGCAGCACACGCTCGACCAGGGCCACGGCATCCATGCAGACAATGCGATCCGTCGCGCTCAGCTCCGAGAATTCGGCCGCATGGTCATTCCAGACGACGCGATAGAAGGCCGGAAAGCCAGCTTCCACAGCCCGGATCACGCGCAGCTTGTCGCCGCGCCAGACCAGCGCACCGCCATCGGTTGCACACAGAGGACAGTTTTCAACCAACATCTGAAATCTCCATTGCAATGCTTCTTACCCACATCACTGCGATGTGACCCCAGCGCAGGCCAGAGGCACCGAGCAAGGGCCTATGCCGGCCGCGCCGCCCCACGCCGAGGGTGTCGCCCCCTTTTGGGGGGAGGGCGCGAAGCGACTCAGGGGGCATCACACCAGCACGCGCTCGATACCGCCCTGGTTGGCGCGATTGACGTACTCGGCCATCCAGTTCTCGCCCAGAATGTCGCGCGCCATCTCGACCACGATGTAGTCGGCTTCGAGCAGCCCGTTGTTCAGGTCGTTGCCATAGCGGCTCAGGCCCTGCAGGCAGCTGGGGCAGCTGGTCAGGATCTTGACGTTGTCCTGAGCGCCCAGTTGACCGTTGTCGCGCAACGCGGCCTCGCCCTTGCGGATCTCCTCGGTCTTGCGGAAGCGGATCTGCGTGGAGATGTCGGGACGCGTCACGCCCAGCGTCCCGGACTCGCCGCAGCAGCGCTCGCTCTTGAGCACGTTGTCACCCATCAAGGCCTTGACGGTCTTTATCGGGTCCTGCTGCTTCATGGGCGTATGGCAGGGGTCGTGGTAGAGGTATGAGCCCTTGTTCTGCAGCGTGATGCCCTTTTCGAGCAGATATTCGTGGATGTCGATGATGCGGCAGCCGGGGAAGATCTTGTCGAACTGGTAGCCCTGCAGCTGGTCATAGCAGGTGCCGCAGCTCACCACCACGGTCTTGATGTCCAGATAGTTGAGCGTGGTCGCCACACGGTGGAAGAGCACACGGTTGTCCGTGATCATCTTCTCGGCCTTGTCGAACTGGCCCGAGCCGCGCTGGGGATAGCCGCAGCACAGATAACCGGGCGGCAGCACGGTCTGCACGCCTGCATGCCAGAGCATGGCCTGCGTGGCCAGACCCACCTGACTGAACAGGCGCTCGGAGCCGCAACCCGGGAAGTAGAACACCGCCTCGGTATCCGACTTGGTGGCCTGCGGGTCGCGGATGATGGGCACGTAATCCTTGTCTTCGATATCCAGCAAGGCGCGTGCCGTCTTGTTGGGCAGACCACCGGGCAGCTTCTTGTTGATGAAGTGAATCACCTGCTCCTTGATGGGAGCCGTGCCCACGGATGCGGGCGGATGCGCGGTCTGCTTCTTGGCGACAGCCCCCAGCAAGTCGGCCGCCAGACGCTGGGCCTTGAAGCCCACGCCCACCATGGCCGTGCGCATGAACTTGATGGTGTCGGGGTTGGTGGCATTGAGCATGGCCATGGCCAGCTTGTTGCCGGGACGGAAGCTCTTCTTGTCCATCTTGCGCAGCAGATTGCGCATATTCATGGTCACGTCGCCGAAGTCGATCTTGACCGGGCAGGGGTTGAAGCACTTGTGGCAGACCGTGCAGTGGTCGGCCACATCTTCGAATTCCTGCCAGTGCTTGATGGACACGCCACGGCGTGTCTGCTCCTCGTAGAGGAAGGCCTCCACCAGCAGCGAGGTGGCCAGGATCTTGTTGCGCGGCGAGTACAGCAGATTGGCGCGCGGCACATGGGTGGCGCACACGGGCTTGCACTTGCCGCAGCGCAGGCAGTCCTTGACGGAGTTGGCGATGGCGCCGATGTCCGACTGCTGCATGATGATGGACTCATAACCCATCAGGCCGAAGCTGGGCGTGTAGGCGTTGGTCAGGTCGGCAAACATCAGCGACTCGCGCGGCGAGCGACCGTCGTGACTCTGGTGTGCCAGGGCATCCCACTCTTCGTTGCGGATCAGCTTGCCCTTGTTGAAGCGGCCTTCTGGGTCCACACGCTTCTTGTAATCGGCAAACGGTGCCAGCTCGGCATCCGAGAGGAATTCCAGCTTGGTGATGCCGATGCCGTGCTCACCCGAGATCACGCCGTCCAGACTACGCGCCAGCTCCATGATGCGAGCCACGGCTTCGTGCGCGGTCTGCAGCATTTCATAGTCGTCGGAGTTGACAGGGATGTTGGTGTGCACATTGCCGTCACCGGCGTGCATGTGCAGCGCCACCCAGACACGGCCCTTGAGCACCTTCTGGTGAATCTCGTTGATGGACTCGCGCAGCGGCTGGAAGGCAGCGCCCGCGAAAATCGCGGACAGCGGCTCCTTGAGCTGGGTCTTCCAGCTCGCACGCAAGCGGTGGTCCTGCAGTTCGGGGAACAGCGTGGCCACGCCGTCCAGCCAGCCCTGCCAGAGCTCGCGCACCTCGGCCACCAGCGCCAGCGCCTGCTGCACGCGGTCTTCCAGCAGCTCGGCGCTGGGGATGTCGCCGGCGTCGTCGCTCTTGCCCAGGGGCAGATCGGAGTGCTTGAAGAAGCCGCTCAGCTCGTCGCAGAGCTTGAGCTTGTTGCGCAGCGACAGCTCGATATTGATGCGCTCGATGCCGTCGGTGTACTCGGCCATGCGTGGCAGAGGAATCACCACGTCTTCATTGATCTTGAAGGCGTTGGTATGGCGCGAGATGGCGGCAGTGCGCTTGCGGTCCAGCCAGAACTTCTTGCGCGCCTCGGAGCTGATGGCGATAAAGCCCTCGCCGTTGCGCGAATTGGCAATGCGCACCACTTCGCTGGTCACGCGCGCCACTTCATCGGCATCATCACCGGCGATATCGCCCAGCAGCACCATCTTGGGCAGATGGCCGTTGCCCTTCTTGCTCTTGGTCGCGTAGCCCACGGCCTTGAGGTAGCGGTCGTCCAGGTGTTCGAGACCGGCCAGCAGCACGCCCGAGCGCTTTTGCTCGGCGAACATATAGTCCTTGATCTCGACGATGGAGGGCACGGCGTCCTTGGCATTGCCGAAGAACTCCATGCACACGGTACGCGTGTGCGCCGGCATGCGGTGCACCACCCAGCGCGCGCTGGTGATCAGGCCGTCCGTGCCTTCCTTCTGAATACCGGGCAGACCCGAGAGGAACTTGTCCGTCACGTCCTTGCCCAGGCCTTCCTTGCGGAAGGTGTGACCGGGAATGTCCAGGCGCTCGGTGCGCACATGGGTCTTGCCGTCCGCCTCGAAGTACTTCAGCTCGAAGCAGGCCATCTCGGCATCGTGAATCTTGCCCAGGTTGTGGTCCAGACGCGTGACTTCCAGCCACTGCGCATCGGGCGTGACCATGCGCCAGGACACCAGATTGTCCAGGGCGGTACCCCAGAGCACGGCCTTTTTGCCGCCCGCGTTCATGGCGATATTGCCGCCGATGCAGGAGGCCTCGATGGAGGTCGGATCCACGGCAAACACAAAGCCGCCGCGCTCGGCCGCATCGGCCACGCGCTGCGTCACCACACCGGCTTCGGAGTAGATGGTGGGCACTTCATGATCCACGCCGGGAATCATGCGCATCTCGACTTCGCTCAGCGCTTCCAGCTTCTCGGTGTTGATGACCACCGAGCGCCAGGTCAAAGGTATGGCACCACCCGTGTATCCGGTACCGCCTCCGCGCGGGATGATGGTCAGTCCCAGCTCGATGCAGCCCTTGACCAGACCGGCCATTTCGGCTTCGGTATCGGGCGTCAGCACGACAAACGGGTACTCGACGCGCCAGTCGGTCGCATCGGTCACATGGGCCACGCGCGACAGACCGTCGAACTTGATGTTGTCCTTGGCGGTATAGCGACGCAGCGTCTTCTGCGCGCGGCGGCGCAGCTGCTCGGCCTCGACAAAAGTGGCGTTGAATTCATGCACGGCGCGGTGGGCCGCTTCCACCAGCTGACCCACCAGCTGATCGCGCAGCGCATCCTCGTTGGGCTCGCGGCGCTTGTCGATCTCGGCCAGGCGATGCTCCAGAGCCTCGACCAGCGACTTGCGGCGGTCGGGGTTGTGGATCAGATCGTCCTGAAGATAGGGATTGCGCTGCACAACCCAGATATCCCCCAGCACTTCGTAGAGCATGCGGGCAGATCGGCCGGTCCGGCGTTCCTGACGCAGCTGATTGAGCACATCCCACATGGATGAGCCCAGCAGACGAATCACAATCTCACGGTCAGAGAACGATGTGTAGTTATAGGGAATCTCGCGCAGTCGTGCGGGTTCGGCAGCCTGGGCCTGGAGGGCGGCAGCCAACGCAATCGGTACATTCATGGGGGTAGACCGTGTCGGGCGCCCTCTGTGTGGCACCCCTAAGCCAGTGGGATGACGATTTTAAGCGACGGCGGCTCAGCCATGCTTTGCTATGGGTTCTGAGTGGCCAGCCCTGCTATCGCCAAAGCAGCAAGCCCCACCGGCATTTCCCAGGCGATTCGCCACATGGCAGTGCACAAGGGCGCTGCGAACCCGTTCACCGCTGCATGCAGCCAAATGCGCAGATGAATCTTCCATAGGCGATTGAGACAAAAATCATACATTTCCGAATCAAAAACAACTCAATACGAAAGACTACCAACAACAAACGAAATGCCGTTGACCTAGAATGGCGCAGCTTCGCGCACCACCAAATGTCACCGGATCGTCATACATAGGCTTGTGA
Organism: Comamonas testosteroni; assembly: GCF_030505195.1. NCBI lineage: Bacteria > Pseudomonadati > Pseudomonadota > Betaproteobacteria > Burkholderiales > Comamonadaceae > Comamonas > Comamonas testosteroni. The sequence goes on from NZ_CP129672.1 coordinate 1,725,720, forward strand.
CTGCGGGTTCTGCCCATGGTGAGACGCGTTGCCCATGCAAACAATGACATCCATATGTCATACGGATGACTTAGTGTGCATCACCGCATATTGCGTCAACGATCGTTAGAGGAGCCTTCATGCAATTCAAGCAACTGGCCATGGCCGCCGCCGTCGCCGCTACTACTTTCTCGGCACAAGCCGTCACCGAAATCCAATGGTGGCACTCGATGACTGCCGTGAATAACGAGTGGGTCAATGATCTGGCCAAGCAGTTCAACGAAAGCCAGAAGGATTACAAGGTCGTCCCCACGTTCAAGGGCGTGTACGACGAATCCATGACAGCCGCGATTGCAGCCTTCCGCTCGGGCAACGCCCCTCACATCCTGCAGGTGTTTGAAGTGGGTACTGCCACCATGATGGCCTCCAAGGGCGCGACCGTGCCCGTGGGCAAGGTGATGCAGGACGCCGGCGTCGCTTTCGACCCCAAGGCCTACATCCCCGCCGTGGCCGGCTACTACACGGCCCCCAACGGCCAGATGCTGAGCTTCCCCTTCAACAGCTCGACAACCATCTTCTACTACAACAAGGACGCCTTCAAGAAGGCCGGCCTGAACCCCGACGTCGCCCCCAAGACCTGGCCCGAAGTCTTTGCTGCCGCCAAGAAGCTCAAGGAAAGCGGCCACAGCTGCCCCATGACCCTGGCATGGCAAGGCTGGACCCAGCTGGAGTCCTTCTCCACCTGGCACAACGTGGAATTCGCCACCGAGCACAACGGTCTGAGCGCCAACGGCTACAAGGCGCGCATGAAGATCAACTCGCCTTTGCACGTCAAGCACATCGACAACCTGGCCGCAGCGGCCAAGGCTGGCGAGTTTGTCTACAAGGGTCGCGCCTCCACCCCCCAGGCTTCGTTCACCGCCGGTGAATGCGCCATGATCCAGACTTCGTCCGGCTTCTACGGCGATGTGGCCAAGAACGCCAAGTTCAACTACGCCCTGGCTCCCCTGCCCTACTATCCCGATGTCAAGGGCGCGCCCCAGAACACCGTGATCGGCGGCGCTTCGCTGTGGGTCATGGCCGGCAAGAAGGCCGAAGAGTACAAGGGCGTGGCCAAGTTCTTCGAGTTCCTGTCGCAGACCAAGGTGCAGGCCGCTTCGCACCAGCGTACCGGCTACCTGCCCGTGACCATGGCGGCCTATGACCTGACCGAAAAGTCCGGCTTCTACGCCAAGCACCCCGGCACCGACACGGCCGTGACGCAGATGATCCGCAAGGTGACCGACAACTCGCGCGGCATCCGTCTGGGCAACTACGTGCAGATCCGTACCATCGAGGATGAAGAACTCGAACAGGTGTGGGCTGGCAAGAAGACCGGCAAGCAGGCGCTGGACTCCATCGTGAGCCGCGGCAACGAATTGCTGGCTCGCTTCGAGCGCTCCTACAAACAGTAAACCCTCCAGGCACCCGCAAGGGTGCCGCCAAGGCCTGCGGGGCCTTCAAACAAGGCTCTGCACCCCCAAATACCCCGTTGACTGCACCCAGGCTCCGGCGGTTTTTTTATTTGTAACTCCTCATGGAAAAACGCGTTCTTTTCCGATCCAAGTGGCTGCCCTGGGTGCTGATCGCCCCCCAGCTACTGATCATCGGTATCTTCTTTTTCTGGCCCGCTGGTCAGGCTGTCCTCCAGTCATTCCAGATGGAAGACGCGTTCGGCATGAGTACCGAATGGGTGGGATTTGACAATTTCCGGCAGATCTTCTCCGACCCCACCTATCTGAACTCCTTCAAGCGTACAGCCCTGTTTTCCGTGCTCGTCGCTGGTCTTGGCATTGCCACCTCGTTGGCCTTGGCCATCTTTGCGGATCGCATCGTGCGCTTCGCCATGGTCTACAAGACCTTGCTGATCATCCCCTACGCGGTCGCCCCCGTCATCGCGGGTGTGCTGTGGGTCTTCATGTTCTCGCCCTCCATCGGTGTGGTGGCGTATTTCCTGAACAAGCTAGGCTATACCTGGAACCATCTGATGAACGAAAACCAGGCCATGACGCTGATCGTGCTGGCCTCGGTGTGGAAACAGATCTCCTACAACTTCCTGTTCTTCCTTGCGGGCCTGCAGTCCATCCCCAAAGCGCTGATCGAGGCCGCATCCATCGACGGTGCCGGCCCATGGCGCCGTTTCTGGAACATCCAGCTGCCGCTGCTCTCGCCCACCACCTTCTTCCTGCTGGTGATCAACATCGTCTACGCGTTCTTTGACACCTTCGGCATCATCGACGCAGCCACCCATGGCGGCCCCGGCCAATCGACATCGATTCTGGTCTACAAGGTCTATCTGGACGGCTTCAAGGCGCTGGACCTGGGCGGCTCGGCAGCCCAGTCCGTGATCCTGATGCTGATTGTTGTCGTGCTGACCGTGATCCAGTTCCGCTATGTTGAAAAGAAAGTGCAGTACTGATCATGGTCGATCGCAATCCCTGGCTTAATTTCTTCTCCCACGCCGTACTGATTCTCGGCGTGGCCATCGTCGCCTTCCCGCTGTACCTGGCACTGGTCGCCTCCACCCACACGGCCAGCGAGATCGTGCAGGCACCCATGCCGCTGCTGCCCGGCTCGCACCTGTGGGAAAACTACAAGGAAGCCCTGGTGGGCTCGGGCAAACTGGGCTCCAACACCAACGTCGTGCAGATGATGTGGGTGAGCTTTGTCGTGGCCATGATCATCACCGTGGGCAAGATCGCGATTTCGCTGCTCTCGGCCTTTGCCATCGTCTACTTCCGCTTCCCCTTCAAGATGCTGTGCTTTTGGGCCATCTTCGTGACGCTGATGCTGCCCGTGGAAGTGCGCATTCTGCCCACCTACAAGGTTGTGGCTGAACTGGGCCTGCTCAACAGCTACGCCGGTCTGTCCCTGCCGCTGATCGCCTCCGCCACCGCCACCTTCCTGTTCCGCCAGTTCTTCCTGAGCGTGCCGGACGAACTGGTGGAAGCAGCCCGCATCGACGGCGCCGGCCCCATGCGCTTTTTCAAGGACATTCTGGTGCCCTTGTCCAAGACCTCGATTGCCGCACTGTTCGTGATCCAGTTCATCTACGGCTGGAACCAGTACCTGTGGCCTCTTCTCATGACCACCTCGGAAGACATGTACCCCGTGGTCGTCGGTATCAAGAGCATGCTGGGCGGCGGCGGCGACGCCAGCGTCGACTGGAACATTGTGATGGCCACTGCCATCCTGGCCATGCTGCCGCCTACGGCCGTGGTGATGCTGATGCAAAAGTGGTTTGTGAAGGGTCTGGTGGATACCGAGAAATAAGCCTCGACCACGACCCATCCCGCCTTTTGCCCCATTGAACGAATACTTGGAAGACCTGTCATGGCATCCATCTCTCTGAAGAACATCATCAAGCGTTACGGCACCGGCAAGTCTGCCGTGCCCGTCATTCACGGCATCAACGTCGAAATCAAGGACGGCGAATTCATCGTGCTGGTCGGCCCCTCGGGCTGCGGCAAGTCCACCCTGCTGCGCATGATCGCAGGCCTGGAAGAAATCACCGATGGCGACCTGCTGATCGGCAGCAACAAGGTCAACGACCTGGAGCCCGCCAAGCGCAATATCGCCATGGTGTTCCAGAACTACGCGCTCTACCCCCATATGAGCAACTACGAGAACATGGCCTATGGCCTGAAGCTCGCCAAGGTGCCCGAGGACGAGATCAAGCGCCGCGTGGACAAGGCCGCCAAGATTCTGGAGCTGAGCCATCTGCTGGACCGCAAGCCGCGCCAGCTCTCTGGCGGCCAGCGCCAGCGCGTGGCCATGGGCCGCGCCATCGTGCGCCAGCCCCAGGTCTTCCTGTTCGACGAGCCCCTGTCCAATCTGGACGCCAAGCTGCGCGGCCAGACCCGCCTGGAGATCCAGAAGCTGCACGCCGAGCTGGGCATCACCAGCCTGTTCGTGACCCACGATCAGGTCGAGGCCATGACCCTGGCGCAGCGCATGGTGGTGATGAACGGCGGCTATGTGGAGCAGTTCGGCACGCCCGAAGAGGTCTATCACACACCCGCCTCCACCTTTGTGGCGGGCTTCATCGGATCCCCTCCCATGAACCTGCTCAAGCACTCGCCCAACGGCAAGCCCGGCCTGATCCTGGGTATCCGCCCCGAGCATATCGACCTGGTGGAAGCCGGCGGCCTGGAGTTCAAGGTCCAGACCGTGGAACTGCTGGGTGCCGAGCGCCTGCTCTACGGCAAGGTGGGCGATGAAGACGTCACCGTGCGCGTGGAAGAAGGCAAGCCCTATCCCAAGCCCGGTGAAACGGCCCGCATCTCGGCGCGCGAAGACCGCCTGCACTGGTTCAACGCCGAAACCGGCAAACGCGTATAAATCGCAACACCCCCTGAGCGGCTGCGCCGCTTCCCCCTCTCTCGCTACGCGGGAGGGGGACGACACCTTCGCCGCAAGGCGGCTCTTGCTCGGTGTCTCTGAGATGGGTTGCGCCAGTTCTCATCGACGCGCCCAAAGCTACCCTGAAGTATGAAGCCGCAAACTTTGTTGGACTCACTATGACGAATGCTTTGAAACCCTGGCCCTACCCTCGTTGGGTGGCCCACCGCGGCGCCGGCAAGCTGGCACCGGAGAACACCATGAGCGCCTTCCGCCTGGGCGCGCAACACGGCTACCGCTTCTTTGAATGCGATGCCAAGCTCAGCCAGGACGGCGTGCTGTTTCTGATGCATGACGCCACGCTGGAGCGCACCACCAACGGCCGCGGCATTGGCGGCGCACTGAGCATGGGCGAGATCGCCCAGCTCGACGCCGGCAGCTGGCACTCACGCGCCTATGCGGGCGAAGCCCTGCCCACGCTGGAAGCCCTGGCGCGCTGGTGCCTGGCCAACCATCTGCACCTGAATGTGGAAATCAAGCCGACTCCGGGCCAGGAGCTGGAAACCGGCCGTGCCTGCGGCGAGCTGATGCAGCGCATCTGGCCGAAGACCGAGGTGCAGCCGCTGTTCACCTCGTTCAAGTCCGACTCGCTCAAGGGCGCCCGCGAGACCGCTCCGCATATTCCGCGCGGCCTGCTGGTGGACAAGCTGGCCGACGCCAGCGGCGACGCCGACCTGAAGCTGGCTCTGGAGCTGGAGTGCAGCGCCATGGTGCTCAACCATGCGCTGTGGACGCCCGAGCTGGTGGCCAAGGTGCATGGCGCCGGCCTCTACTGCAGCAGCTACACCGTCAACGACCCATGGGCGGCGCAGCGCCTGATAGACCTGGGCACGGACGGCATCATCACCGACTGCGTGGACCTTTTCAGCCCCGCGCAGACAGGCGAGCAGCTGTAAATCAGTAGCTGCTTACGCAGATCCACCAAGAACCTCAGCATCAATCAATGCTGAAATCCCTTCAAATCAAGCGCAAGAAGCTTCTATATTCATAGCAGTACAAAAGCCCGGCCACTGCAAAGCGACCGGGCTTTTTTGCGTTCACCACCTCCAATACTGGCACTGACAAAGCAGGGCGGCCGCGCAAGGGCCTCAGGGGGTGTCAATCCAGTTTCGTGCCGGAGGCCTTGACGGCTGCAGCCCAGCGCGGCGTCTCGCTGGCCAGGAACTTGCCGAAGGCGTCGGAGCCCAGGAAGGCCGGATCGGCGCCCTGCTCCACCATGCGGCTCTTCACATCGGGCAGGTTCATGACCTGCTGGAAGGCGTTGCTGAGCTTGGCAGTCACCTCCTTGGGCAGGCCGGCGGGGGCTAGAAAGCCATAGAAGCCCACCACCTCGAAGCCCTTGAGGCCGGACTCTATGGCGGTCGGCACCTCGGGCAGTGCGGGGTTGCGCTCCTTGCTGGTCACGGCCAGAGCACGCACCTTGCCCTGCTTGTGATAGGCCGCTGCCTGAGGAATGCTCTCGGCCATGAACTGCACCTGACCGCCGATCAGATCGGTGAACGCAGGCGCGCTGCCCTTGTAGGGAATGTGCACCAGATCCAGGCCTGCGGCGCTCTTGAACATCTCGGGCACCAGATGGCTGATGCCGCCATTGCCGGCCGAGCCGAAGTTGATCTTGCCGGGGTTGGCCTTGGCATAGGTCGTGAACTCGATCAGCGTCTTGGCCGGCACCTTGTTGTTGACCAGCAGCGCCAGCGGCTGCATGGCGGTGCGGGCAATCGGCGTGAAGTCCTTGAGCGTGTTGTAGGGCAGCTTGCTGTAGAGCGCAGGGTTGATGACCATCACGCCGGTATTGGCCAGCATCAGCGTGTAGCCGTCGGCGGGCGAGCGCATCACGTCCTGCGCCCCCACGGAGCCGCCCGCTCCAGGCTTGTAATCCACCACCAGCGGCTGTCCGAGCACGCCTTGCAGCTTTTCGGTCAGCAAGCGGGCATGCTGGTCCAGCGGGCCGCCGGCGGGAAAGCCCAGCACGATGCGAATCGGCTTGGTCGGAAAGGCGTCCTGAGCCTGTGCGCCCGCGGACAAAAGCAGGCCTGCGCCAGCCATCAGGCCGGCCAGCATGTTCATTGAAGTCTTGTTCATTGTTGTCTCCTTGGCTTTAGAAATCATCGGCCGCACAAAGCGCTGTCCGGGCAGTCTGATCGGTAGTCAACCTGCGCTGGATAGCGGCATTCGAGCCATGACTTGAACCATGGCGGGAGCCGGCCGACATAAAAAAGCGCTTCTCGAAGGAAGCGCTTGGGTGCCTGAGTGCCAAGCGGCAATCAGCGCTTGGGTTGCCAGGCCAGCGCCTTGTTCTGCTGCTCGGCCACCTGGGCAATGCTGAGCTTGTTGGCCGCTTCATCGCGGCGCTTGGCGGCATCGCCACCGAGCTCCATGGCCGCCAGGTTGTACCAGAAGTAGGCCCTGGCATTGTCACGCGGCACGCCCTGACCCTGTGCATAGACCATGCCCAGGTTGTACTGGGCTGCGGCATCGCCCTGCTCGGCCGCACGCTGGTACCACTGCACGGCCTTGGCGTAGTCGCGCGCAGCGCCCTGGCCTTCGGCATACATCACGCCCAGGCGGTTCTGCGCGCCGGAATGGCCTTGCTCGGCCGCTGCGGCATACCACTTCATCGCCTGAGCGGGGCTGGCGGCACCGCCCTGACCATCGGCATACAGACGCGCCAGGTTGAACTGGGCCGAGGCATCGCCCTTGTCGGCCGCGCGGCGGAACCACTGCATGGCCGTCGCATAGTTCTGCGCAACGCCACGGCCTTCGGCGTACAGCGTACCCACGTTGTTGATGGCCGCTGCATGGCCTTGCTCGGCCGCCTTCTGATACCACTGCAAAGCCGTGCCGTAGTTCTGGGGCGTGCCCAGGCCTTCGGCATAGATGGTGCCCAGGTTGTACTGGGCATCGGCGTGATTCTGGTCGGCCGCGCGCTGGAACCATTGCGCTGCATAGGCAGGGCTTTGCTCCACACCCAGGCCGTACAGATACAGGCGGCCCAGATGGTTCTGGCCGTCGGCATTCCACTGCTCGGCGCTCTTCTGGAACCAGGAAGCCGCCAGCTTGTAGTCGCGCGGGACGCCCACGCCATCCATATACATGCGGCCCAGGCTGTTCTGGGCCCTGGCGTCGCCCTGTTCGGCAGCGCGCTGCAGCCATTGGGCGGCATGCACGGGGTCCAGCTTCACGCCCACTCCGTCGGACAGCATGGAGCCCAGTTGGTTCTGCGCTTGTGCATGGCCTTGATCGGCGGCTTTCTTGAACCAGTCTGCAGCCGTCATGTAGTTCACGGCCACGCCATCGCCCTTGAGATAGCGCTGGCCCAGCTCGAACTGGGCCGTCACATGGCCTTGTGCGGCGGATTTCTCCAGCCACTGGGCAGCGGTGCTGAAGCTCTGGGGCACGCCCAGACCTTGCTGATAGAGGTGGGACAGGTTGTACTGCGCCACGGCATTGTTCTGCTGCGCCGCGCGGCCGTACCACTGGGCCGCCTCGCGATAGTTCTGAGGCACGCCCTGGCCGTTGGCATACAGCGCACCCAGGCTGTTCTGGGCACCCGCGTGCCCCTGCGCCGCGGCCTTGCGGAACCATTGTGCGGCGGTGGCGGCATTCTGGGGCACTCCCTGGCCGTGCACATACATCTCGCCCAGTTGGTTCTGCGCCTTGGCATCGCCGCGCTCAGCCTCCTGCAGCGGTCCGGCCGTGGAGGCCACGCGCGAGCCTGCAATCGGCAGCGGGCCATATTGCAGGCGGCTGAATTCAAACTGGGGGCCCGATGTGGCGGCTCTGGAATCGCGCAAAAAATTCATGCGACCTTCCGCACCGGTTTGCGCGGATGCGCTCTGGGCAAAGGCCGCCAGACTCGACATGACCAGCGCTGCGATGGGAGTGAACTTCATTCCGGTACGATTCCTAGACGCTTGTTGTTACATCAGACATACGATGACACCAACCTGCGAGCGTAACTGATTCTGATAGCAGCTTCGATAAGGAATCCCTCAATCGCGGCATCCTAGCCACAGTTTTTTGACATTTGGCCGGGCCATGAAAAAGCCCGGCAAAGCCGGGCTTGGAGCGATGGAAGGGTTTCAGCCTCTGCTCATCTGCTGGCGCACATAGTCCGCCAGCACCTGCATGAGCTGGGCAAAATGCAGGCGCAGCGGCTCGAAGCCCGCATTCGGCTCGCGCGTATCCTCGTCCATATAGACGGGGCGACGGATCTCGATCTGCATCGAGTGGCGATTGAGCTGCGGCTGGCCGATGCGCCCGATCAACTCCACACCTTTATAGGGCTCGTTATAGGCCACGCTGTAGCCGAAGCCCTTGAGCGTATCGCCCACCAGGTGGATGAACTCGGGCGCACAGGTCGTGCCATCGCGGTCGCCCAGCACGAAGTCGGCCAGCGGCGGCGCATCGCTACGACCCAGTCGCTGGTACACGTCGTTGGGCATGGAGTGCAGATTCAGATGCCACACAGCCCCGAAGCGCGCCACGCTGTCGTCGATGGCCTGCGCCAGCGCCGCGTGATAGGGGCGCCAGTAGCGCTCGATACGGTGCTGCACCTCGGCCACGGTGCGCTTGCGCTCATATAGGGGCGTAGCCACGCCGGCCTTGCTGATGCGCTGCCAGATCAGGCCCAGCCCCTGCTGGGTCTTGATGCTGGGCGACAGCGGCACCGGCCACTCGCCCTCGATCTGCGCGGGGTCCAGATCGGACTCGTTGCGGTTCGGATCGACATAGGTGCGCGGGAAAGTCGCCTCCAGCAGCGTCGCGCCGAACTCGGGCCAGCGGTCCCAGAGCGCGGCCACATGCGTGTCCTCGCCACGGCGCAGCAGGCTCATGGGCACGACGGCGCCGAAGTCCTCCGGATAGGCCGTGCCGCTGTGCGGCGAGTCGCAGACTATGGGCAGCACCTCGCCCCGGGCCGGGTGCACCAGCACCGGCTCGGCCGGTCTGGCTTGCAGGAAATCAGGCACAGACATCGAGGTCTTCATCAGTCCAGCTTGATATTGGCGCGCTTGGCCACGGCCGTGTAGCGCTCGATCGCGGCCCGGATCTGCTTGGCGAACTGCTCGGGCGTGTTGCCCATGGACTCACCGGAGATGGACTTCTGCTTTTCCAGATAGTCGGGCGAAGCCATGACCTTGTGGGCCGCCGCATTGAGCTTGTCGATGATGGGCTTGGGCGTGCCGGCAGGCGCGACCAGGCCGAACCAGCCACCGTCACCCATCTGGGGAAAGCCCAGCTCGGTATAGGTGGGCACATCGGGCAGCACATCGCTGCGCTTGAGGGCCAGCACGGCCAGGGGACGCAGCTGGCCAGCCTTGATATGCGGCAGGGTCGAGGGCAGGTTGTCCGTCATGGCATTGACCTGTCCGCCCAGCGCATCGGTAATCGCCTGGCCCGCACCCTTGTAAGGAATGTGCAGCAGCTGGATGCCCGCGAGGTTCATGAAGTTCTCGATATTGGCATGACCGAGCGAGCCCGTGCCCGGCGAGGCAAAGGTGTACTTGTCGGGGTTGGCCTTGGCCAGCGCGATGAATTCCTTCATGGTCTTGGCAGGCACGCTGGCGTTCACCACAAAGACGCTGGGCACGCTCATCACATTGGTGATGGGAGCAAAGTCCTTGATCGCGTCATAGGGCAGCTTGCGGAAGATGGCCGGATTGGAGCCATGGGTGGACACCGTGGCCATGCCGATGGTGTAGCCGTCGGGAGCGGCCTTGGCGATTTCCGAAGCGCCGATGGAGCCGCCGGCTCCGCCCCGGTTGTCCACCACCACGGCCTTGCCCAGTATCTGGCCCATCTTGTCGGCCAGCAGACGCGCCACCATATCGGTGGAGCCGCCCGCACCAAAGGGCACGATCAGGCGGATGGGACGATTGGGGTAGTCCGCTGCGGCATTGGCCGCGAACGCGGGGGACAGCGCGGCGGCCGCTGCGCAGGCGGCAATGGACGACAGAACGGTACGACGAATGGCCATGCGGCTTCTCCTTGGATCTCGTGAAAGACTGGTTATGGGTCGGCTCAGAGCGCTTCATCGAACGCTCCGACCTTTGTTTCATTCTGTGCCGCAGGCCGTGGCACGAAAAGCGACAAGACGGCACGCAAGTATTACCAACCGTCATAATTCAAGCCGTCATGCGCATGCACTCCCCGTCCCTGTCCGAACTTCACGCCTTTGCCGCAGCAGCCCGCCTGGGCAGCTACTCGCTCGCCGCCCAGGAGCTGTATGTGACGCAGGGCGGCATCAGCCGGGCCATTGCCAGGCTTGAGGAGCATCTGGGCTTTGCCCTGTTCGAGCGCCTGGGCAGACGCAATGCGCTCACCGCAGCAGGACAGGACTATCTGCAGGCGGTAGAGCCTGCCGTGATGGCGATCGAAGCCGCATCGGCCGCCGCGCGCAGGCGCCGCCACGGGCCCCAGCTGCGTCTGTCGGTCATTCCCACGCTGTTCAGCCACTGGCTGATTCCGCGCCTGCCCGACTTCAACCGCCGTCATCCGCAAATCATGCTTTCCTTCGCGCCCTACCGGCGCGACGATCCGCTCAATGCGCCGGAGATCGATGCCTGGATTCGCGTCGGCAGCCAGCACTGGCCGGCAGGCGTGGAGGCCGAATATGTGATCGGCCGCGACCTCATTCCCATCTGCCACCCGCGCGAGCTGCAGGGGCCGAACCCCATCCGCAGCGAACAGGATTTGCTGAACCGCCCGCTGCTGTTCCACACCAACTACCCGGGCAACTGGGCCAGTTGGATGCAGGCCCGGGGTCTCGACCAGCCCTGCCCTGCCCCGGTTGCGGACTTTGAGACCGTGGCCCTGCTGGTGCAGGCCGTGGCTGCCGGCATGGGCACAGCCATGGTTCAGCGCTGCCTGGTGGAGGAGGATCTGGCCTCGGGGCGCGTGGCTCTGGCGCTGGATGCACCGGTGCATATCGAGCGCGGCTACTTTCTGTGCCAGCAAGGCAGCCGCCCTCCGACGGAAGCCTTAAAGCAGTTTCGCCGCTGGATACTGGAGCAGGCCGGCCCCAGGGCCGTCAGCGACTGAGGCCCGGCCAGAGACTGGCGCGAATACAACAGGCACTCTTGAGTCAGATCAAGATTTCACGCAAAACTGCTTTCCAGCCAGTGCGCCAATCAGCGCCAGGCTCTGCAAAGCACCCATTGGCAGCAGGCACTTGTGCACACCAGTGCGGCATAGCCGAGCATCTTGCCATCGCGTGAAAACAGCCAGAGACTGGCCAGCAAAACCGCCATACCTAATATGAAATTAATAGCTACCTGCGCAATGAAGGATTGGGCTCCAGCCTTGTTTTGCTTGAACAAGCGTGCGCAGACAGCCAGGCCCAGCGCGAGAAAAAAAGCGGGGGCGACGAAGTTGAATAAATGATTAACGCTCGCAACAAAATCCATGGCAACAATCGATTCCAAGGCTTTGAGACCGGGGGGTGCCCAATCCGGTTCTAAATTTTATAATCCTCAGTTATGGCAGTCTGGGCTTTAGGTATCAATCACCACACGGCGCCGCTCGATATGCGGGGCCGTTTTGCGTTCGCGCTCGATCAGATCGCGCCGACGCTGCAAGGCCTGCGCGCATCCCTGTCCCATGCGGGCCGGGCTCACAGCGCCGTGGAAACCGCCATCCTCTCCACCTGCAACCGCACCGAGATCTACTGCGCGGCCGACGCCCCGGCCATGGATCACACCATGCACTGGCTGGCCAACAGCGGCGGCGTAGCGCCTGAGCTGCTGCGCCAGCACTCGTATCTGCTGCAGGACGGCTCGGTCGCCCGTCACGCCTTCCGCGTGGCCTCGGGCCTGGACTCCATGGTGCTGGGCGAGGCGCAGATCCTCGGCCAGATGAAGAACGCCGTGCGCGCTGCCGAAACCGCAGGCGCACTGGGCACCACGCTCAACCAGCTGTTTCAGCGCAGCTTTGCCGTGGCCAAGGAAGTGCGCAGCTCCACCGAGATCGGCGCGCACAGCATCTCCATGGCTGCCGCTGCCGTGCGTCTGGCCGGCCAGCTGTTCGAAGACCTCAGCAAGATCCGCGTGCTCTTCGTGGGCGCAGGCGAGATGATCGAGCTGGTCTCCACCCACTTTGCCGCCCGCAACCCCAGGCAGATCACCATCGCCAACCGCACCATGGAGCGTGGCGAAAAGCTGGCGGCCCAGTTCGGCGCCGGCACCATGCGCCTGGCCGACCTGCCCGAGCATCTGCACGAGTACGACGCCATCATCAGCTGCACCGCCTCCACCCTGCCCATCATCGGCCTGGGTGCCGTGGAGTCTGCTCTCAAGAAGCGCAAGCGCCGCCCCATCTTCATGGTGGACCTGGCCGTGCCGCGCGATATCGAAGCCGAGGTCAAGCACCTCAACGACGTCTATCTCTATACCGTGGACGATCTGGCAACCGTCGTGCGCACGGGTCAGGCCCAGCGCCAGGCCGCCGTGCAGCAGGCCGAGGTCATCATCGACACCGGCGTGCAAAGCTTTATGCAATGGATGGACCAGCGCAACCCCGTGGGCGGCGCGGTCTCACTGATCCAGCAGGTCAATGCCCAGGCCGACGAATGGCGTGCGCTGGAAATTGCCCGCGCCAAAAAGCTGCTGGCCAAGGGCGAAGATATCGACACCGTGCTGGAAGCGCTCTCGCGCGGCCTCACACAGAAAATGCTGCACGGCACCATGGCCGAGCTGCACAAGGGCGGCGCCGAAGAGCGTGCCCAGACAGCGGACACCGTCTCCCGTCTGTTCCTGCGCGCCAGCCGCAACCCCAGCAAGCTTTAGCGGCGCTCGCCCGCTTTGGCGCTGCCGTCCTCGTGCAGCGCAAGGCCCGACCGTGGCCCGCCCTCCCTCTTTTCTGACTCCACAAAGGTGAGCACCCTCACCTTTCCCAAGCCCTAGGTGCCCCCTATGCAAGACTTTTTGCGCAACCAGCTCGAACGCTACGCCCAACGCCTGCAGGAGCTGGACTTTCTGCTCTCGCGCGAAGACATCATGGGCGACATGAAGCAGTACCGCACCATCTCGCGCGAGCATGCCGATGTGACGGCCATTGCCAGCCGCTACACCCGCTACCTGCAGACCGAAGCCGACATCGCCGCCGCGCGTGACATGCTGGACGACCCCGACATGGCCGAAATGGCGCAGGAGGAGATCGGCAGCGGCGAGGCCGAGCTGATCAAGCTCGAGGACGAGCTGCAGCGCCTGCTGCTGCCCAAGGACCCCGACGATGCCCGCCCCGCCTTTGTCGAAATCCGCGCCGGCACGGGTGGTGACGAGTCGGCCCTGTTTGCCGGCGACCTGACCCGCATGTACACCCGCTACGCCACCAACGTGGGCTGGAAGGTGGAAGTGATGAGCGCCAGCGAAAACGAAATCGGCGGCTACAAGGAAGTCGTGCTGCGCATCGAGGGCGACAACGTGTACGGCGCGCTGCGCTTCGAGTCGGGCGGCCACCGCGTGCAGCGTGTGCCCGCCACTGAAACCCAGGGACGCATCCACACCAGCGCCTGCACCGTGGCCGTGATGCCGGAACCCGACGAAGCCGAGGCCATCACGCTCAATCCCGCCGATCTGCGCATCGACACCTTTCGCGCCAGCGGTGCCGGCGGCCAGCATATCAACAAGACCGACTCCGCCGTGCGCGTGGTCCACCTGCCCACGGGCATCGTGGCCGAATGCCAGGACGGCCGCAGCCAGCACAGCAACAAGGCCAAGGCTCTGCAGGTGCTGCAGGCCCGCATCCAGGAAAAGGAACGCAGCGAGCGGGCCGCCAAGGAAGCGGCCATGCGCAAGGGCCTGATCGGCTCGGGCGACCGCAGCGACCGCATCCGCACCTACAACTTTCCCCAGGGCCGCCTCACCGACCACCGCATCAACCTCACGCTGTACAAGCTGCTGGCCGTGATGGAAGGCGATCTGGGCGATGTGATCCAGGCCCTGCAACATGCACGCGAGGCCGAGCTGCTGGCAGAGCTGGCCGCATCCTGAGGCCACAGGCATTGCCCTGCGGCAGGGGACAGCCAGGCGGCAGCCGGCTCGAACCCGGCCCGCTCGAACGACTCGCCAGCAATGGGAACAATTTCAAGATGACACAGCGCTTTTTGCCGACTCTGGTTTCTGCTTTGCTATCGGGCCTGTTGTTCGCATCGACCGCCGCCCAGGCTCAGGCATTGCGCAAGCCATCGGCCTATGACTCGGGCGCGGGAAGCCCGGTCGACGCCAGCGGCAACCGCAGCGCTGCTGCCAGCCTTCCGGCGCTGGCCAGCCGCGCCGATTTCGATCGCATGGCCCGTATCTTCGAGCCAGCCAGCGCCATGCCCCATGTGCTGTTTGTGATCGACCGCCACAGCAAGAGTGCACCACTGCATTTCATCAACACGCCGCGCTATGCGTTTCACGAAGATTTTCTGCGTGCCAAAGGCCTGCTGCAGGGCGGCAAGCCTGCGCTCAACCGCAATTACCGCGAACCGGGCCGCCGCTTCATCCTGGGCACGCTGAGCTGGCAGCCCGCGCTCAAGGACTACAGCTACGAGTTCTGGGAGGGCGACCAGCTCACGCCCGAGCTGCTGCAGACCACGGCGGCTGCACTGAAAACCGGCTTCTTCGCCCCTGTGCGCTTCAAGGCCAACTCCACTCAGCAAGAAGCCGTGGCCCAGCAAGCCGGTATTGCAGCAGTCACCCAGGCCCAGCTGCTGGGTGCCCAGACCTATCTGCCGCTGAACCAGGGTCAGGCCGTGGGCCGGCTGCGCATCCTGAACCAGGCTGAAGAGGTGAGTGATCTTCAGCCCAATGACATCGTGCTGCTGCGCGAAGTGCCCATCAGCTTGCCGCCCGTGGCCGGCGTGGTGACGGAAAGGCCGTCAACCGTGCTGTCTCATGTCAATTTGCTGGCGCGCGGCTGGGGCATACCCAATGCCTATGTGCAAAAAGCGGCCGAGCAATACGCTGCCTTCAACGGCCGCTGGGTGCATATCGACGTACAGCCCGCCAGCTTTGCGCTGCGCGCCGCCACGGCTGCCGAACAGCAAAGCGCGCAGCAGCAGGCACTGCGCCAGCCCGCCAAGGGCCGCAAGGTCTTGCTGCAGCCCGATCTGCGCCGCAGCGAGCTGGTGCCTCTGGCCGCCCTGCGCAGCGCGGATCGCCGCCGCTGCGGTGCCAAGGCCGCCAATCTGGGCGAGATCCAGTCCGCCCGCCTGGCGGACGTCAGCGTGCCCGACGGCTTTTGCATTCCGTTTGCCGCCTATGCCGACTTCATGCGCGCCAACGGCCTGGCCGAGCGCATTGCCCGCATGCGCCAGCAGCCCGATTTTGCGACGGATGCAGGCATCCGAAGGCAAGCCCTGTCCGCGCTGCAGGCCGAAATCGAGCAATGGCCCGTCAGCCCGGCCGTGGCCGATGCCTGGGCGCAGCGCTGGTCCGGCCAGCTGGGCAGCCAGGGCGTGTTCGTACGCAGCTCCTCCAGCTCCGAGGACCTGCCCAACTTCAGCGGAGCAGGCCTGTACACCACCGTGCCCAATGTACGCAGCGGCACGGATCTGGCTGCTGCGGTGCGCAAGGTCTGGGCCTCTGTCTACAACTTCGAGGCCTGGGAAGCCAGACAGGCAGCGGGCATCGACGACGCGCAGGTGATGATGTCGGTGTTGGTACAAAAAGCCGTGGACTCCTCGGCATCGGGGGTGATGATCACCCGCGACCCCTTCGATGCCTCGCACCGCTACATGAGCTATATCGCCGCCAAGCGCGGCATAGGCATCCGCGTGGTCGAGGGCCGGCGGGTTGCAGAGCAGATCCTCTACTCCAGCCGCAGCAAGGCCGTGCAGGTGCTCAACCGCTCCCAGGACGATGTGGCCCTGCAGCTGGATGACAGGGGCGGCGTGCGTGAAGTGGCGGTTGCGCCCGGCCGCGCCGTGCTCAGCGACGCACTGGTGCAGCGACTGGCCCGCGCAGGAGCCGGCATCAAGCAGCGCTTTGGCGGCAAGGATCAGGACATCGAGTGGGCCGTGCAGGGCGATCAGCTCATCATCCTGCAGTCGCGCCCCTTCATCTCGGCACCCCAACGTTAAGAATCCGCCATGCTGAATTTCGAGTCACCTGTTGTTGTGGAGCTGCTGCAAGCCCAGGGCTGGACCCCGCAGCGCGAGGTCGCCATACCCGCGCTTATCCGGAGCGCTCTGGACCAACAGCCCAGTCTGGCCTGCCACCCCGCCGTGGCTGCGCTGCAGAGCCTGGCAGGCTTGCACATCGGCCAGGTGGGCAAGGGCCGGGAATGCGCCAGCAGCGATATAGAGTTTGACTGGCGCGAAGCGCATTTCACCAGCGAAGATGCGGACGACGCCCTGCTCTGCTGGGAACAGCGCCTGAACACCCGGCTGATACCACTTGCCGAAGTGCACCATGGGCACGGCCAGTTGCTGATGGCGGGCGATGGACGCTGCTTTGGCTGGTCTTTTGTAGGCATGTGCTTCGAGGGCGAGAATCTTCAGCAGGCGCTGGAGCATCTGTTGCTCGGTATACGCTCGCGCCCCATGCTGGAGCCCGGCCAGTCGTCGACCCAGTTGTACGGCAGGCGCTACAAGGCGGGTGCCCCCGAGGTATACCCTTACTGAATTTCCGAAGAAGATGGCCACCGGCCAAGCCATGACCGAACCCTCGCCCCCCACTTTCTCCGTCGCTCAAGCCCTGCAGCAAGCCGCCAGCCAAGGGCTGGCACGTGTCGATGCACAGATGCTGCTGCTGCACTTGATGCAGCAGCCAGCGCATGCCCGCGCCTGGCTCATCACCCATGACGGCGATATGCTGAACGCCGAGCAGCAGGCCCGCTGGGGCCAGCTGTGCGCCCTGCGCCAGCAAGGCACGCCTGTCGCCTACCTGACCGGAAGCAAAGAGTTCTATGGCCTGAATCTGGCCGTGGACAGCCGGGTGCTGGACCCGCGCCCCGATACCGAGACCCTGGTGGACTGGGCGCTGGAGCTCATGCCTGAAGGGCAGCCGGTTCGCGTCGTCGACCTGGGCACCGGCAGTGGTGCCATTGCCCTGGCCCTGCAAAGCCAGCGCCCCGCAGCCCGGGTCATTGCCGTGGACGCCAGCGCCGATGCCCTGGCCGTGGCCCGCAGCAACGCCGCCCGGCTCCAACTGCCCGTGCAGTTCGCCCACGGCAGCTGGCTGGAGCCCTTGAACGGGCAGGAACCTGTCGATCTGATCGTCAGCAATCCGCCCTATATCCGCGCCGACGACCCGCATCTGGCGGCGCTGAGCCACGAACCACTGTCGGCCCTGGCCAGCGGCGCAGATGGGCTGGAAGACATACGCAGCATCATCGAGCAGGCCCCGGCACACCTGAAGGCCGGCGGCTGGCTGCTTTTCGAGCATGGCTGGGATCAGGCCGAAGACGTGGCGCGGCTGATGCGGGATGCAGGCTTCGGGCAGGTCCAGCACCGCCACGACCTGGCCGGCATTGCGCGCTGCACGGGCGGCTGTCGCCCTGACAAGGCTTGATTTCCAGAACTGAGCCCCCAGATAAACAGGCAGCAAGATTTCCTCACAGCATCGCATTGCTTGCGGTCGGTGAAATAATTGCAGACATCGCGGCTGGTACCGCCATTTCCAAAATCCGGAGCCCACTATGAGCAACACTCAACAACGCATCGACGACCTGGTCAAGAACAACGACATCCTGCTGTTCATGAAGGGCAACGCCAGCTTCCCTCAGTGCGGCTTCTCCGGCCGTGCCATCCAGATCCTCAAGGCCTGCGGTGTGGATGCCAAGTCCATCGCCACCGTGAACGTGCTGGAAGACCAGGAAATCCGCCAGGGCATCAAGGACTACAGCCAGTGGCCCACCATCCCCCAGCTCTACATCAAGGGCGAATTCATCGGCGGCTCGGACATCATGATGGAGATGTACGAATCGGGCGAGCTGCAGCAAGTGCTGGCCGCCAAGTAAGACCAAGCTGCCTGCAAGCCACCGGCCCCCGGTGGCTTTTTTCATGCCGCCCCCCAAACCCGCGCCCGCCCACCACTGCTGCATCCATGTCGATGGCAGCGCCCTGCCCAACCCCGGCCCCATGAGCCTGGGCGTGTTGCTGCAGCTGCCCGATGGCAGTCGCCATACGCTGTCGCAGGATCTGCACCGCAGCGGCTGCAACAACGAAGCCGAGCTGCGTGCCCTGATGGCGGCCCTGACGCTGGCACGCGATCTCGGCGCGCGCAGCCTGACCGTGCGCACCGACTCCCGGGTGCTGCTGGAGCAGCTCGGCCCGCCCATGGCCAAGCCGGCGCGGCCGATTGTGCGGCTCAGCCAGCTGTTCGAGGCCGCCCGTGCACAGATGCAGGGCTTTGACGAGCTGGTGCTGCAATGGGTGCCCAGACACCGCAATACCGAGGCCGATGCACTGGCACGCATGGCCCATTCGGCAGCCGCGCTTCAGTCCTGAAGCCAGTACAGCTGCCTGCCACAGGCTTTATGTGGTCGAATAGAGACTCCTTGATAACCGGCCGCAGGCACGTCGACGTGCCGCAGCAGCCCTGCCTATGAGTGTGTCCCAAAGCCTTGCGGTGATTGTTCTGCTGATTCTGCTCAGCGCCTTTTTCTCTGTGGCGGAGATTTCTCTGGCCGCCTCCCGCCGCCTGCGCCTGCGCCAGATGGCCGACGATGGCAATGAGGGAGCTGAGCATGCCCTGCGCGTACAGGAGCAGCCGGGCGAATATTTCACCGTGGTGCAAGTGGGACAGAATGCCGTCGCCATCCTCGGCGGCATCGTGGGCGAGGGGGCGTTCAGCCCCGCGCTGACCGAATTTTTCTCGATCTGGTTCTCGCCCAGCCTCTCGACGACGCTCGGGTTCCTGCTCTCGTTTTTCATAGTCACCTCGGCCTTCATCCTGCTGGCCGACCTGTTGCCGCGCCGCATCAGCATGAACGAGCCCGAGCGCTATGTGGTGCGCGTGCTCGCGCCCATGCGCTGGTTTGTGGTGATCTTCAAGCCCATCATCTGGTTCTACAACCTGGCGACCGACACCCTGTTTCGCCTGCTCGGCCTGCCTGCCACGCGCGACGAGCGCATCACCAGCGACGACATCCTGGCCATGACCGAAGCGGGCACCAAGGCCGGCGTGCTGGCCGCCCGCGAGCAGCAGGTGATTGCCAACGTGTTCGAGCTGGACTCGCGCATCGTGGCCTCGGCCATGACGCAGCGCGAGCGCATTGCCTTTTTCTTCAAGGATGACGCCGACGCCATCATTCGCGCCCGCATTGCCGAGGAGCCCTTCTCCACCTACCCGGTCTGCGACGGCGATATCGACCATGTGATCGGCTATGTCGACGCCAAGGACCTGTTCCAGCGCGCGCTCAACAACCAGCCCCTGTCCCTGCAGGATGGATCGCTGATTCACAAGGTGCTCATCGTGCCCGACCGACTGAGTCTTGCAGAGGTGCTGGAGCAGTTCCGCATGGTGCACGAAGACTTTGCCGTCATCGTCAACGAGTACAGCCGCGTCGTCGGTGTCGTCACCCTGAACGATGTGATGAGCACGGTGATGGGCGATCTGGTCAGCCCTTCTGACGAGGAAGAGCAGATCATCCGCCGCGACGAGCATTCCTGGCTGATCGACGGCGTCACCCCCGTCGAGGATGTGATGCGCGTGCTGCAACTGGACGATATGCCGCATGACGATGAATACGAAACCCTGGGCGGCTTCCTGATGGTCATGCTGCGCCGCGTGCCGCGCCGCACCGATGCGGTGATCTGGGGCGGCTACAAGTTTGAAGTGCTGGACGTGGACAGCTACCGCATCGACCAGGTCATGGTGACCCAGCTGCCCGAGCCCGCGGCCGAATCTGCCGCACCTTCGGCGGCCGCTGCGGCCAAGGTACAGGGCAGCGCCGCCCAGGCCCAGGCCAGCAAAAGCAATCACTCCTGAATCAGTAGCTTTTTGCGCTTACCCCCAAAGGACTTCAGGCTCTTTTATTGCTGAAACCAATGAAGAGAGAGCGCTAGGCGCTCTCTTTTTTCTGTATATCGCGACGGTATCAGACCGACTGCGGCTCTTCCACCAGCCAGCGCCGCTGCGCGCCGAACACGGCATTCGGATACTGGGGCTGGCCCCGGCTGCCGTTGTAGCGGCCCAGCGCCATATAGGCATCGCCCTTTTCGCGATCCATGTAGTGGCGCAGGATCACGCAGCCAAAGCGCAGATTGGTCTGCATGTGGAACAGCTTGCCGATATCGCCGTCACCGATCAGCCGCATCCAGAACGGCATGATCTGCATATAGCCGCGCGCACCCACGCTGGAGATGGCGTATTTGCGATAGCCGCTCTCCACCTGAATCAGGCCCATGACCATGGACACATCAAGGCCCGCGCGCTTGGACTCATACCAGACGGTCTGCAAGAACTCGCGCCGGACCTGAGGATCGGGCTTGCGCTTGGCCAGCTTGTCGCTGCAAGCCACCAGCCAGCGCAGATAGCTCATGCGCGCCTCCGTGGAGGTGAACTCCAGCTCGGGCGGAGCCCCGGAGCCGGCCACCGCTGCACTCAGGGCCGTACGTACCGAATCCGCCAGCGGCTCCTCCAGCTGACCGCCCGCCCATGCGGTGTGCGGCAG
The DNA here is from genome assembly GCF_030505195.1 of Comamonas testosteroni. Taxonomy (NCBI): domain Bacteria; kingdom Pseudomonadati; phylum Pseudomonadota; class Betaproteobacteria; order Burkholderiales; family Comamonadaceae; genus Comamonas; species Comamonas testosteroni. Next base: position 1,746,741 of record NZ_CP129672.1, read on the forward strand.
CATCCAGCCCGCCGATGGAACGGCTAGCGAGGCTGCGGCAGTCAGGCAGGAGCGGCGGCTGAGGAGGATTTCCGGCATTGAAGCAGCTTACAAGCCCAGGCGGCTCTTGAGGTGACCCAGCACCTCATTGGTCGCCAGCTTTGTGGCTTCTGTGTCACGGCGCTGCTGGTACTCGACCACGCCTTCCTTCAGGCCACGGTCGCCCAGCACCACGCGGTGGGGCACGCCGATCAGCTCCCAGTCGGCCAGCATGGCACCGGGGCGCTCGTCGCGGTCATCCAGGATCACGTCCACGCCCAGTGCCAGCAGCTCGCCGTAGAGCTTCTCGGCCTCGGTCTTCACGGCCTCGCTGCGACCCATGCCGATGGGGCAGATCACCACGGTGAACGGCGCAATCGCATCGGGCCAGATCATGCCGCGCTCGTCGTGGTTCTGCTCCACGGCAGCGGCGGGCAGGCGGGTCACGCCAATCCCGTAGCAACCCATCTCGAAGTGCTGCGGCTTGCCGTTGTCGCCCAGAAAGGTCGCATCCATGGCCTTGGAATACTTGGTGCCCAGGTAGAACACATGGCCGATTTCAATGCCGCGCTCAATCGCCAGCTCACCCGCGCCGTCGGGCGAACGGTCGCCCGCCACCACGTTGCGCAGATCAGCCACCACGGCGGGCTCAGGCAGATCACGGCCGAAGTTCACGCCGGTGATGTGGAAATCTTCCTCGTTGGCGCCGCAGACCCAGTCGGCCATCACGGCCACATCGCGGTCCACCACGATGTTCACGGGCTTCTTCAGACCGATGGGGCCCAGATAGCCGGGCTTGGTGCCGAAATGCTCTTCGATCTCGCCCACGGTCGCGAAACGGAAGCCCGCCAGGCCCTCGACCTTGCCGACCTTGATCTCGTTCATCTCATGATCGCCGCGCAGCAGCAGCAGCCACACCTGCGTCTTCACGATCAGACCCTTGTCGTCGAGCTCGTCCGTGGCCAGCACCAGCGACTTCACGGTCTGCGCCAGAGGCAGGCCCAGCTGCTCGGCCACGGCTTCGCAGGTGCTGTTGCCGGGTGTGGCGACCTTTTGCAGGGCCTGCGCGGCGGCAGGACGGGCCTGGGCGGGCGCCAGGCTCTCGGCCTTCTCGATATTGGCCGCGTAGTCGCTGCTCGGGCAGTAGACGATGGCGTCCTCGCCCGTGGAAGCGATGACCTGGAACTCCTCGCTCAGATCGCCACCGATGGCGCCCGAATCAGCACGCACGGCGCGGTACTGCAGACCGAAGCGATCGAAGATGCGCTTATAGGCTTCGCGCATGGTCTGGTAGCTGATCTGGGCCGCATCGCGATCCTTGTCGAAGGAATAGGCGTCCTTCATGATGAACTCGCGACCGCGCATCAGGCCGAAGCGCGGACGGCGCTCGTCACGGAACTTGGTCTGGATCTGGTAGAGGTTCTTGGGCAGCTGCTTGTAGCTCTTGAACTCCTGGCGCGCGATATCGGTGACCACTTCTTCGGAAGTGGGCTGGATCACGAAATCACGGCCATGGCGATCCTGGATGCGCAGCAGCTCGGGGCCCATCTTCTCGAAGCGGCCGGTTTCCTGCCACAGCTCAGCGGGCTGCACCACGGGCATGGTGGTTTCGATGGCACCGGCGCGGTTCATTTCCTCGCGCACGATGGCCTCGACCTTGCGGATCACGCGCAAGCCCATGGGCATGTAGTTGTAAATGCCAGCACCCAGCTTTTTGATCATGCCAGCCCGCATCATGAGCTTGTGGCTGACCACTTCGGCATCGGCCGGAGCTTCTTTCAGGGTGGAGATGAGAAATTGGGAGGCTTTCATGGAACTGGCAATTCAGTGGAAATAGGCATGGCCCGCTTGTCGATCACAAGGGGCCATGCATAATGAACACAATTCAAAAATTTGGGGTTTGATTATGCTTGACCGGGACGGATTTCGCCCGAACGTCGGCATCATCCTGCTCAACCAAAGAAACCAGGTGTTCTGGGGAAAACGCATTCGCACCCACAGCTGGCAGTTTCCGCAAGGTGGCATTGATCGGGGTGAGACACCCGAGCAAGCCATGTTCCGCGAGCTGCACGAGGAAGTGGGGCTGAAGCCCAATCACGTTCGCGTGGTTGCCCGCACCAGGGACTGGTTGCGCTACGAGGTGCCAGACAGGTACATCCGCCGCGACGCGCGCGGGCATTACAAAGGCCAGAAGCAGATATGGTTTTTGCTTCAACTGGTTGGGCATGACTGGGACTTGAACCTGCGTGCCACCGACCACCCTGAGTTTGATGCCTGGCGCTGGAATGACTACTGGGTTCCTCTGGATGTGGTGGTCGAATTCAAACGCGGCGTCTATGAAATGGCGTTGACCGAGCTCGCGCGCTTTTTACCGCGCGGCGAGCAGCAGCGCAACCGCTATCTGCGCAGCGGCATGCGGCCGCGCGAGCAGGAGGCAGGCCAGACCACCGGCAGCACTGCCCATCCGGGGCAGCACCATCAGGTCATGTACCCCGCCCGCACAGGGAGCTTTCGTATCAACCCCGGCATAGAGCTGCCGCCCGGTGCCAGTTTTGACCCGGACCCGCAGACCGGCATAGACAATCCGCCCGACCACAAGCCTCTGCAATGAACAAAGCCGTAATGCCTCGCAGCATTACGGCTTTTTTGTCGGCGGCCCAGGCTCAGTGTCCGGCCACCACCATATTGTCGCGATGCATCATTTCGGGGCCGGCCGAGTAGCCCAGCAGCGCTTCGATCTCCGAGGAGCTCTTGCGGCACAGCAGCCGCGCCTCGGCGCTGGCATAGCTGGCCAGACCACGGGCGATCTCGGCGCCGTTCTCATCACGCACTGCAATCACTTCGCCGCGCGAGAAATCGCCCTCCACGATGATCATGCCTATGGGCAGCAGGCTCTTGCCTTCATCACGCAGCTTGGAGACGGCACCCGCATCCACGGTCACCGAACCACGCAGCTGCAGATGGTCGGCAATCCACTGCTTGCGCGCCTGCATCTTGTGCGTGTTGGCGACCAGCAGCGTGCCAATGGACTCGCCACGCGTCAGGCGCAGCAGCACGTCTTTTTCACGTCCCCAGGCGATCACGGTGGAAGCACCGGAGCCCGCTGCACGCTTGGCCGCCAGGATCTTGGTGATCATGCCGCCGGTGCCGATGGACAGGCCCGCTCCGCCGGCCATGGCTTCCAGCTCGGGGTTGCCGGCTTCGGCCACGTCGATGAACCTGGCATCGGGGTTCTTGCGCGGATCGGCGCTGTAGAGGCCGCGCTGATCGGTCAGGATGACCAGGGCATCGGCTTCGACCAGATTGGCCACCAGCGCGCCCAGGGTGTCGTTATCGCCAAAGCGGATCTCGTCGATCACCACCGTGTCGTTCTCGTTGATGACGGGCACCACGCCCAGTTGCAGCAGTGTCAGCAGCGTGGTGCGGGCGTTCAGATAGCGCTCGCGATCGGCCAGATCCGCATGGGTCAGCAGCACCTGGGCACTGGGCACGCCTTCGCCGCGCAGCTTGGTCTCGTACATCTGGGCCAGCCCCATCTGACCGACGGCAGCAGCGGCCTGCAACTCATGCACCTCGGTCGGACGCGTGGCCCAGCCCAGTCGCTTCATGCCTTCGGCAATGGCGCCGCTGGAGACCATGATGACTTCGCGCTTGACGCCGTCTTCACCATTCACCAATGCCGCCAACTGGCGGCTCCACTCTTCAATGGCGGCCTCATCCAGGCCACGACCTTCATTCGTAACCAGGCTGGAGCCGACTTTGACGACGATGCGACGGGCATCACGCAGCACATTGGAAGACATGAGAATTTACAGTGTTTTAGGCCTCAAACGCCTATGAATAAAGCGCAAGCAGCTATTAAATTCAAAGCAAAACAGCGCACCAAGTGCGCTGCTGGGTTATACCCTCTAGCTTATTCCGGATCGTAAGAGGCGAAACGCGGATCGGTCATATCCAGAGCAGAATCCTCGCCTCCCGCAAAACGAGGATCGATCTCCTTGGGAGCCTGCTCCGCCAGTTGCTGGTTGTGCACATGCTCGTAGATCTTGCGGATCAGCGGTTCGCAGCCTTCGCGGGTCAGCGCCGAGATCTCGTAGACCGGGCCCTTCCACTTGAAGCGCTTGACGAAGTCCTTGACCTTGGCGGCACGCTCCTCTGCGGGAACCATGTCCAGCTTGTTGAGCACCAGCCAGCGCGGCTTGTCGTAGAGCTCGGCGTCGTACTTCTTGAGCTCGGCCACGATGGCCCTGGCCTGCTCGACCGGATCCACGCCCTCGTCGAACGGTGCAATGTCCACGATATGCAGCAACAGACGTGTGCGCTGCAGATGGCGCAGGAACTGGTGACCCAGGCCAGCACCTTCGGAGGCGCCCTCGATCAGACCCGGGATGTCGGCCACCACAAAGCTCTGCTCGGCGGCCACGCGCACCACACCCAGATTGGGATGCAAGGTGGTGAAGGGATAGTCGGCAATCTTGGGGCGGGCGTTGGAGACGGCCGTGATGAAAGTGGACTTTCCGGCATTGGGCATGCCCAGCAGGCCCACATCGGCCAGCACCTTGAGCTCCAGCTTCAGGTTGCGGCGCTCGCCGGGATAGCCGGGAGTCTTCTGGCGCGGCGCCCTGTTGATGGCGCTCTTGAAACGCAGATTGCCGAAACCGCCGTCACCGCCCTTGGCGATGGTGATGACCTGGCCGGGCTCGAGCAGCTCGAACAGCACCTCGCCGGTATCCGCATCGCTGATGATGGTGCCCACGGGCATGTTCAGCGTGATGTCGTCACCGGCCGCACCAAACATGTCGGAGCCCATGCCGTGCTGACCGCGCTTGGCCTCGTGGCGACGCGAATAGCGGTAATCCACCAGCGTGTTCAGGTTCACATCGGCCACGGCGTACACATGACCGCCACGGCCACCGTCGCCACCGTCGGGGCCGCCAAATTCCTTGTATTTTTCGTGCCGGAAAGACACGCAACCATTGCCGCCGTCACCGGCTGCAATGTCGATAAAAGCTTCGTCAACGAACTTCATGAGGCATCCAGTCTACAAAATCGGTGTGCACCAGAAGCCCCGGGCCACACCTGAGTGGTCTATTACCATGCCCCATCTGCCAGAAATCTGCTGCCTGGAGCCTTTTCAAACAACAAAGCCCCGACAAGTCGGGGCTTTGTTTGAGTCAAAGACGACTTATGCAGCCGTGATGTTGACTGTTTGCTTGGACAGAGCGCCCTTCACACCGAACGACACGTGGCCGTCAACCAGTGCAAACAGGGTGTGATCCTTGCCCACGCCAACGTTCTCACCGGGGTGGAACTTGGTGCCGCGCTGACGCACGATGATGGAACCAGCTGTCACCAGCTCGCCACCAAAGGCCTTCACGCCCAGCATTTTTGGCTTGGAATCACGTCCGTTACGCGTAGAGCCGCCGCCTTTTTTCTGTGCCATGACTTAGCTCCTAAAATTAAGCAGCGATTGCCACGATTTGCAGTTCGGTGAACTGCTGACGATGGCCTTGGCGCTTTTGATAGTGCTTACGACGGCGCATCTTGAAGATGTGCACTTTGTCGTGCTTGCCGTGAGCAACCACAGTTGCCTTTACAGATGCACCGGACACCAGGGGGGCACCAACCTTGATTTCAGCGCCGTTGCCGACGGCCAAAACTTGGTCGATCACGATTTCCTGGCCTACGTCCGCAGCAATCTGTTCTACCTTGATCTTTTCGCCAGCTGCAACGCGATACTGCTTGCCGCCGGTTTTTATGACTGCGTACATTGAAAACCTCTAAATTTTGAGAGTTCCATGAAATGATTTTCACGGAGCCGGCAATTCTAGCACGCATGCATTTTCTCTGCCGCCATACCCCCAGGAAGCGCTTCGGGATCTCCGCAAGCCGCGCCCCTGACCCCTGGCGGCGCGCGAAACGAGATGCCAGCCGCAGGCGCACGGCAAGGCCTGCTCCTTGCAAGCGACTGCAAGGCCGCAGACCGCTCGCAAAGCCTCTGTTCACTTGAACGGGCTCTGAGGGCACCACGCAAAATCCTGTTGCATCTTCCTATAATCGTGAGTCCACTTGGCGGTTCATCACCTTGACTACAGAAATTTCCACATCCAATCCGCTTGCCTTGATCGCAGATGACATGCGCGAAGTGGATATCGTCATTGCTCAGCGACTGACAACCAGCGTCCCCCTGATCGCACAGATCTCCCAATACATCATTGCCGCCGGCGGCAAGCGCCTGCGCCCGGCACTGCTGCTGCTGATCGCCGGCGCCCTGGGCCACCAGGCCAAGAGCAAATACATCCTGGCCGCCGTGGTGGAGCTGATTCACACCGCGACCTTGCTGCACGACGATGTGGTGGACGAATCCACGCTGCGTCGTGGCAGGGCCACGGCCAACGAGACCTTTGGCAACCCTGCCAGCGTTCTGGTCGGAGACTTTCTGCACACCCGCTCCTTCCAGATGATGGTGGAAGTGGGCAGCATGCGTGTGCTGCAGATTCTGTCCGACGCCACCAACGTGATCGCAGAAGGCGAAGTCCAGCAGCTCATCAACACTCATGATGCTTCGCTGAATGAGGCCGGTTATCTGCACGTCATCCGCTCCAAGACCGCCCAGCTATTCGAGGCCAGCGCACAGCTGGCAGCCGTGCTGGCGGGTGCCACGCCCGAAGTGGAGCAAGCCTGTGCAGCCTACGGCCAGGCACTTGGAACGGCATTCCAGATCATTGACGATGTGCTCGACTACACCGGCAACGCTCAGGAAATGGGCAAGAACCTGGGCGATGACCTGCGCGAAGGCAAATGCACCCTGCCCCTGATCGCCGCCATGCAGCGCGGCAACGCCGAGCAGGCTGCCATCGTGCGCAACGCCATCGAACAAGGCTCTACGGATCAACTGGATGCCGTAGTGGAAATCGTGCGCAGCACCGGCGCCCTGGACGTTGCCCGAGCCGCCGCGCACGCGGAAGCTCAGCGCGCCATTGATGCTTTGGCTTCGCTGCCAAGCAATACATACACCGCAAGTTTGCTACAATTGGCTTCTCAGCTTTTGGAGCGCCGCACCTGAATCGCCAGGTGCATCACGGTGCTCCACAAACAAAGCCTGCGGGGTGTAGCTTAGCCTGGTAGAGCGCTACGTTCGGGACGTAGAGGCCGGAGGTTCGAATCCTCTCACCCCGACCAATTTCATTTTTGTCGCAGTTTCTTGCGCCATGTCCAATGACGCGGCATTGACGCATGCATGCGCCTGGGGCGACCTGTCGTTTGTCACAACAAGAATGGTAGGATAGGTCCTCTCCCACCCCTCCCAGACTTGGATACATGGCCGCTGCCGACAATCTGCAAAAGAACGCCCCTGCGCCCATCGCCATCCCTGGTCTAGGCAGAGCCCTGATTTCTGCAGGAAAGGTTTCGCAGCAAGCCGCCGAGAACGCTGCCAAGAAAGCCGCCACAGGCAAGACCCCGTTCATTACCGAGCTCAGCCAGTCTGGCGAAATCAGCGCGCTGGAAATTGCCGAAACCATTTCCATGATGTTCAGCACTCCGCTGCTGGACCTCAACGCCATCGACGTCCAGCAACTTCCGCGCGAGCTGCTGGACCCGAAAATCAGCAACGCCTATCGTGTGCTGGCAATCAGCAAGCGCGGCAATCGGCTCACCATCGCCACGGCAGACCCCACTCAGCAGGAAGCTGCCGAACAGATCAAATTCACGACTCAGTTACTGGTGGACTGGGTGGTTGTCGAGGCCGACAAGCTGCAAAAGCTCGTCGAGCAGACCGGCAAGAGCGTCAGCGAATCGCTGGACTCCTATTCCAGCTCCGGAGACTTTGACTTTGACGACGTCAAGATCGAGGATGCCCCCGAGGAAAAAGACAATACCGTCGGCGCCGAGGTCGAGGATGCGCCGGTCGTCAAGTTTCTGCACAAGATGCTGCTGGACGCCTTCAATATGCGCGCATCCGACTTGCATTTCGAGCCCTACGAACACAATTACCGCGTGCGCTTTCGCATCGACGGCGAACTGCGCGAGATAGCCTCTCCTCCTATCGCGATCAAGGACAAGCTGGCTTCGCGCATCAAGGTGATCTCGCGCCTGGACATCTCGGAGAAACGCGTTCCGCAGGACGGCCGCATGAAGCTCAAGGTCGGCCCCGACCGCGTCATCGACTTTCGTGTCAGCACCTTGCCCACGCTGTTTGGCGAGAAGATCGTGATCCGTATCCTGGACCCGAGCTCGGCCAAGATGGGCATCGACGCCCTGGGCTACGAGCCCGAGGAAAAAGAGCGCCTGCTCAAGGCCATCAGCCGCCCCTACGGGATGATTCTGGTCACCGGCCCCACGGGCTCGGGCAAGACCGTGTCGCTCTACACCTGCCTGAACCTGCTCAACCAGCCGGGCGTGAACATTGCCACCGCCGAAGACCCCTCCGAAATCAACATGCCCGGCGTCAACCAGGTCAATGTGAACGAGAAGGCTGGCCTGACCTTTGCTGCTGCGCTCAAATCCTTTCTGCGCCAGGACCCGGACATCATCATGGTCGGCGAAATCCGCGACCTGGAAACCGCCGACATCTCGATCAAGGCCGCCCAGACCGGTCACCTGGTGCTGTCCACGCTGCACACCAATGACGCTCCGACCACGCTGACGCGCATGCGCAATATGGGCATCGCCCCTTTCAATATTGCCTCCAGCGTGATTTTGATCACCGCCCAGCGTCTGGCGCGACGCCTGTGCGCGCAGTGCAAGGAACCTGCCGACATACCGCATGAGGCCCTGCTCGAAGCGGGCTACGATGAAGCAGAACTCAACGGCAGCTGGGTCAGCTACAAGCCTGTCGGCTGCCCGGCCTGCAACAACGGCTACAAGGGACGTGTCGGTATCTATCAGGTGATGCCCATCAGCGAAGAAATTCAACGCATCATCTTGCGTGACGGCAGCGCTCTGGAGATTGCCGAACAGGCAAAGGCCGAAGGAGTACGCTCTCTGCGTGGCTCGGGCCTGCATAAAGTCAAGTTGGGTCTGACCTCACTCGAAGAAGTGCTGGCTGTCACCAACGAATAAAACCAGTATCAGTGAGGGAACGCCATGGCAAGCGCAGCGTCCAAGGGAATCAAGGAATTTCTCTTCGAGTGGGAAGGTAAGGACCGCAACGGCAAGATCGTTCGCGGCGAGACTCGTGCCGGTGGAGAAAATCAGATCCAGGCCATGCTGCGCCGCCAGGGCGTGACTCCGTCCAAGATCAAGAAGCGCAGGACCCGCGGCGGCAAGAAGATCAAGCCCAAGGACATTGCGCTGTTCACGCGCCAGCTGGCCACCATGATGAAGGCCGGCGTGCCGCTGCTGCAGTCTTTCGACATCGTGGGCCGAGGCAACACCAATCCCAATGTCACCAAGCTGCTCAACGACATCCGCTCAGACGTGGAAACCGGCACCTCGCTGAGCGCGGCCTTTCGCAAGTTTCCGCTCTATTTCAACAACCTCTACTGCAACCTGGTGGAGGCCGGCGAGGCCGCAGGTATTCTGGAATCGCTGCTGGACCGTCTTGCCACCTACATGGAAAAGACGGAAGCCATCAAGTCCAAGATCAAGTCCGCGCTGATGTATCCGATATCGGTGATGATCGTGGCCTTTGTCGTGGTGACCGTGATCATGATCTTCGTGATCCCGGCCTTCAAGGAGGTCTTCACCTCCTTTGGCGCCGACCTGCCCGCGCCCACCTTGCTGGTGATGGCAATCAGTGAGTATTTCGTGCAGTACTGGTGGCTGATCTTCGGCGTGCTGGGTGGCGGCCTCTATTTCTTCATGCAGGCCTGGAAGCGCAACGAGCGCGTGCAGCAGTTCATGGACCGCGCCATACTCAAGCTGCCTATCTTCGGCGTGCTGATTGAAAAGTCCTGCGTGGCCCGCTGGACGCGTACGCTGTCCACCATGTTTGCCGCCGGCGTGCCGCTGGTCGAGGCGCTGGACTCCGTGGGAGGCGCCTCGGGCAACTACCTCTACAGAAACGCCACCGACAGGATTCAGTCGGAAGTCTCCACAGGCACCAGCCTCACGGTTGCCATGGCCAATGCCAATATCTTCCCTTCCATGGTGCTGCAGATGTGTGCCATCGGCGAGGAGTCGGGCGCCATCGACCATATGCTGGGCAAGGCAGCCGATTTCTATGAGAGCGAAGTCGACGAAATGGTGGCGGGGCTGTCCAGCCTGATGGAGCCCATCATCATCGTCTTCCTGGGCACCTTGATCGGCGGCATCGTGGTGTCCATGTATCTGCCTATCTTCAAGATGGGTCAAGTGGTGTGATGATTTCCGAACTGGTGTTGAATGCCGCTGCCGGCGGCGTCCTCGGCTTGCTGATCGGCAGCTTTTTGAATGTGGTGATCCACCGCCTGCCTCTGATGATGGAGCAGGAATGGCATGCCGAAGGGGCGCAATGGGCCGAAGAACAAAAGGACAAGGGCGCCAGGATCGAGCTGCCGCCGGCCAAGCCTGCTGTCACTCTGAGCCAGCCTCGTTCGCGCTGCCCGCATTGCGGCCATCAGATTGCCTGGTACGAGAACATTCCCGTGCTGAGCTATCTGTTTCTGCGCGGCCGCTGCGCCGAGTGCAAAAAGCCCATCAGCCTGCGCTACCCGGTGGTTGAACTGGTCTGCGCCGCGCTGTTTGCCTTCTGCCTGGGCCGCGACGGCCTGAGCGCCACCGGCTTTGCCTGGTGCGGCTTCAGCGCGGCGCTGCTGGCGCTTGCACTGATAGATTGGGACACCACATTCCTGCCGGACTCCATCACTCTGCCCCTGCTCTGGGCCGGCCTGATCGCCTCCGCACTGCAGTGGACCAGCGTACCTTTGCAGCAATCGCTGTGGGGCGCTGTCGCAGGCTATATGTCGCTATGGCTTGTCTTTTGGGCCTTCAAGCTGGCAACGGGCAAGGAAGGCATGGGCTACGGCGACTTCAAGCTGTTTGCCGCACTCGGTGCCTGGTTTGGTTGGCAGGCACTGGTACCCATCATTCTCATGGCATCGGTCGTGGGTGCCGTCATCGGCATTGCACTCAAGATCAACAGCCAGCTGCGCGAAGGCGGCTATGTGCCCTTCGGCCCCTTTCTCGCCGGCGGCGGTTTCGTCAGCCTGATCTGGGGCCCGCAAGCGGTGCTCAGCTTTGCAGGCCTGTAAGCCATGAAAGTCGCACCTGAGCGCTCACCATTCAGGCTGGGGCTGACGGGCGGCATCGGCAGCGGCAAAAGCACCGTTGCAGCCAGGCTGCAGGCATGCGGCGCAACGCTGATTGATGCCGACCATATCTCACGCAGCCTGACGGCAAGCGGCGGCATCGCCCTGCCCCTTATCGCTCAGGCTTTTGGCGCCGACCTGATCGACGCGCAGGGCGCCCTCAACCGCGCCCGCATGCGCGAGCTGGTCTTCGCCGATCCGTCCGCGCGGCAGCGCCTGGAAGCCATACTCCACCCCCTGATCGCCGAGCAGACCCGGCAGCAGCATGAAGCAGCCGTGGCGGCCGGCAGCCAACTCATCGTGCACGACATTCCGCTGCTGGTCGAGTCCGGCCACTGGCGAACACGCCTGGATGGCGTGCTGGTCGTGGACTGCCGAGAGAGCACGCAGACAGAGCGCGTCATGGCGCGCAGCGCTCTCACACACGAGGCCGTGCAGGCCATCATCGACGCCCAGGCCACGCGTGCCCAGCGTCTGGCCACGGCCGACTGGGTCATCTATAACGATGACGGGGTCACAATCGAAACTCTCCACGCATATACCGATCAAATCGCTGCATGGTTCGGGCTATGATGCAGGCCATGGCTTGGCCTGTGCGTGTGATCGCCGCATGTGCACGTTGACCGCTGATTCCTGTGCGCCCCGAGGAGCCCAGCAAACGTGATCCTGTACGAATATCCTTTTAACGAGCGTCTGAGAACTTATCTGCGCCTTGAGCAGCTGTATCGCCGTCTGCGCGAGCTGCTGACCCGCGCGCATTCGGTCGATCATCATTTCGCCCTGATCACCATCTTCGAGATCATGGACGTGGCCTCGCGCAGCGATCTGCGGGCCGACGTCATCAAGGATCTGGAGCGCCAGAAGCACCTGCTGGACGTGTTGCGCGACAACCCCGATATTTCCCAGCACATGCTGCACCAGGTGGCGCGCCAGGTGGAGAGCTGCTTTGCCACCATCAATGCACAGACCGGCAAGACCGGCCAGGCGCTGACCGAAAACGAATGGCTGATGTCCATCCGCAGCCGTGTGGGCATACCCGGCGGCACCTGCAGCTTTGACCTGCCGGCCTATCACGCCTGGCAGAACCTCGATCCGCGCTACCGCCAGCGCGACCTCGAAGACTGGGCCAGCGAGCTGACCCCCCTGGGTCAGGCGCTTGAGCTGATCCTGCAGCTGCTGCGCGAAACCGGCATCCCCCAGCGCGTGGTGGCCGAGCAAGGCGTGTTCCAGCAGGCCATGCCGGCCGGCCGCAGCTTCCAGCTGCTGCGCCTGCGCATAGATCCCCATCTGAATCTGGTGCCCGAGATCAGCGGCAACCGCCTGCTGGTATCGGTGCGCCTGCTCAGGCTGGCCAATGGCAGCAAGCCTCAGCCCAGCAATGACGACGCCTCTTTCGAGCTGACGCTCTGCGCATAAGTCACCGGCAGTCTTCTCGCCCCGATTGAGCCGCAAATTGCGGCTCAATGGCTTTCAGGGTCAGCCACCCGTGTTTTCCAGCTGTGATACATCTACGCCATGAGCACTGACAAGCAATCCCCCACCATGGTGAAATGCCCGACCTGCGGCGGCCCCAGCGTTTTTTTGCCCAGCAACAAATTCCGCCCCTTCTGCAGCGAGCGTTGCCGCAATATCGACCTGGGCGCCTGGGGCAATGAAGAGTTCCGCGTTCCGGCTCAGACGCCCCCCGAAGATGCACCGTTTGGCGATCCACGCACGGAAAACTAAGCGCATACCGCTTCAATCCACGGGCTGCTGCGCCTCGTAATGGCTTTGATCAAAGACCAGTCCACGCTCCTCGCTCAGCCATTGCAGCACGGGATAGGCGCCCGGCAGGACCGGGTGCACATCGAGCGGCAACTGCTGCCAGGCCATCTGCTGGCCCTCGCGCATCTCGAACTCGCCCGTCCATTGCGTCACCTTGCACCAGTGCAGACGCACCAGCGCATGCGGGTAGTCATGCTCGGTCACCTTCCAGGCATGGGCCTGGCCAATGGTCACGCCCAGCTCTTCGATCAGCTCGCGGCGCAAGGCCTCTTCCACGCTCTCGCCAGCCTCCAGCTTGCCGCCAGGAAACTCCCAGTAGCCGGCATAAGGCTTGCCTGCAGGGCGGCTTGAAATCAGCAGCGCCCCATCGGATTCGCGCAGCAGCACGCCCACGGCCACTTCCGTGTGCTTGCGCTGCGCCTGTGTTTCAGCAGTCACTTCCACAACACTCTTTCTTCATTCCAGGTCTGCTTCTTCAGCCAGACCATCCACATCTTCAATGCGCTTCTTGACCGTCACGGGGCGCTCGTTGCGGCCCGCGTAGTCGCGCGCGAACTGGTGGGCCACACGGCCGCTTCGTGAGCCGCGCTCCAGCGCCCAGACCAGGGCTTCGGGCCTGGCCGCCTCGATGGTGGCCAGGTCCATGCCCAGCGCTGACAGCCACTGCGCCACCACGCGCAGATACTCGTCCTGACTGAAGGGGTAGAAGCTCACCCAGAGACCGAAGCGCTCGGACAGGGAGATTTTCTCTTCCACTACCTCGCCCGGGTGGATCTCGCCGTTCTCGCTTTTTTGCTGCGCCAGGTTGTCCGTCATGTACTCGGGCAGCAGATGGCGGCGATTGCTGGTGGCATAGACCAGCACATTGGGCGTGGCAGCGGAAACCGAGCCATCCAGCATGGATTTCATGGCCTTGTAGCCGGGCTCGCCCTCTTCAAAGCTCAGATCATCGCAATAGATGATGAATTTCTCGCTCCGGCCCGCAACCACGTCGACGATGTCGGGCAGATCGGTCAGATCGACCTTGTCCACCTCAATCAGACGCAGCCCCTGGGGTGCATAGCTGTGCAGGCAGGCGCGGATCAGCGAGGACTTGCCCGTGCCACGCGCGCCTGTCAGCAGCACGTTGTTCGCCGTGCGACCGCTGACGAACTGCTCGGTATTGCGGGCAATCTTTTCCTTTTGCACATCGATGTTCTGCAGATCGGACAACTGCATGGCACCCACATGGCGCACCGGCTCCAGCACGCCGCAGCCGTTGGCTCGCTTGCGGTAGCGCCAGGCAATCGCCGCACCCCAGTCGGTGGGCGCCTGCAGGGGCTGGGGCAGCACGGACTCGATGCGCTGCATCAATTGCTCGGCACGCTCGACCAGGCGCTCCAAAGGGTTCATCACATCTTGCACGACCAAATCTCCATATTTTTTATAGCTTCTTGCGCTTGATGGATATTGATTTCAGCTTGAAAAGCAATCAAAACTCAATATAGACAAGCGCAAACAGCTCCTGAAATTGAAGCACCCAAATAGGGGCGCTCACCAGCAAGGGACAGCGAGCAAGCGCCGCCGCGCAGCGAGGCTGTCGTTCCCCTCCCCTAGCGCGCAGCGCGTAGAGAGAGGGGGAAGCGGCGGGGCCACCCAGGCGCCGCCGCTCAGGGGGTGCTCAATTACGACCGGTAATCCGCATTGATGGTCACATATTCGTGACTCAGATCGCAGGTCCACACCGTCTGCTCGGCATCGCCACGACCCAGCACCACGCGCACCACGATCTCCTGCTGCTTCATCACGCGCTGACCGTCTTCTTCCTTGTAGGAAGGGTTGCGTCCGCCGTCGACCACCACATGCACATCGTCCAGGTACAGATCGATCTTGGTCTGATCCAGATCGGCAATGCCGGCATAGCCCACAGCGGCCAGGATGCGGCCCAGGTTGGGGTCCGAAGCAAAAAAGGCCGTCTTGACCAGGGGCGAGTGGGCAATGGAGTAAGCGACCAGGCGACACTCATCCTCATTCTTGCCGCCCTCGACCTTGACGCTAATGAACTTGGTGGCGCCTTCGCCATCGCGAACAATGGCCTGCGCGAGCTTTTGCGCCACTTCCAGCAATGCAGCCTTGAGCTGCTCGCCCTCGGCGCTGGAGAGCGCCGTGATCTGGGCGTTGCCTGCCTTGTGGGTGGCGATCAGCACGAACGAGTCATTGGTGGAGGTGTCGCCATCAATAGTCACGCGGTTGAAGGAGCCGTCTGCGAGCTCCTTGACCAAGGGCTGCAGCAGCTCGGGGGCAATCGCTGCATCGGTAGCCAGAAAGCCCAGCATGGTCGCCATATTGGGGCGGATCATGCCCGCCCCCTTGCTGATGCCGGTGATGGAGACCGTCTTGCCGCCAATGCTGACGCTGCGGCTGAAAGCCTTGGGCAAGGTGTCGGTGGTCATGATGCCCTCGGCAGCCGTGGCCCAGTTATCCGCCTTGGCGGCAGCGATGGCCTTGGGCATACCCGCCACGATGCGGTCCACGGGCAGCTCTTCCATGATCACGCCGGTGGAGAAAGGCAGGATCTGGCCCGCGCTCAGGTCCAGCTCCTTGGCCAGAGCCGCGCAGGTGGCACGGGCATTGGCCAGACCGGCTGCGCCGGTGCCGGCATTGGCATTGCCGGTGTTGATGACCATGGCGCGGATGCCGGTGCCGGCCGCCAGATGATCGCGGCAGATCTGCACGGGAGCGGCGCAGAAACGGTTCTGGGTGAACACGCCGGCCACCGAGGCGCCTTCGTCGAGCAGGAACACCGTCAGGTCCTTGCGATTGGCCTTGCGCACGCCGGCTTCGGTAACACCAATGCGAACGCCATTGATCGCCAGCAGATCAGCGGCGACGGGAGCGGAAAGATTCACGGACATTTCTGTATGTTCCTAGAAAAGTAGAAGACACCCCCTGAGCCGCTGCGCGGCTTCCCCCTCTCTCGCCTGGCGGGAGGGGGACGACATCCTCGCTGCGGGGCGGCCCTTGCTCGATGTCTCTCGCCTGGAGCACGCCACTGATTCACAGTCCGCGGGGCAAGTTCGGACTGCAAGCAAAACGTTACCCATTATCGGAACAAACGGAGGCCTGATCGGACTTGCCGGATTTTGTTGCGCAAAAAGCTGCACCCCAATGCAAACACGGGCCGCAGCCCGTGTTGTTCGATAACGCATGCTCCAAGCCAGAGACGGCCAGCAAGGGACGCCCCACAGCAATGAGTCCCCTTCAGGGGGAAGGCGCAGAGCGCCTCAGGGGGTCAGGACAGCTTGCCGTGGCAAAGCTTGAACTTCTTGCCGCTGCCGCAAGGGCAAGGGTCGTTGCGGCCCACATGCACGCCCTCGGGCATGGCCAGTGGCTCGGCCAGCATCACATCGTCTTCTATGCTCATGCCTTCGGTTTCCGAGGGCGAGGCATAGCTCATGTGCTCCAGACTCTGCGCGCCGCGCTCGTTCATGGCAACGGCGGCTTCGTCCATCTCTTCGCGAGAGCGGACCTGCACCGTCATCAGCACGCGGGTGACTTCGGTCTTGACCTGATCGATCAGCTGGCGGAACAGCTCGAAAGCCTCGCGCTTGTATTCCTGCTTGGGCTGCTTCTGGGCATAGCCGCGCAGGTGAATGCCCTGGCGCAGATAGTCCAGCGCAGCCAGGTGGTCGCGCCAGTTGGTGTCGAAGCTCTGCAGCAGCACGGCACGCTGGAATTGCGTGAAGTTCTCCTGACCGATCAAGGCCACCTTGGCGTCGAACAGATCGTGGGCTGCCTTGACGACCTTCTCCAGAATGTCTTCGTCGGTGATGGATTCCGAACCCGCCACGTCCTGCTGCAAGGCAAGATCGATCTGCCATTCGCTGGCCAGCGCCTTCTCCAGGCCGGGCACATCCCACTGCTCTTCCATGGAATCGGCCGGCACATACTG
Source organism: Comamonas testosteroni (assembly GCF_030505195.1). NCBI lineage: Bacteria > Pseudomonadati > Pseudomonadota > Betaproteobacteria > Burkholderiales > Comamonadaceae > Comamonas > Comamonas testosteroni. The sequence continues at coordinate 1,763,685 of NZ_CP129672.1, forward strand.
GCGCACCAGATCGGTGATCACGTCCTCGCGCATGGCGGCCAGCATGCCGCCCAGATCGGTCGAATCCAGAATGTCGTTGCGCTGCTGGTAGATCACCTTGCGCTGGTCGTTGGCCACGTCGTCGTATTCGAGCAACTGCTTGCGCATGTCGAAGTTGCGTGCTTCGACCTTGCGCTGCGCCGACTCGATGGAGCGGGTCACGATGCCTGCCTCGATGGCTTCGCCTTCGGGCATCTTCAGGCGATCCATGATGGCCTTGACGCGGTCGCCCGCGAAGATGCGCATCAGCTGGTCGTCCAGACTCAGATAGAAGCGCGAGGAACCGGGGTCGCCCTGGCGGCCCGAGCGGCCACGCAGCTGGTTGTCGATACGGCGCGACTCATGACGCTCGGTGGCGATGATGCGCAGACCGCCCAGCGCCACGATCTTGTCGTGGGCCACCTGCCAGTCGGCACGCAGCTGCTCGATCTGCTGCTGGCGCTCGGCCTCGCTCAGCGCCTCGTTGCTCTCGATGGCCTTGAGCTGCTTGTCGATATTGCCGCCCAGCACGATGTCGGTACCACGACCGGCCATATTGGTGGCGATGGTGATCATGCCTTCGCTGCCCGCCTGGGCAATGATGTCGGCCTCGCGCTCATGCTGCTTGGCGTTGAGCACCTGATGAGGCAGCTTTTCGCGCGTCAGCAACTGGTCGATGATTTCGGAGTTCTCGATCGAGGTCGTGCCGACCAGCACGGGCTGGCCGCGCTCGTAGCACTCGCGGATGTCCTTGATCGCCGCGTCGTACTTTTCCTTGGTGGTCTTGTAGACGCGATCGAGCTGGTCCTGGCGCTTGCTGGGCTTGTTGGGCGGCACCACCACGGTTTCCAGGCCATAGATTTCCTGGAATTCGTAGGCTTCGGTATCGGCAGTACCGGTCATGCCCGACAGCTTCTTGTACAGACGGAAGTAGTTCTGGAAGGTGATCGAGGCCATGGTCTGGTTCTCGGCCTGGATGGCCACACCTTCCTTGGCTTCCACGGCCTGGTGCAGGCCATCGCTCCAGCGACGGCCTGCCATCAGACGGCCGGTGAACTCGTCCACGATCACGATTTCGTCGTTCTGCACCACATAGTGCTGATCGCGGAAGTACAACTGGTTGGCACGCAGCGCGGCGTACAGATGATGCACCAGAGAGATATTGGAGGGGTCGTACAGGGACGAGCCTTCGGTGATCAGGCCGGCATGGGCCAGCAGGCGCTCGGCCGCTTCATAGCCCTGGTCGGTCAGGTAGACCTGATGGGATTTCTCGTCGACCGTGAAGTCGCCGGGCTTGGTCACGCCTTCACCCGTGCGGGGATCGGCTTCGCCCTCCTGGCGCACCAGATTAGGCACGATCTGGTTCATGGCCACGTACATGGCCGTGTGATCTTCGGCCGGGCCGGAGATAATCAGCGGAGTACGCGCCTCGTCGATCAGGATGGAGTCCACCTCGTCGACGATGGCGTAGTTCAGCACGCGCTGCACGCGGTCGCCGGGCTCGTACACCATGTTGTCACGCAGGTAGTCGAAGCCGTATTCGTTGTTCGTGCCGTAGGTGATGTCGGAGTTGTATGCCTGCTGCTTTTGCTCTCGCGACAGATTGGGCAGGTTGATGCCCACCGACAGGCCAAGGAAGTTGTAGAGGCGAGCCATGGTCATCGCATCGCGGTTGGCCAGGTAATCGTTGACGGTCACGACATGCACGCCCTCGCCCGACAGGGCATTGAGGTACACGGGCAGCGTCGCAGTCAGCGTCTTGCCTTCTCCGGTGCGCATTTCGGCAATCTTGCCGTCATGCAGCGCCATGGCGCCCAGCATCTGTACATCGAAGTGACGCATCTTCATGACGCGCTTGGAGCCTTCACGCACTACGGCAAAGGCTTCGGGCAACAACTCGTCCAGCGCCTCGCCCTTGGCAACGCGCTCCTTGAACTCCTGCGTCTTGGCGCGCAATGCCTCATCGCTGAGCTTTTCGTACTCAGGCTCCATCGCATTGATGCGAGCGACTGTTTTACGGTATTGCTTGAGCAACCGGTCATTACGGCTGCCGAACAGTTTGGTGAGGAAATTGGTGGCCATGCGTGCGAAGGCACATTGCTTTTTTGCCTGTTGCGCAAAGCAATGTGTCCAGAATCCCTTGATTGTTGGTCTTCAGATAGGGCCGTCCCTGCGGCAGTCAAGAGCCACACCCGAAATGGGTGAAAAAACCTCCTGACGCACCCCAAACAGGGACAGGACCAAAAAATGATTCTAACCGCGCAAGCCTGCCTTGGCTTTTCGCTACTCCAGAGCACGTATGGGATTGCACTGCACGCGCAAATAGCCAGCACTGCGATAGCCGGCACTGCGGCATCCATTCTCGACTGAGCTAAGCTTGGGCTTGCCCTAGCCCAACTGTTTGCCGCTCGCATGACCATTGTTCGCCGCCATCACGCCGTCACTGCCATCAATGCCATGGAGTCTTCTCCCACATTGGCGCGCCTGGCAGCACTGACTCAGGACTCCAGCAACCGACTCAAAGCCGTTTTGCCCCTGGTTCCACCCATGCTGCGCGCCAGCTTGCAGGCCGGCCCCATCGATGAAGACGGCTGGTGCCTGATCGTGAAAAACAACGCAGCGGCAGCCAAAGTGCGCCAACTGCTGCCAGCCATGGCGGCTCATCTGCGCACCAAAGGATGGGCCGTCACCAGCATCCGCATCAAAGTTCAGGCCCGATAAGGCTTTTTAGGCACTGAAAAACAAAAAAGGTCTCCTAAGAGACCTATTTGTTTGGTGCCGGTTGTCGGATTCGAACTGACGACCTACCGCTTACAAGGCGGGTGCTCTACCAACTGAGCTAAACCGGCGAAGACTGAATTCTAACGTAGAAATTCAGCCCCAAAAGAAGAATCCTGAAATTTCCCGATCTACCGGCAAAAACACTGGCCGGACTACTTCACACGCTTGAGCGCCGGACGGCCGCCTGCGGGCGGTGGAGTACGAGGAGCATCATCTTCGCCGGAAGCTTCTGCTTCCACCTTGACGGGAACCAGTTGCACCACCCGCTCGGCCGAGGACGCCTCATCCGACTCCATGCCGGGCTCGACCTCCTCCATCGACGGCTCATCGCCATCCTCGGGGACTTCGTCCTCCTCGGGCGGGAAGGCCATGCCCTGGCCGGTCTCGCGTGCATAGATGGCCAGGACGTTCGCCACAGGCACCATGATTTGCCGGGGCTGGCCGCCAAAGCGTGCATTGAATTCAACATATTCATTGCCGATCAGCAGGCCGCTGGTCGCGTCATAGCTGATGTTGAGCACGATCTGGCCATCACGCACAAATTCCATGGGCACCTGGGTGCTGCGATCCACACGCACGGCGATATGCGGCGTCAAACCATTGTCGGTACACCATTCAAACAGAGCCCGCAGCAGATACGGACGGGTTGAAGTCGTTTCAGGGGCTGTCATCTCATTTCCTGACGAATCAAATCCAGAAGATTGCAAAGACAAAAAAGCGGGCAGATGAAGGAAATCCCTTCAGCATGCCCGCTCTGCGCTCATGTGCAATTACTTGCGCATGACCTTTTCCGAAGGCGTCAGCGCTTCAATGTAAGCCGGACGCGAGAAGATGCGCTCGGCATACTTGAGCAAAGGAGCGGCATTCTTGGACAGCTCGATGCCGTAGTAGTCCAGGCGCCACAGCAGCGGAGCAATGGCCACATCCAGCATGGAGAAGTTCTCGCCCATGATGTACTTGTTCTTCAGGAAGATGGGCGCCATCTGGGTCAGGCGGTCACGGATATGGGCACGGGCCTTCTCCAGAGCCTTTTCATTGCCCTTGACGTTGCGCTCTTCCAGAGCGCTCACGTGCACGAACAGTTCCTTTTCGAAGTTCAGCAGGAACAGGCGCACACGAGCACGGTCCACCGGGTCGCCAGGCATCAGCTGGGGATGGGGAAAGCGCTCATCGATGTACTCGTTGATGATGTTGGACTCGTACAGAATCAGGTCGCGCTCGACCAGGATTGGCACTTGACCATAGGGGTTCATCACGGCGATTTCTTCGGGCTTGCTGAACAAGTCCACATCGCGGATCTCGAAATCCATGCCTTTTTCAAACAGCACAAAGCGGCAGCGGTGTGAGAAGGGGCAAGTCGTTCCCGAATAAAGCACCATCATGGTGGAGACTCCTAAAAATCAAAAAGAGTGGGTTGCCCACGGCACCCCACTCTGCACTAACACGGTTTGGCTGCAGATAACTTCTGCACGGCGGCAACGCTTATTTCACGTCTTTCCAGAACGCGGCATTCAGGCGCCAAGCGATAAAGATGAAGAAGGCCAGGAAAATCAACACACCCACCCCGATACGGGTTCGGGTGTTCTGAGCCGGCTCCCCCATCCATTGCAGGTAATTCACCAGATCGCCAACTGCCTGATCGTACTGCACTGCGCTCATCTTGCCAGGAGACACCTGCTCCCAACCCTTGAACACCTGGGTCTTAGTTCCATGGTCGTCATGCTCTTCGAAGATGGCGCGACGCTCGCCCTGCAGCTCCCACAGCGCATGCGGCATGCCTACGCTGGGAAAGGCGAGATTATTCCAGCCCGTGGCCTTGGTGTCATCCCTGTAGAAAGTACGCAAGAAGGTATACAGGTAATCAGCTCCCGATCCGCCCGAGCCGGCGCGCGAGCGCGCGATCACGGTCAAGTCGGGAGGGTTGGCACCGAACCACTCCTTGGCTTCCTTCGGATTGATGGCTGCCTTCATGGTCTCGCCCACCTTGTCGGTGGTGAACAACAGATTGTCCTTGATGTCCTGATCGGTCAGACCAATGTCCTTCAGGCGGTTGAAACGCATGAAGGCAGCGGAGTGGCAGCTCAGGCAGTAGTTGACAAAGATCTTGGCACCGTTTTGCAGGGATGCCGTGTCGCTGGTGTTGACCGGCGCCTTGTCCCAGTGGATGCCGCCTTCGGAGGCTTGCGCGGCACCGGCAATACCCAGGGCCGCAACCAGGGTCAGAATCAGTTTCTTCATTCTTGTTCTCTCCTGCTTCAGTGAGGCTTGAAGGTCACACGCTCGGGCACGGGCTTGGTCTCGCCCAAGCGACTCCACCAGGGCATGAGCAGGAAGAAGCCGAAGTAGAACAGCGTACCAACCTGAGACACCTTCTCGCCAATCGGCGACGGAGGCTGCACCCCCAGATAGGCCAGGACGACGAAGTTCACCACAAACACTGCATACACATATTTGTGCCAGCTGGGACGATAGCGGATCGACTTGACCGGGCTGCAATCGAGCCATGGCAAGGCAAACAGGATGATGACCGCACCACCCATGACCACCACACCCCAGAACTTGGCGTCGATGGACAGCATCATGGCGATGGCACCCAGCGCCACGATGGCCACGGCACCCTTGGCAAAACCGGGCAGGCGCGACTTCAGAATGCCGTAGCCGGCACCCAGCACCACGCAGGCAATCAGCACATACATCATCTCGCCGGTGATGGCTCGCAGCATCGAATAGAAGGGCGTGAAGTACCAGACGGGGGCAATGTGATTGGGCGTCTTGAGCGGATCGGCGGGGATGAAGTTGTTGTACTCCAGGAAGTAGCCGCCGAACTCGGGCGCAAAGAACACCACCGCCGAGAACAGGAACAGGAACACGGTCACACCAAAGATGTCGTGCACGGTGTAGTAGGGATGGAAGGGTATGCCGTCCAGCGGATTGCCCTTGGCATCCTTGGGCGCGTTGGGGCCCTTGATTTCAATGCCATCGGGGTTGTTGGAACCCACATCGTGCAGCGCCAGCAAATGCGCCACGACCAGACCCAGCAGCACCAGGGGCACGGCGATCACGTGGAAGCTGAAGAAGCGGTTCAGCGTCGCATCGCCCACCACATAATCGCCGCGGATCAGCAAGGCCAGATCGGGACCGACAAAGGGGATGGCGGAGAACAGGTTCACGATCACCTGCGCGCCCCAGTATGACATCTGGCCCCAGGGCAGCAGATAGCCCATAAAGGCTTCGGCCATCAGCACCAGGAAGATGGCGCAACCGAAGATCCAGACCAGTTCACGCGGTTTGCGGTAAGAACCGTACAGAAGACCGCGGAACATATGCAGATAGACCACCACAAAGAACGCCGAGGCGCCCGTGGAGTGCATGTAGCGGATCAGCCAGCCCCAGGGCACATCACGCATGATGTATTCCACGGAAGCAAACGCCTTTTCGGCGTCGGGCTTGTAGTGCATCACCAGGAAGATGCCGGTGACGATCTGGATCACCAGCACCAGCAGCGCCAGCGAGCCAAAGATGTACCAGAAGTTGAAGTTCTTGGGAGCGTAGTACTCCGACATATGGACGCGGTATGCATCGAATGCCGTCGGAAACCGGTTCTCCAGCCAGTTCATGGCCTTCGCTCCGGTCGTGGAGTTCGGGTCGATTTGCTTGAATTCGTGGGCCATTGTTCTTGTCTCCCTCAGGCTGCCTTGGTGTCTTCACCAATCAGCAGCTTGGTGTCGGACAGATACATATGTGGCGGCACCTGCAGGTTGTCCGGCGCTGGCTTGTTCTTGAACACCCGGCCGGCCATGTCAAAGGTGGAGCCATGGCATGGGCACAGGAAACCGCCCTTCCAGTCTGCAGGCAGCGAAGGCTGAGGCCCGGCAACGAACTTGTCCGAGGGAGAGCAGCCCAGGTGGGTACAGATGCCCACGACCACCAGGATTTCAGGCTTGATGGAGCGCGCTTCATTTTGCGCGTAAGGAGGCGTGAACTCTTCGGGATGACGCGCCGAGGTCGGGTCCGCCAGTTCGCCATCGAGGCCAGGCAAGTCCTTGAGCTGCTCGGGTGTGCGCTTGATGATCCACACCGGCTTGCCACGCCACTCGACGGTGAGCTTCTCACCATCCTTGAGATTGGAGATATCCACCTCTACCGCAGCACCTGCTGCTTTGGCTTTTTCAGAAGGCTGGAAGGAGCTCACAAAAGGGACGGCCGTTGCCACACCGCCCACGGCACCAGCACATGCTGACGTGATGATCCACGTGCGCTTGCTGGAGTCGACTGGAGAGTCACTCATGGATTTCCTCGAAGTACATCGCTTGATTTGGGGTCAACTGCAAATTCTAGCGGTGGGGTTATGGTTATTCCAGCCCCAGTCCGACGTTGACAACCGCCAAAGTCACGCAATACTGCGCTATCTCAAACTCTTAGTGACTGGAACTGCTTATGGGCATGATGCAAGAATTCCGTGAGTTCGCAATCAAGGGAAACGTCATGGATCTGGCCGTGGGCGTGATCATCGGCGGTGCGTTCGGGAAAATCGTTGATTCCGTGGTCAACGACCTCATCATGCCGTTGGTGGGTCTGCTCTTTGGCAAGCTGGATTTCTCCAACCTGTTCGTCGTTCTGGGCACCATGCCCGAAGGAGTTCCTCGTACTCTGGATGCACTGAAAAAAGCCGGAATTCCTGTATTTGCCTACGGCAACTTCATCACGGTTGCAGTGAATTTCGTGATTCTGGCCTTCATCATTTTCATGATGGTCAAGCAGATCAACCGCCTCAAGCGCGAGGCACCTGCGGCACCGGAGCAAGCACCCGCTACCCCTGAAGATATTCAGCTGCTGCGCGAGATCCGCGACAGCCTCAATCGCAAGGCCTGAGATCCTTCCAATCCGATGACTGAAAGCCTGCCGTCACCGGCAGGCTTTTTTCATGGGTGCACATGCCGTGCATACCTGCGGGCGGCCACCGCTCGATCTGCCGCTCGATCCGCCGCTGAAGACCCGTCAAATAGCCAGACTGCGGGCCATGTGCACGGCTTCGAGCAGGCTGGCCTCGTCGGCCACGCCCAGGCCGGCAATGTCAAAGGCCGTGCCATGGTCGGGACTGGTGCGCACCAGCGGCAAACCCAGGGTCACGTTGACGCCTTTTTCCACACCCAAATATTTGACTGGGATCAACCCTTGGTCGTGGTACATCGCCAACACCACATCGAATTCACCCGGGTGAGCTGGCGTATTTCGCGCCCGCATGAAGACCGTGTCTGGCGCAAACGGCCCCTGCACATCCATGCCTTCGGCCTGCGCTGCCGCGATCGCCGGGGCAATGATCTCGATCTCCTCACGACCGAAGATGCCGCCCTCGCCCGCATGTGGATTGAGTCCGGCCACGGCAATGCGAGGCGCACGCCCCAGGCTCCTGCTCAGCGCCTGATGCGTGATGCGCAAGGTCTGCAGGATCTGCGGCCCGGTCACGGCCTCGATGGCCTCGCGCAGCGAGACATGGATGCTGACCAGCACGGTGCGCAACTCGTCGTTCGCCAGCATCATGCGCACCGGCATCTGCTCAAGCGAAACGCCCGCATGGGCGGCCGCCTCCGCCTGAAGGAGTTCCGTATGCCCGGGGAAAGTCACGCCTGCCAGATGCAGCGCCTCCTTATGCAAGGGAGCCGTGACCAGGGCGGCAATCTCGCCACGCAAAGCCGCTTGCGCGGCCCAGACCACGCATTGCGCAGCCGCCTGCCCGGCCGCTGCGCAAATCCGGCCATAGGGCTGAGGCCCCGCCAGCCCCGGCAAGTTCAGCAGCGCGACAGCACCTTGCGGAACAGACCAGGCTTCGCCCGGCTCATCGATCACCACCACGGGCTGGGCGATGGCCTGATCGCCGACGGCGGCACTGGCGGCCAGCGCTGTCGCCCGACGCAGGGTCTGCAACTCCCCAACCACAAAGCAGCCGCGCATGGCCTGCGGTGCAGCCCGAAAAGCCTTAGCGATGATTTCAGGCCCTATGCCTGCGCAGTCGCCCTGGGTGATAGCGATGGTTTGGGTTGAAGCGATGACGGACATAGGCATCCAAAGCGCCACAAGCTCCTCGGTTCCCAAGTGCTTGCAGCCATCAAAAGTGAGAGACGAAGGTCCAGGACCGGATCAGGCCGGGTTGTCGATATCGATGAAGCGGTGCTCCAGCCCGCACTCCCGGGCCACATGGGCGGCCACGGCCGGCGCGCCGTAGCGCTCGGTGGCGTGATGGCCGGCGGCGATAAAGCTCACGCCCATTTCTCGCGCCAGATGCATCTGGGGCTCGGAGATCTCGCCAGTGATATAGGCATCGGCGCCGGCGGCAATCGCGGACTCGAAAAAGCCCTGAGCCCCTCCGGTGCACCAGGCCAGCTTGCGAATCGGCCTGCGCTCTTGTGCACCGGCCAGCGTCACCTTGCGCCCCAGCACAGCTTGCACATGCTCGGCCAGAGCAGTGGCATCGGCAAAGTCCGCATCGGCCAGCCAGCCCAGGTTCTGGTCGCCGAATGCGGCCTGACCCTGCACGCCCAGCCGCTCACCGAGTTGCGCGTTGTTGCCCAGTTCGGCATGGGCATCCAGCGGCAGGTGATAGGCAAACAGATTGATGTCATGCGCCAGCAGCAGACGGATGCGCTCCTTGAGCCAGCCCGTGATGCGGCCATCCATGCCGCGCCAGAACAGACCGTGGTGCACGAAGATGGCATCGGCCCCGGCCTCGATCGCAGCTTCGATCAGGGCGCGACTGGCCGTCACACCGCTGACGATGCGACGAATCTCGCTCCTGCCTTCGACCTGCAGGCCGTTGGGTCCGTAGTCCTTGAAGCGTTCGGGCTGCAGCAGCCCATTGAAAACGGATAACAGGGTGTTTCGCTCAATGCTCATGGCTCGATTGTGCACAAGCCCGCACGCAGGCCCAGCCAGCAAGGCTTTGGCAGACGTAAAAAAGGGCAGCCCAGAGCCGCCCTCTTATCAGAACAAGTGGCTTCAAGCCTTCTTGGCATGCCAGCCCTTGCAGGCCAGTGGCCAGAAGCCCATGGCCATGCCCAGCACGCCCATGGCCGCCACATAGTGGGCAGGAGCCATCACATCCACCTGCTGCCACACAGACACCAGCATGGGAGTCAGGCCGCCAAACACGGCATAAGCCATGTTGTAGGAGAAGGACAGACCGGTGAAGCGCACTTCTGGCGGAAAGGCCCGCACGCCCACCACAGGCAGCAGCGAGATGGAGCCCACAAAAAAGCCCACGGTCGCATAGTTGCAGATCAGAGACGCCTCGTTGCCGGGCAGGTTCAGATAGAACAGATAGGCAGTGGCCGTCATGCCGCCCCAGCCGATGAGCATGGTCAGCTTGGTGCCGATCTTGTCGGACAGCCAGCCCCAGAACACGCAGCCCATGGTCAGTGTCACGGTCGCCACGGCATTGGCCTTCAGGGCCATGGCAGGCTCGATGTGGAACACCTTTTGCAAATAGGCCGGCGTGAACAGGATCACCACCACAATCGCCGTGGACAGCACCCAGGTCATCAGCGCCACGACAACGCAGGCTTCGCGGTGGTCGCGCAAGATGGTCTTGATCGGCAGTTCGCGGTCAGCGGCCTTGCGGGCCTGCAGTTCCTGGAAGATGGGGGTCTCGTGCAGGAACTTGCGCAGATACACCGACACCAGACCGAAGACACCGCCCAGAATGAAGGGCAGACGCCAGGCCCAGTCGTGGATCTCGCCCTGGCTGTAGGTGCTGTTGAGCCAGACCCCGATGATGGAGCCCAGGAAAATGCCGCCGGTAATGCCGGAGGTCAGTGCGCCGATCGCAAAGCCGTAACGCTTCTGAGGAGCATGCTCGGCCACGAACACCCAGGCACCGGGCATTTCACCGCCGATGGCAGCACCTTGCATCACGCGCATCAGCAGCAGCAGGATGGGAGCGGCAAGGCCTATGGTTTCATAGGTCGGCAGCAGGCCGATGACCAGCGTGGGCACGGCCATCAGGAACACCGACAGCGTGAACATCTTCTTGCGGCCCAGGATGTCGCCGAAGTGGGCAATCAAGATGCCGCCGATGGGGCGTGCCAGATAGCCGGCCGCGAAAATGCCCAGAGTCTGCAGCTGGCGCATCCACTCCGGCAGCGAAGCAGGAAAGAACAGGCTGCCAATCACATTGGCAAAAAAGACGAACACCACGAAGTCGTAAAACTCCAGCGTTCCGCCCAGGGCCGATAAGCCCAGGGTCTTGTAGTCCTCCCGGTTCAGGAGACGATTCGTCGCTGCAGCCGGCGCGTCAGCCGATGCAGCGTGGTCAAGCGTAGTCATGGTGTTTCCTAGATCGAACAACAGGACAGCGCGGATAAGGCCGCTGATCACGGGTCAACGTGCAGTGGCAGACCGATTGCGGCGGGCTTCAGATACAAAACCACACCAGACCGAATATGAGCACCTTGTGGGCAGTCACTTCAGTAACGGCGGCGTAAGCGCAGTCGAAAAAACATTCTAGGGTTTTCACTCATGGCTCCTGGACGCGCAAAACTATAGATGCCTGCAGTCCTATAGCCATCGGCCCTGCAATCTGCAAAGCTTTGCGTTAAGCAATTGCGTGCAAGCAAATGTTCGCTTCGACGCCCGGTGCAGCCATGCTTCACAATGTGGGCTTGTTCTCCTCACTACCTATACGCATTACATGAAACGCACCTGGTTGCTGTTTTCGCAGGTTGTCACCGTGCTGGTGGCTATCTATTTTGTAGTGGCTACCCTACAGCCCACTTGGCTTCAGCGCGGAAATATCCGTAGCAGTGCCGGTGTTTCGCTGCTGCAGGCTCCATCCACTCCGGCGGGTGAAGTCGCGCCCGGCAGCTTTGCGCCTGCCGCGCGCAAGGCTTCGCCCGCCGTGGTCAGCATCAACACCAGCAAGGCCGTTCGCCACCCGCGCGCCAACGATCCCTGGTTCCAGTTCTTCTTTGGCGATCAGGGTCCGCAAGAGCAATCTGGTTTGGGTAGCGGCGTCATCATCAGTCAAGATGGCTACATCCTCACCAACAACCATGTGGTGGAAGGCGCCGACGATATCGAGGTCACGCTCACCGATAGCCGTCAGGCCAAGGCCAAGGTCATTGGCACGGACCCCGAGACCGATCTGGCCATTCTCAAGATCGAACTCGACAAGCTGCCCGTCATCGTGCTGGGCAACTCCGATCAGGTCGCTGTGGGCGACCGCGTGCTGGCCATCGGCAATCCCTTCGGCGTGGGCCAGACCGTGACCAGCGGCATCATCAGCGCTCTGGGCCGCAGCCAGCTGGGCATCAACACCTTCGAGAACTTCATCCAGACCGACGCTGCCATCAACCCCGGCAACTCCGGCGGTGCGCTGGTGGATGCCAACGGCAATCTGCTGGGCATCAACACGGCCATCTACTCGCGCTCGGGCGGCAGCATGGGGATCGGTTTCGCGATTCCCGTCTCCACAGCCAAGATGGTGCTGGACGGCATCGTCAAGGACGGCAAGGTCACGCGCGGGTGGATCGGCGTGGAACCCAACGAGCTCTCGCCCGAGCTGGCCGAGACCTTTGGCGTCAAGGCCGATGCCGGCGTCATCATCACCGGCGTGCTGCAGGCCGGCCCTGCCGCGCAGGCCGGCATGCGCCCCGGCGACGTGATCGTCAAGGTGGGCGAGACCGCGACACGCAATGTCTCCGAACTGCTGACGGCCGTGGCCTCGCTCAAGCCCGGCGAAGCCGCCAAGTTCGATGTGCGTCGCGGCGACAGCGAAGTGGTGCTGGACATCACTCCGGGTGCCCGCCCGGCAGCCAGTACCTTGCAGCAGCAAAGCCGCCCACGGCGCTGATTGCCGCGCCATCAAGCCCACACAAGCCAGCGCCAGTCGCTGGCTTTTTTCATGCTGCGGCCCGCTCTGCAAGCCGCAGCCGCAACATCAGGGATCATCAGGACTCCTCAGGAACACGGCTCAAGCGCTTGCAGGCAAAGCGCCGGCGGCCATCAAAACAAAAGCCCTTGAATTGCTTCAAGGGCTTTGCCGGGAGTCGGGGATGAAGATCAGTGGCCGTCCGTGGATTTCTCCACTTCCGTGCCCGTGCCTTCCTCGGCATCGGGCGCACGCGATACCCGGCTGAACCAGCCGGCTCCCAGAATGCCGATCTCGTAGAGCAGGCACATGGGCAAGGCCAGCGCCAGTTGAGAGATCACATCGGGCGGCGTGATGACGGCAGCAATCACAAAGGCCAGCACCACGAAATAGCCGCGGAAGGCCTTGAGCTTTTCAACCTCCACCAGACCAAAGCGCACCAGCAGCATCACTACGATGGGTACCTGAAAGGCCGCCGCAAACGCGATGTAGAGCGAGAGAATCGCTTCCACATACGAGGCGATGTCGGGCGTGGCTGCCACGCTGGCCGGCGTGAAGTGCTGGATGAACTTGAACATATTGCCCAGCACAAAGAACTGTACGAAGGCAATGCCGGCATAGGCCAGAAGGCTGCCGAACATGATCAGCGGCAGGGCGAACTTCTTCTCGTGGCTGTAGAGGCCCGGTGCCACAAAGGCCCAGATCTGGTACATGATCCAGGGCAGCGCCAGCAGCACGGCCACCATCATCAACACCTTGAGCGGCACGAAGAAGGGCGAGAAAACGCCCACCGCAATCAGCTTGGCACCAGGGGGCATGTGCTCCTTGATGGGCAGGGCGATGAAGTCGATCAGGCCGTCAGGGCCTGGCCAGAACATCAGCAGCCCGACGCCGATCAAAACGCCATACAGGCTGTAGAGCAGGCGATCACGCAGCTCCATCAGGTGCTGGACAAACGGCTGCTCCGTGCCAGAGAGTTCGTCTTCTTTAGAGGGTTCGGACATGGTGCAAAACCGCGCCGGAGCCCGATCGGCTCCACACGCTTGAGAAACAACGACGCCCGCGGATCACGGGCAAAGAGCGACATGCGGGCAGCCAAGCCGTCCCCCTGGGGTCGGCCATGGCCGACCTTGCGGCCGGCAGGCTGCTGAGCTGCATGTTCAATGGAACTTCTTGGGGCGAAAGCGCGCCACGCGCGCCGCGCCTGACTGGACCTTGCTGCGTACCCCGGCACGGGCCTTGTACCACTGGGGCACGGCACCGCGCTTGACGCGCCAGTTCTTGCGCGGATGGCGATAGCTGGGCACCACGCTGCTGTGCGTATCCAGACCGGTGTAGCCACCTTCTGCGTCATAGGAGCCGAAGGACGAAGCCGAAGTCATGTTCGAGTCGTCGCGCAGGTCCTTGGTCGCATCGCTCCAGTCCTTTTCAAGATCGGAGGCCTGACTGCGCATGCTGGACTCGACGTCCCGCGCTGCGGTCTCGACCGTGTCCTTCATCTTGCGCAGCTCATCGAGCTCCATGGAGCGGTTGACCTCGGCCTTGACGTCGGACACATAGCGCTGTGCCCTGCCAAGCAAGGTGCCCACCATGCGGGCCACGCGCGGCAGCTTCTCGGGACCGATGACCACCAGGGCCACGGCACCGATCAGCGCCATTTTGGACAGGCCAATATCAAACATCTAAATGTCAGTCCTGCCGCGATCAGCTCTTTTGCTTGGCTTCCACGTCGATGGTGGCCTTGTCGGCGGCCTGCTGGTTGGCCACCTGGCCGGTCGCGGCCTTGGCATCGGCGTCAGTCCCGCCCTCCTTCATGCCGTCCTTGAAGCCCTTGACGGCGCCGCCCAGGTCGGAGCCGATGTTCTTGAGCTTCTTGGTGCCAAACACCAGAACCACGATGAGCAGCACGATCGCCCAGTGCCAGATAGAAAACGAGCCCATGAGAATCTCCTAGAAATTGCAAACCATTTTAGACGGGGCTTGTGACAGATACGAATCAATCACCCAAAAAGCCTGTAGCGCACAGCTCTATCGACGGCAGCAGGCCTCGCCTGCTCCGGATCAGCCCTTGAGCCAGGGGCGCGGGCCGCCCATGACGTGCAGGTGCAGATGGTGCACTTCCTGCCCGCCTTCGCTGCCGGTATTGACCACGATGCGGAAACCGCCATCGGGATAAGGGTTGCAGCCCTGCTCCATCGCCAGCTTGGGAGCCAGCGCCATCATGCGGCCCAGCAGGGGCGCATCCTCGGCACCGACCTGGGCCATGGAGCGGATGTGCTTCTTGGGAATCACCAGGAAGTGCACGGGCGCACCGGGGTGAATGTCATGGAAGGCGAACAGTTCCTCGTCCTCATACACCTTGCGCGAAGGAATCTCCCCCTTGGCGATGCGGCAGAAAATGCAATGGGCGTCGTAATCGTGGTCGTGCATGGTCTCTGGTATCTCTACGGTTCAGTACTGCGGACGCCCTGCCCTGACCATGGCCCGGGAAGCCACAAAGCAAGCAATGGCGTCGCCCCCTGCGGAGGCTATCCCGTATTCTCGTTGAATCGCAGCGTCTGCTTGACGCCAAGGTGCTCGCGGTTGAGCTGCAGCCATTGCTGGCCGCGCTCGCGCCCCAGCTCGAACAGCTTGCGCACCATGCCCATGTCTGCGCGCACCTTGCTCGAGGCGCCAAAGGGCTTGAGCACCGAGCCGCCATCGATGCGGTGCATCAGCACATGCTTGTAGCGCTCGGGGTCCAGGCGCTTTTGCTCCAGCAGCTTGACCACGAACTCGATGGCCCTCAACTCGGCCAGCAAGCTGGCGTTGAAGGTGATCTCGTTCATGCGGTCCATGATCTCGCGAGCCGTGTCAGGCGAGACATCGGACTCCTTGGGATTGATCTGCACCAGCAGGATGTCCCGGCTCCGGGTCTCGTAGATCAGCGGATACAGGGCCGGATTGCCCGAAAACCCGCCATCCCAGTAGCACTCCCCGTCAATCTCCACCGCCTTGAACAGCTGCGGCAGGCAGGCCGAAGCCATGATGGCGTCTGCCGTCACCTGCTCGCCCTTGAAGATCTTGCCGGCGCCCGTGCGCACATTGGTGGCGCAGATGAAAAGTTTGGGCACCACGCTGGGGTGCTCGGGATGCGCCAGCATCTCGAAGTCCACCACCCGGGTGAGCAACTGGCGCAGCGGGTTGATATTGAGCGGATTGGTCTGATAGGGCGACAGAAACTGATTGAGCACGCCCATGAACTGCTTGCTGCCCGGCAACGGCGCGGCCCAGAACATCTTGCCCACGCTGCCCATGGTGCCCACGCCCTCCCACAGCTCGCGCAGAGACTGGCGCGCCAGCTGCCGCCCCAGGTAACGGGCATCGTCCACTTTTTTTTCCTGCGCGGCCGCCTGCGCGAAGCCATGGGCCAGCGCCACGGCATTCATGGCTCCGGCGCTGGTGCCGCTGATGCCCTCGAAGATCAGGCCGTCATCGTCCAGCAATGCATCCAGCACGCCCCAGGTCAGCGCACCATGCGATCCCCCGCCCTGCAAGGCCAGGTTGAGGGTATGGGAAGTCTCTGCAGCCATGGCGCGATCCTGTGAAGGTTGAGGAACCAAGCAAGGGGCTTGGGACTTGCGCAAACAAGACGGTACACCGGGCATATCCGTGGGCCAAACACCCTACCCGATTCGAATCTGCGTAAGTCGTTCAGCTTATCCAGCACTGCGAGCATTGCACAGGCCCGGCACTCGTGTCAGCCTGCGACCTCGAATCTGTTGCAGTGCAGCAAAACCGCTTGCCAAAACAAAAAAGCCCCGGCCGTAAAGCGGGGGCTTGGGTGTCTGGCAAGTTCGGCTCAGGGCTGGATCGCTCGGTTCTTGTTCATGGCGATCATGCCGCTGACGATGCGGTAGAGGAACCAGATGGAGATCAGCACCCAGGCGGGGTTGAAGATCAAGAGGCCCAGCAGGAAGAACGGGAAGGTCACGGCATAGAGCACGATGGCCCAGAGCACGCTGCGCAGACGCCAGGAAAAATGGCTCTCCTGCCAGGTGCCGCGCGCATCGTCGCGCTTGACCAGATCGATGACGACTGCAATCAGCAACAGCAGCACACTGACCTGGGCGCCCGGCAGCACCGCAGCCACAGCCACGATCAGGTGCAGCAGATAGCTGACCCAGCCCCAGGCCTTCAGGCCCTCGACCTCGGCAGAGCCGCTGGGGCCTACATCGATGATGTCGCGATCGTCATTCATGCGCTTCCTCCTTGTTTATTGCTTGGCCGCCCCTTCCTGAGCAGCGCGTTCCTGGGCCTTGCGCAGGGCTTTTTCCTCCAGACCGCTGGTGCCCTCGCGGCGTTCCAGCTCGGCCACCACCTCTGCGGGCGTCAATCCATAATGCGACAGCGCAATCATGGAGTGAAACCACAGATCGGCCACTTCATAGAGGATCTTGCCCTTGTCCGCGCCATGATCGACATCCTTGGCGGCCATCACGACTTCGGTTGCCTCTTCGCCGATCTTCTTCAGAAAGGCGTCAGGCCCCTTGTGCAGCAGGCGCGCGACATAGCTTTTTTCGGGATCGCCACCGTTGGCGACCTTGCGGCTTTCGATCACGGCGGCCAGACGGGCCAGTGCGCCCTCGACCGACGCGGTGTTGTGTTCAGACATGACTTTATTTGTAGATGGAAGCAGGATCTTTCAAGACCGGATCGACAGCCAGCCACTGTCCGTCCTTGAAAACGCTGTAGAAGCAGGAGTGGCGACCGGTATGGCAGGCAATACCGGGATCATGCCCCTCTTGCGTGATCTTGAGCAAAACCACGTCGTTGTCGCAGTCGATGCGCATCTCGTGCACGGTCTGCACATGGCCGGACTCCTCGCCCTTGAACCACAGCTTGTTGCGCGAGCGGCTGAAGTAGACGGCACGTCCGAGCTCGGCGGTCTTCTCCAGTGCCTCGCGGTTCATCCAGGCGAACATGACCACGTCGCCGCTGCTTTGCTCCTGTGCGATCACGGGCACCAGCCCCTGCGCATCCCATTTGACCTGATCCAGCCAGCTCATTGCAGACCCTTGCTTTGTATAGCTACCAGCGCAGGCCAGTAGCCAATTTCAACCACAAAACATATTGAAATCCGCTTGTAGCCTGCGCAAGCAGCTCTCAAATTAACTATTACAAGCGAACGGGAATGCCACGCGCGCGCATGCATTCCTTGGCCTGCTGCACGGTGTACTCGCCATAGTGGAAGATGCTGGCGGCCAGCACCGCATCGGCGCCGCCAATGGTCACGCCATCGGCCAGATCTTCCAGATTGCCGACACCGCCCGATGCGATCACGGGCACGGCCACGGCATCGGCCACGGCACGCGTGAGCTTCAGATCGAAGCCGCTCTTGGTGCCGTCCTTGTCCATGCTGGTCAGCAGGATCTCGCCGGCACCACGCCTGGCCATCTCCTCGGCCCAGCGCACCACGTCCAGCCCCACGTTCTTGCGCCCGCCATGGCTGTACACATCCCAGCCCGGCCCCATGGGCGTGCCGCCAGGGCCGATGCGCTGCTCGTCCTCGGGCGTGCGGCGCTTGGCGTCGATGGCCACCACGATGCATTGCGCGCCGTACTTGTCGCTGCAGGCATTGATGGTGTCCGGGTTGGCAATGGCGGCGGAGTTGAAGCTGGTCTTGTCGGCTCCGGCATTGAGCAGGCGGCGCACATCTTCCACGCTGCGCACGCCACCGCCCACGGTCAGCGGAATGAAGACCTGCGAAGCCACGGCCTCGATGATGGGCAGGATCAGGTCACGGCCATCGCTGGTGGCCGTGATGTCCAGAAAAGTCAGCTCGTCCGCACCCTGGGCGTTGTAGCGCGCGGCAATCTCCACCGGGTCGCCCGCATCGCGCAGCTCCAGAAAATTGACGCCCTTGACCACGCGGCCGCCGGTCACGTCAAGGCAGGGAATGATGCGTTTGGCAAGCATGGACCAGTCTCGGAATATCTACGAACAAGGAGGCCAAAGATACCACGGCCTCGCCGCTGCCCAGGGCATCTGCCGACGGCGCGCCCTTGCCGCTGCCATGGCATTGCCGACCCGCTTCGGCGGCACACAGTCCGGCCACAGCCATCGCATTTCGCATCCAACCTGAGCGAGTTGAAACGTTTCAACTCAACAGCAGCCCCCATCCATAAAGCTGCACAAAATCCCTGTGCTCCCAATTAAATAACAGCAAACACAGAGCCGGCCTCAGGATTTATTGCTTTCAGCCGCAATTTCTTTCCTGCATCAATATTCCGGCTCAGATTAACTGGCGCACACAAGACCATCGCCCGCTCCTGAGCAGGAATGCCACGAGCGATCCAGAAATAAAGGCACTGACATTCTCAATGAGCGGCATCCACGCCAGCGATAAGCGGCACTGCCGAGAGCGGCACACGACTGCATGACAAGCAAATCTATTGCGGATCGGGCTTTGGCAAGCCGCCTGACGCCAGGGTTTACAGCAATGCAAAGCAGTCCCGAGCGGGAAGCGATATACCTTAAATATTGTGTATAAAACCCCAATTCAGTATCCAAATATTCATAGCGTAAAAAGATGTTTCTTTTTACGCTGCATTCTTGTTCGGATTGTTTTTGCTAGTGAAACTATGAAAAAAATAAATCAATAGTTTTTAATACTTTGTCATTGTTGTCCCCATAAATAATTGACCAACCCCGGAAACCCATCCCGTTCGATCAATGTATTCAGGCACAGGTGATCAGCATGGATATGAGACGCCAATATTTCGGTACCGACGGAATCCGTGGGCGGGCTGGGTATTTCCCCATCACGCCGGACTTCGCTCTGCATCTCGCCCATGTCGTCGGACGCATGCTTCATCGCAACGAAGAACGCCCGGCGGTGCTGATCGGCAAGGACACGCGCATCTCGGGGCACATGCTCGAAAGCGCCCTGGTGTCGGGCTTCAATTCCTCTGGCGTGGATGTGGTGCTGCTTGGGACGCTGCCTACACCGGGGGTGGCCTATCTCACGCGGGCCTTGCGGGCCAGTCTCGGAGTGGTCATCAGCGCCAGCCACAACACCTTCGAGGACAACGGCATCAAATTCTTCAGTGCCAAAGGCACCAAGCTGCCCTACGTCTGGGAGGTGGCAGTCGAGCAAATGCTGCTGGATGAGCCGCATTGGGTCCCGGCGATTGCACTCGGAAAGACCCAGCTCCTGGAGGATGCCGCCGGTCGCTATATCGAGTTTTGCAAGAGCACTTGCGACCATGCGTTCACCTTGCGAGGACTGAAGATCGTGGTCGATGCCGGCCATGGTGCCGCCTATCAGATAGCACCCATGGTCTTTCATGAACTCGGAGCCGAAGTGGTTGCCATAGGCTGCGCGCCCGATGGCATGAATATCAACCAGGGGGCTGGAGCCGCCCATCCGGAGCTCCTGGCCACGACTGTTTCCGGTTGCGGTGCGGATTTCGGCATCGCCCTGGATGGCGATGCGGATCGTCTGCTGGTCGTCGATGCCGCCGGCCGGCTCTATAACGGGGACGAGTTGCTGTACCTGATCGTGGCCGACCGCCTGGAGCACGACGAGAGCATTGCGGGCGCCGTCGGCACGCTGATGACGAATATGGCGGTGGAGCGGGCATTCGGGGTGCTGGATGTGGACTTCATGCGCACCAAGGTCGGCGACCGCTACGTGCTCGAAGAGCTCAGCCGCAGGGGCTGGACCTTCGGCGGCGAGGGGTCAGGCCATCTGCTGATCCTTGACCGGCACAGCACGGGCGACGGTCTGGTCAACGCTCTGCAGATATTGCAGGCCTGTGTGCGCACCGGCCGCTCGCTGTCGCAATGGCTGCTGCCGGTGCAGCTATACCCCCAGGCATTGCTCAATGTGCACTGGTCGCCAGACCGGGATTGGCGCAGCAATGCGTTGCTGGCACGAGTGCAGGCACAGGTCGAGGCCGAGCTGGGTTCTACCGGGCGTGTGCTGGTGCGCCACAGCGGCACGGAGCCGCTGCTGCATGTGATGGTGGAAGCGCAGGATGGCGATCAGGCCAGCCGCTGTGCCGAGCGACTGGTCACGGCTGCCAGAGACGGTTAGCCCGCTGATGCGGCTGCGCCGCTCATGCAGCAGAGAAAGCCGGCACCGATAGCGGCCAGCATGAGGAGCTGGCCGACATACCCGAAGCAGGGCGTGAAAGATGATTTTGAGCAGGTACGAATGAAGACAGTCTGATACCAATTGACTCAAAGGGAGAACGCAATGAATCAGGACTCCGAGGCTCTTCACGCCAAGCAAGACATCGCGCAGTTGCTCATCGTGTCCGGGACCAGGCCCGAAATCATCAAGCTGGCCCCTGTCTATCACGCACTGCAACAAACGCAATGGGCCCGCCCCATCTGGCTGCACACCGGCCAGCATGGCGACATGGCTGCGCAAATGCTGGATTGCTTTCATATCCAGCCCGATCATGTGCTGCAAAGGCAAGGAAGCTCGCTGCTGGAGTTCGCCACAGGCTGCCGGACTCAGTTGGAGTCCGTGCTCGCGGATACGAGCTGTGAGGCAGTGATCGTGCAAGGCGACACAGAGAGCGCGTTTCAGGGGGCATTGGCCGGCTTCTACCTGAAGGTGCCCGTCGTCCATGTCGAGGCCGGCCTGCGCACCTACAACCTGCACCGCCCTTTTCCGGAAGAAGGTCTGCGGCAAATGATAGGGCGCATTGCCAGCCTGCATCTGGCCCCCACCTTGAGAGCCCAGCAGGCGCTGGAGCGCGAAAACGTGGCGAAGGAAAAGATCGAGCTCACTGGCAACACCGTCGTCGATGCCCAGCTCTGGGCCAGCCAGCATCACCACATCCATCGCCGCATGCAGGGCCGGGGCCATGTTCTGGTGACCATGCACCGGCGAGAGAACTGGGGCCCCGATGTGGATCATGTGTGCGAAGCCATTGCCGATATCGCGCGCGAGTTTCCCCAGATGCCGGTGCTGTTCCCGGTCCACCTCAATCCGGTGGTCAAGGAGCCCGTATACCGGCTGCTGGGCGGACTTGCGAATGTCAAGCTGACAGAGCCGCTGGATTACCTGGCCATGCAGCAGGCCCTGGCCGATGCCTGGCTGGTGCTGACCGATTCCGGCGGACTGCAGGAGGAGGCGCCGACCTTCAAGGTTCCGGTGCTGGTCTTGCGCGACGAGACCGAGCGTCCCGAGGTGCTGGAGGCTGGCTGCGCCGCTTTGGTTGGAGCCGACAGAAGCAGGATCGTTCAGTCCGTGCGCCACCTGATGCATGACGATGCTGCCTACCGAAGCATGCAGGCCAGCAGCAACCCGTTTGGTGACGGGACTGCAGCACAGCGCACCGTGAAAAGACTGCACCAGATGCTGAGGCCCGATCAAGCTGGCCTGGCACAGAAAGCGGCAGAAAGGACGCCCCATGTCCTGGCTTGACCTGTTCACCGGATACCTTTATGTCCTCAAGAGCATCGCCATCGTCATTGCGGTGGTGATCTTCATCAGCGGACTGGACGATCTGTTCATCGACCTCATGTACTGGGGGCGGCGCGCCTGGCGTGCACTGACCGTGTATTCGCGCCATGAGCAGATGAATCACAAGGCCTTGCTCGGCGTGGACGAGAAGCCGCTGGCCATCATGGTGCCCGCCTGGCAGGAGCATGGCGTGATCGGCAAGATGGCGCAGCTGGCGGCCACCACGCTGGACTATGAAAACTACCACATCTTCATCGGCACCTACCCCAACGACCCCCAGACACACGCCGATGTGGAACAGGTAAGAGCCCATTTCCCGAATGTGCACAGCGTGGTCTGCGCACGCCCCGGGCCGACCAGCAAGGCCGACTGCCTCAACAATGTGCTCGATGCCATCTTCCAGTTCGAGCAGCGCTCGGGCATCGCGTTTGCAGGCTTCATCCTGCATGACTCGGAAGACGTGCTGTCCAGACTGGAGCTGAGGCTGTTCAACTTTCTCGTGGATCGCAAGGATCTGATCCAGCTGCCGGTCTACCCCCTGGAGCGGCCGCTGCGCGAATTTACCGGGGGGCATTATCTGGACGAGTTTGCCGAGTTACATGCCAAGGACATCGTGGTGCGCGAGGCCCTGGTGGGTCAGGTGCCCAGCGCCGGGGTCGGCACCTGCTTCAGCCGCCGCGCCATCACGGCGCTGCTGGAGCTGGGCGACGGCGTGGCCTTCGATACCCAGAGCCTGACCGAGGACTACGACATCGGTTTCCGGCTCAAGCAGCTGGGTATGCGCGAGATCTTCGTGCGCTTTCCCGTGCATGATGCGGACCAGCCGGCCGATCCCGACCAGTCACGCCGACGCGGACGCAGCGCGCGTGAGGCCAGCGTCATCTGCGTGCGGGAGTTCTTTCCCGATACGCTGAATGCGGCGGTGCGACAGAAGTCCCGCTGGATCACGGGCATCGTGATCCAGGGCTTCAAGACCCTGCGCTGGACCAAGAGCGGCGTGCTGAACTATTTTCTCTGGCGTGACCGCAAGGGTGCTCTCACCAATTTCGCCAGCTTCCTGGCCATGCTGCTGGCGATGCAGCTGGTTGCCATCTGGCTCTACCAGCGCCTGGTGCCGGACAGCTACCGGTTTCTCTCCATCTTCCAGGGTGACTGGTGGCTGTATGCGCTGCTGGCCGCGAACTTCGTGCTGATGCTCAACCGCATTGTCCAGCGCATGTTCTTCGTCACCAGTTACTACGGCTTCGTCCAGGGATTGATGTCGCTTCCGCGCCTGCTCTGGGGCAATTTAGTGAACTTCCTGGCCAACTGGCGGGCCATCGCCCAGGCGCTGCAGGCCAAGGATATCCGGCGCATGGCCTGGGCCAAGACCGACCATGACTTTCCCATGCTGGGAGAGGGACCCCGACTGCGCCAGCCCCTGGGACAGATACTGGTCGCACAAGGCGCCTTGACCGAGAGCCAGTTGCAGGAGGCCCTGTTGCGCCCCACCCCCGGCTTGCGCCTTGGCAGTGCGCTGGTGCACAAGGACCTGATCAGCAGCGCACAGCTGGCCGCCGCAGTGGCCCAGCAGGCCGGCGTTTCATGGGAGTTTCTGGGAGAGCACCTGATCCCCGACGAGATCGCGGCGCTGCTGCCGGCACATCTGGCACTGCATTACAGCGTGGTGCCGCTGCGCGAGGAGGGCGAAACACTGATCCTGGCCAGCGAGTCGGTCATAGACCCGGTCTCGCATGCAGCCCTGGAGCGCAAGCTGGACAGGCCTGTGCGCTACCTCATTGCCCCCAAGGGAGAGGTCACGGTCGAGCTGCGGCGTCTGTATGCAAGACAGCACGGGGAGCCGGCTCGCGAACTGCTGGCCTGGGCCGTGGAGCGCAAACGCGTATCCGCCGAACAGGCTAAAGAGCTGTGGAAATTCTATGTGTCGCGGCAGCTGATGCTGGGCGAAGTGCTTCAAGCCCTGGGCCGCATCGACACGGCCGTGCTGAATGCCTTGCTGCTCAGACATGAGCAAAGCGATGACAGCCTGGGCCAGTTTCTGGTGAACCAGGGGGCGTTGACGCAGGCCACACTGGATGAAGCACTGCGACTGCAGCAACAGCTGCAGGTCACCATGGCGCAACTTTTGCGCCGCCTTGATGCCGCCCCGATCGTGTCTGTTGCTGCTTAGGTGCCAATATATGAAGCTTTCTCGTCCTATTCTGGTTCTTTCCCTGGCATGCGTCGCCCCATACGATGGTCTGGCGCAGACGGTGGATCTAGGTCCGGATATCACTCCCAGACAGCGCTTTCAGGTCTACCCCCGGATCGACAAGGCGTATGAGGCCATGGCGCGCGGCGATGGCCCGCGCGCCATCTCCGAGCTGCAGCAGGCTCAGCGTCTGGCACCGGACAACACCGAGCTCGCCTTGCAGCTGGCGGCAGCCCATCGCCGCTTTGGCCAACCCGCACAGGCCGAAGCTGTACTGAAAGCTCAGCTTCAGCGCCACCCTGGCGATGCGCGCCTGGCCCAGGCTCTGCGCGATATGCACCAGGGCGCCGTTCCGGCCATACAGCCCGAGTCTCAGTCCGTACCGGCCACCGGCACCCAGAAAGCATCCAAGACCCCCGACATTGCAGAGCCTGCCACAGCCACGACAGCGCAGCCTGCGAAAGCTGCCGCACCGGCAACTGACACATCGCCGCGCCCGCGCAAGAGCCCGGCAGCGCAGGCCATGCCTGCTGGTTACGCCAAGGCCAGCCAGGCCTATGCCGCCACCGAGCGACGCGACTTTGCCGCAGCATTGCCTCTGGCCAGGCAGGCCGTAGCGGCGGCCCCCGGGCGTCTGGACTACCAGCGCCTGCTGGTCTATCTGCTGGTGGAGAACGGACGCTTCGACGAGGCCGAGGCCCGTGCAGCAAGACTGGACAACGTGAAACAGCTGCAGTCAGACGCCGATTGGCAGATGCTGCGCACCTCCATACGCCAGCGCCAGGCCCTGCGCCCTTTCGAGCAAGCCTTGCAGGCCCGCGAGCAAGGCGACATGGCCAAGGCCCTGCGCCATGCCGAGTCCAGCGTGCGTCTGGCACCGCAGGCGCTGGCTCCGCGCCTGCAATGGCTGGGCCTGCTGCTTCAGGATGGGCAAGCGGCCCAGGCACAGCGCGTGGCAGAGCAAGGGCTGGCGCTGCAGCATGATCCTGCACTGCAGGTACTTCAGGGCGTGGCCCTGCATGTCCAAGGTCGCGGCATGGCCTCCGAACAGGCCTTCGACGCAGCGCTTGCCGCCCCCCACCTGTCGCGCTCGGAGCGGCAGAACTACGGTGTGATAGCCCTGGATGCGGCGCTGGCCGCCGGCCAGACAGAACGAGCCCAGCGGCTGCTGCAGGCGCTGGAGGCGGACAGCAATGCCGACGTCAACAGCCGCCGGGAACAGCTCAGGGCGCTGCGCACCTCAACCATGTCACGCAGCTACGAGCTGCCACTGCCCCTGGTCAACTGCTTCAGCGCCGGCGACGTGCCCGGCTGCGAAATCTGGCCCGGGCAGGAGGCGCCGGACCCGGCCTACAAGGTCGCGCGTGATGCCTATCAAGCCTACAGCGATGGGCAATATGCTTTGGCGGCAGAAAAGGCCGAGGCTGCCGTGCAGCTCAACCCCGGACAACTGCCCTACCGTCAGCTTCGCCTGCAGGCATTGCTGGCTGCCGGCCAAAAGGCGCAGGCACTTGAGGAGGCCGATCAAACACTGCAGCTGCGGCCCGATGCCGTCGAGGTGCTAGCCCTGCGCAGCCGTCTGCGTCGCGAGCTGGGCATGACAGAGGCGGCCGATGCCGATGCACGGACGGCCTTGCAGATGGGCGGCCTGTCTCTGTCCAGCGAGGTGGATCTGCTGCTGCAACTGGGACGGCGCGAGGAGGCGGCAGCACGCTTTGCCCAGGCCGTCTCGGAGCCTGGGCTGCAGCAAAGCGCCGACCCCAATCTGGCCTATCTGGCCGTCCGCGTGGGGGACGATCGCAGTGCCTTGTCCATCTTCAACCGCGCACGGGAGCAGAGCCGCCTGCCGGACACTGCGCTGCGCGATGGAGCCTACGCGGCCAGCAGGCTGGCCGAGAACGAGCAGTCCATCGACTACTTCAAGCAGGCCATTGCCGCAGCACATGACGGCAGGCTCGCCATGACGCCGCAGCAGCAATATGAGACGCGGCGTGAAGTTGCCGACCGGGACCGCTCCTGGGGCATCAACACCTTGCTCGGCTATCGGGGCATTTCCCTGGGGGCGGCGGGTGCCCAGCCCAGCCTCTATGGCGACGTGGCTCAGCTGGTCAGCGAGGTGTACTGGCGCCCGCAGAAGTTCGGCGACGGCCGCTTCTGGGAGCTGTACGGCGGCGCTGCGCAAACGGTCTACAGCCGCCACGATGTGCCCACGGGAGGCCAGACCACCCAGGGTGCTATCGGTATTCGAGCCAAGCCGCTGAGCGATTACAACCTCATACTCGCGGCCGAACGGCGCGTGCGCATCGGCTCGCTGTCCAGCAACGACTGGTTGCTGCGCATGGGATATTCGGGCGGCATGGGCACTGACCTGCGCGTGGATGTGCCCAGCTGGAACACGTTCAATATGTACGCCGAAGCAGGTCGCTTCATTCAGCGCAAGCAGAACTACGCGACGTTCGAGGCCCAAGCAGGGCGCAGTTTCCGAATGGGGGGGAGCGACTCAAGACTGGTGCTGTTTCCGCATGCAGTCCTGGGCGCTGATTACAACTCTGAACGCACAGCCTCGGGCAAGCAAAGCTCGGTTGGTGCTGGCGTTGGCGTGAGCATGCGTTTCTGGTTTCGCGAGGACCGTGACCATGCACCTCGCTCCTACCTCGACCTTTCCCTGCAGTATCGCGCCCGGCTTGCCGGGGACGACAGAGGGAAAGGCGTGTTTCTACGTGCCGCCTTGGTGTTTTGAGAAGGCACGCCTTTAAGGCCCGAACCCATCGCCATTTCTAGAGTTTATGGAGATGGTGTTGTTTGACACTTTTTGTTTCTGCCCTCCAGAAAGGAGACTCTCATGCACTCCCATGATCACAGGCAGGCCACGCGCGCGCTGCTCGCGCTGGCGCTGCTGAGCTGGGCCACCTGGTCCCAGGCCTCCAACGTCGTGCCGCCCCCCTTGCCACCTGGGGCCTCCCAGATCCGCATGGATGTCGGTTCGTCCCCCGTAGAGCGCAAGCGCAACGAACGTGCCCACCACCACAAAGGACATTTCAAGAAGGATTTCACACGGGATGACACGCTGGACGAGCCGCCTGTCAAACCTGGCAACCCTTCCCCCGGCAATCCGCCCAAAGGCAAGCCCCATCCGGGCAGTCCATTCCGTGACCAGTAGCAATAAGCCTCACCGTGTAATGATCTCAGGAGAGTCTCATGAAAACTCTAGGACGCATTCTTGGGGCATGGCTGCTCGCCATGCTCTTTGCGAGCCCTGGCGCTTTTGCGCAAACAGGCCCGCGCACCCTGATCCTCTATGACGCGCCGCCCAATACGGCCTACACCAAGCTCGGATTCGGCTACGCCATCATGCTGCGCAACCTGCTGGGACATTTCGACAGCAAGGTCGATATGGTCCCGGTGCAGAACTACACGGCAGGCCAGCTCAGCGGCTACGACGCCACGTTCTACCTCGGCTCGTATTACGACAACCCGGTTCCCGCCGCCTTCATGACCGATGCCGCCAACTCGAGCAAGACCATCGTCTGGTTCAAGTACAACATCTGGCAGTTTGCCTGGGATCCGGCCTACGGCTTCCAGTCCCGCTATGGCTTCAACCTGACGGCGCTGCGAGGACTCAATGCGGCGCCAACTGCGAGCAACACCACGCCAGGGTTCTTCGACACCATCACCTACAAAAACCTGCCGTTTGTCAAATACTACGCATACGACAGCAGCACTGGCGCCGTGAATGCGGATCCCGATGTGGGGCTGACGGCCATTACCGACACCACCAAGGCCCAGAACCTGGTTTCCATGTCCAATCCCAAGACCGGCGAGCAGGCGCCCTATGTGGTGAAGTCGGGCAACTTCTGGTACGTGGCGGACCTGCCGTTCAGCTATATCGGGCCACGTGACCGCTATCTGGTGCTCACCGACATCCTGCACGACATGCTGGGAGTGAACCATGCCGAAAGCCACAAGGCCATGGTCCGGCTTGAAGACGTGAGCGCCCTGGTCAGCGTGACGGCGATGAAATCGCTGACGGACTATCTCTACCAGCAACGGGTACCGTTTTCGATAGCGACCATTCCCTACTACCGGGATCCTCTGGGCGTCTACAACGCAGGAGTGCCGATGCAGGTACCCCTGTCACTGGCGACCAATCTGAAGAGAGCGCTCAACTATGCGCTGGCACGCGGCGGCGAAATCGTGATGCATGGCTACACGCACCAGTACAGCAATGTGCGCAACCGCTATACGGCCGTGAGTGGCGATGACTACGAGTTCTGGGACATCGTCAACAACAAGCCGGTACCCGAAGACTCCACCGCCTGGGCATTGGGACGCTACCGGGCCGGCCTGCTGGAGCTGTCTCTCAACGGCTACCGCCCGACAGCCTGGGAGACTCCGCACTACCATGGCTCGGCGCTGGCATCCAAGGCCAGTACGCAGGTCTTTGCCAAGACCTATCAGCGTGTCGTGTACTTCACGGCTGACAAGCCCAATTTCAACGCACCGGTGGAAAAGGATTTTTCCTTGGGCCAGATCTTCCCCTACCCCATCCAGACCGACTACTACGGCCAGAAGGTGCTGCCTGAAAGCCTGGGAAACATCGAGTACGACATTAGCCAGATCGACCCGACTTCCTTCTACAACTACACATGGCAGGACATTCTCACCAATGCCCAGTATGTGAAGACGGTGCGTGACGGTTATGCCTCGTTCTTCTTCCACCCGTTCTGGCTGGAGCCGCAGGTTGGAACCCCTGGCCTGGCGGACTTCAAGAGCCTTGTCAGCGGCATCTCCAATCTGGGCTTCACCTGGACGGTTCCGAGCCAGCTGCCATGAAGGAAAAGCGCTTTCTCCGCAGGGAGAAAGCGCTCCACCCCATCGATATGACGATGCAACGATGCAGCAGACGCGAGGCCCTGGGCCTGGGCTGGGCACTGGCCTGCGGTCTGTCCGAGGCGAAGGCCAAGCCCGGCCTGCGCCTGCCCGGCATGGTCTGGCAGCCCAGTGCCGCCACTTTGCGGCCCCATGGACCATGGCAGCGTCTGGGCATCCGCCGCCTGCTGGTGCAATGGACGGCCGTGGACAATCTGAGCCTGGTGCCCGGCACTTACCTGCCCTCCATGAGCCGCAATCTCCCGGACTGGGAGCGCATCGCGGCCGAGCCCTGGGCGCAGGAGCTGATTCTCGGCTTGGCCGGCATGCATGACGAGGCCAAGGCCCGCGCCAGTCTCGCGGATCTGGCAATGCAGTCATATGCCTTGAAAGCGGCGATCACGGCGCTGCCACTGCGGGTTGCCGGCTGGTACTTCCCGGTCGAAGTCGATCCGACCTGGGCTGCGCCCAGTCTTCTCACCGAAGTTCTCAACAAGCTGCCGCGTCCGCTGTGGATCAGCGCCTATGACAATGCCAACCTGGGCCCCCAGGCGTTGGTTGACTGGATCATGCGCTGGATACCTGAAGATGTGGGCGTGTTTTTCCAGGATGGAGTCGGCGTGCACGCGCGCACCCCCAGCGTGGCACGCGAATACCTGCAGATGCTGACCGCCCATCTGGGCCAGGCGCGGGTACGGGTGATTGCCGAAGCCTTCCGGCCTGCGCCGGGCGGCGGCTTCCGCAGCGCCATGGCAGAGGAATTCCTGCCCCAGCTGACGGCCTACCAAGGCTGGACGGTCTTCGCATTCGACGGCCCGCATTATCTGAGCCCGCCTCTGGTCGATGCATTGGCGGATGCTCTGAGCACCCAATCCCGATGAATCGCCGTCCGCCCTGCTTCTACAGCTGCGGCCCATGGAGCCGGCAACAGGGCTGAGCAGGCTGACAGCCCAAAGAGCTGCGCATACGGACAGGCCCAGACCCGAGTGGCATCACCCCGTGCCGTTCAGCGCTTCAAAAGCATTCGAAGGTCTGCGCCGCCTTCCAGCGCTGCTCGGGTGCAAGAACCACAGGTGCATCAATGGCCGCAGCCTCCACGCACAGCATCTGCTGCCAGCTGTCGGCCTCCATGTCCTTGAGCGTGGCGCACAGAGCGGGGCCGGGATTCCAGACCACGGTTTCGCTCCAGGATGCATCCTGGGCAAGCCGCAGCCAGGGCTGACCCGAGCTTTGCAGCTGCACGGCAGCAGCAGCACGTGGATAGACGCGATCGGTCTCCGCACCGAAGCTGACGCAGCCCTCCTGCGTGACATGGGTGTTCGGCTCAGCCGCAGCGGCATCCCAGTAGCTCAAACCTTCGAGGCCATGCAAGCTGGCCTGCTCGACCTGCGCAACACGAAGATAACCGTGCAAGGCTGCGGTAAAAGACAGGTCCTGCCGGCCGCGGTTATGCACGGCCAGCTCCACACGCAACGCGCCGGGCCTGAGCTCAATCGAGAGAACTGCTTCAAAGGCGTGCGGCCAGACCGCACGCGATGCTTCGCTGTCCGTCAGGCACAAGGAGATTTGCACACCATCCTCGCCCAATGGGCGCGCAGCATCGGCCTGCCAGTGGCTGAGGCGCGCAAAGCCATGCTTGACCAAGGGACCACGCTGATTGAACTGGGGGAAGCAGACCGGAATGCCGCCGCGAATGGCGCTCTGGCCATCATGGGCGGCCCTGGGACTGAGGAACAGGCGTTCCTGCCCCCGTCCGATCCAGGACAGCACCTGGGCACCCTGCAGACAGATCAGCACCGAATCCCCCTGACCCAGCTTCAACGCAATGGCAGGGAGTCCTTCCCAGTCAACCGCCTGGGCCTGAAACGTCAAATCACTCACCCGTGAGCTCGTCCGCGCGCTCCTGGCCGGCGGCGAAGTCCAGATCGCCGGTATAGATGGCGCGGCCGCAGATCACGCCTTCCACGCCCTCGTTCTGCACCTTGCACAGCGCTTCGATGTCGGCCATGCCGGCCAGACCGCCCGAGGCGATGACCGGAATCTTCAGCGACTGGGCCAGCTTGACGGTGGCGTCGATGTTGATGCCGCTGAGCATGCCGTCACGCCCAATGTCGGTGTAGATGATGGATTCCACGCCCCAGTCCTCGAAGCGCTTGGCAGTCTCGATCACATCCTGGCCGGTGAGCTTGCTCCAGCCGTCAATCGCCACCTTGCCGTCCTTGGCGTCCAGGCCCACGATGATGTGGCCGGGAAAGGCGCTGCAGGCATCCTGCAGGAAACCGGGGTTCTTCACGGCAGCGGTGCCGATGATCAGGTACTCGATGCCCAGATCGATGTAGCGCTCGATGGTGTCCAGATCACGAATGCCGCCGCCCAGCTGCACGGGAATCTCGCCATCGACTTCCTTGAGGATGCTCTTGATGGCCGACAGGTTCTTGGGCTGACCCGCAAAGGCGCCGTTCAGGTCTACCAGGTGCAGGCGACGGGCGCCAGCATCCAGCCATTTGGCGGCCATGGCTGCGGGATCTTCACCGAAAGTGGTGGACTGGTCCATATCACCCTGAATCAGGCGAACGCAGTGGCCGTCCTTGAGGTCGATAGCGGGGATGAGCAACATGATGGTGATCTGCTAGCAAGTTTGGCCGTCAGAAATGGCCGGTTGAAAAAATTCGGGTTAACAGTGAATAAGTCCCGCGATGCAGCGCGCACTGGATTGGGATGGGCTGCGAGGCGCAAACCACAGCCGGGCTGATCGCCCGGCGAGGATTTGCAACGCTGCAGACCGCCCAAGCCAGGGATGCGATGCGCGCAAAGACTTGTTCAATGTTGACCTTTAGGGCTTCCAGCCCAGGAAGTTGCGGAACAGCGCCAGTCCCTGGTCCGAGCTTTTCTCGGGGTGGAACTGGGTTGCGAAAATATTATCGCGTGCGACGGCACATGCAAAGAGGCCGCCATAGTCGGTCTCGGCCGCGCAATGCGCGCTTTGTTGCACCTGCGCATAAAAGCTGTGCACAAAGTAGTAGAAGCTGCCGTCGGGAATACCGGCCCACAGCGCATGGGGCTTGCCGCCCTGCTGCGTCTGCTGTACCTGGTTCCAGCCCATCTGCGGCACCTTGAAGCGGCTGCCGTCGGCTTGCGTCCTGCCTTCCAGATCGAACTTGCGCACATTGCCGGGAATCAGCCCCAGGCCCGGCACATCGCCTTCATCGCTGTGGTCGAGCAGCATCTGCATGCCCACGCAGACGCCGAACAACGGCTTGTTGACGGCTGCATCGAGCACGGCCTGCTGCAGGCCCGATTCGCGCAGCTCGCGCATGCAGTCGGGCATGGCGCCCTGACCGGGCAGGATCACGCGGCTGGCGGCATGGACCACCTCGGGATCGGCCGTGACGACCACGTCGCAACCGGTATCGGCTGCGGCCGTGCGCACCGCCTGCGAGACCGAGCGCAGATTGCCCATGCCGTAATCGACCACGGCCACGGTGTTGTTCTTCAAACTCATAGCAGCTACCGCTTATGGATATTGGTTTTTACAGACAAAGAGCTTTGAAATTCAGTGTGAACAAGCGCAAGACGCTCCTGATTACAGAGCACCCTTGGTCGAGGGAATCACGCCTGCCATGCGCTCGTCATGCTCCAGCGCAAAGCGCATGGCGCGCGCAAAGGCCTTGAAGATGGTTTCGCACTGGTGGTGGGCGTTGAAGCCCTTGAGGTTGTCGATGTGCAGCGTCACGCCGGCATGATTGACAAAGCCCTGGAAGAATTCGAAGACCAGCTGCGTATCGAGCTGACCGATGCTGCCGGCCGTGAACTTCACATCCATGTGCAGACCGGGACGGCCCGAGAAGTCGATGACGACCCGGCTCAGGGCTTCGTCCAGCGGCACATAGGCATGACCGTAGCGGCGAATGCCTTTCTTGTCGCCGATGGCCTTGGCGAAGGCCTGGCCCAGGGTGATGCCGATGTCCTCCACCGTGTGGTGGCCGTCGATGTGCAGATCGCCCGCGCATTCGATGTCCATGTCGATCAGGCCGTGGCGCGCGATCTGGTCCAGCATGTGGTCGAGAAAGCCGATGCCGGAGTTCAGGCTGGCCTTGCCCGTGCCGTCGAGGTTGACGCGCACGGCGACGCGGGTCTCGGCCGTGTTGCGCTGCACCTCGGCAATGCGCGGCAGGTTCTGGGCGATGGAGGGGACGATATTGCTCATAGGCTTTCTTTCAGTGCCGCCAGCATCTGGGCGTTTTCTTCGCGGGTGCCCACGGTCAGGCGCAGGCAGTTGTGCAGCAAGGGGTGCATGGCCGATACGTTCTTGACCAGCACGCCGCGCTGCTTCATCTCGATCTGGGCCTTGCCGGCGTCGCGCACGCGCAGCAGCACCATATTGGCTTCGGAGGGCCAGACTTTTTGCACGCCGTCCAGCAGGGCCAGGGCATCGATCAGCGGCTGGCGTTCGGCGCGGATGGCGGCAGCCTGCTCGGCATACAGGGACTCGTGCTGCAGCGCAAAAATCGCCGTCTCGCAGTTGAGCACGCTGATGTTGTAGGGCGGGCGCACCTTGTCGATCTCGTTGACGATGGCCGAAGGGCCGATCAGATAGCCCAGGCGCGCACCGGCCAGACCGAACTTGGACAGAGTGCGCATCAGCAGCACATGGGCGTTGCGCGCGGGGTCGGCCTTCATGCGGGTGATCCAGCTGCGGCTGGCGAAGGGCTGGTAGGCCTCGTCCATCACGACCAGACCGCCAACCTCGGCCACGGCATCGATCACGGCCTGCACCTTGTCCTCGGCCCACAGCGTGGCGGTGGGATTGTTGGGATAGGCGATATAGGTGATGGCAGGCTGGTGCTCGGCAATGGCGGCCTGCATGGCCGGCACATCCAGGTCAAAGTCGCCCGTCAGATTCACGCCCACGAAATCCAGGCCCTGCAGCTTGGCAGACAGCGGATACATCACAAAGCCCGGCATGGGCGCCAGCATCTTGGCGCGGGCATTGTTGCAAGGCTGGGCCGTGGCCAGTGCCAGCAGGGTGATGATTTCGTCCGAGCCATTGCCCAGCAGCACCGAGGTGCCGGCCGGAGCACCGGCATAGTCGGCCAGCATCTGCTTGAGCACTTCCTGACGCTCGCCAGGGTAGCGGTTGATTTCCAGGCCGCCCAGATGCTCTCCCAGCTTCTGCTGCAACTCGGGCGGCAGACGGTAGGGATTCTCCATCGTGTCCATCTTGAGCAGGCCTTGCGCGGGCTGCACATGGTAGCCCTGCATGGCGCGTACATCGGCGCGGATGCGTTGCAGGGCTTTGGTCTGGATGTCTTGAGCAGTCATGGGTTCACTCCTTCACACGAGGCTTGCGTTGGCCAATGCAGTCGATACGGGTCGCTGCGGTCGTGGCGCTCAAGCCTCAAGATTCTCACGGGCAGATTGCTGCAGCGGGTGCACCACGGTCACACCGCCAAACTCTGCCCCATGGGGCAGATGCAGGCTCAGCATCTGGTTGCAGCCGCTGTGCTGGGCGCAGGCCACGGCCAGGCAGTCGCCGAAATCCAGCGCATGGCGGGCCTGCACGGCCCAGGCCGTCTCCAGCGTGGCGGCGTCGGTCTTCCAGGGCGTCCAGGTCTGGTAGCGACGGATGGCGGCGCGGGCATCGCCCTGCGGCAGGGGCAGGGCTGCGGTGGTGGCCTGGTCATAGAACTCCACCAGCGCCTGGTTGCTGGTGCGGCCGCTGCGGCTGCGCCACAGCAGATCCAGCCATTGCAGCGTGGCCGCATACAGCGCACCACCGGCCGCATCTTCTGCGGCGATCAGCACCGAGGTGTCGACAAACACGGGACTCACCTGGCCACCTCGGTTTCGGCATTGCTTTGAACGGCAGCACGCTTGCTGCTGGCACTGCGCGCCAGGGATTTTGCCGACTGACCGGCAGCTTGCCAGGTGCGCTCATCCGTGCGCCAGGCCAGGTAGGCACGCTCGTAGGCATCCTCGCGCTGCATCAGCTCGGCCATGAAGTCACCCAGCATGCGCGACACACTGCTGCCACGCCTGGCCGCTTCAATGCGCGCCCAGTCAAGCACGCTGTCTTCAACGGTGATGGTGACGTTCTTCATGGGTCGAATAGTACACGAAATTCGTGCTACACGAAATTCGTGGGGATCGCCATTACATCGAACTCAGCATGGAGCAGGCCACTTCCCCCACCTGCCGCAAGGCCTGCAGATGCTGCGGCGTCCAGTCGCCTCCCAGGCCTACACGGACTCCCTGCCTGAAGCGACCTGCGGCGCTAAACAGCGCACCAGGAGCGATCAGGATCTGCCGGGACAGACAGGCTTCATGCAAGGCCACGGCATCCAGTGGCGCCGGCAACTCCAACCACAGCAGCAGCCCCCCCGGCGGATCGCTGACCCGCGTGCCTGGAGGAAAGCTCTGCGCGATCACTTGCCTGGCCTGTTCGACCCGAGCGGCAATGGCAGCACGCAACTGGCGCATGGCCGCATGGTGACCTGCCTGCGAGATCAGGTCCGCCAGCGCCAGCTCCAGCACCGCCGATTGACCACCAGCCTGCATCTCCTTGATATGGCGCACCTTGTCCGTCCAGCGGCCGGCCTCCAGCCAACCCAGGCGCAGGCCCGGCGCCAACGTTTTGGAAAAGGAATGGCACAGCATCACCTGGCCCGAGCCGTCATAGGACTTGAGGCTGCGCCGGGCAGCATCGCCTTCGGCCAGATCGACATAGATGGCGTCCTCGATCACCGGCAGTTCATGCTGAGCTGCGAGCTGCACCAGCTTTTTGCGCTCAGCCTGGGGCATGCAGCTGCCCAGCGGGTTGCTGAGCGTGGGCACTAGCAGCAAGGCTTTGACAGGCTGGGTTTCCAGTGCCAGTTGCAGAGCATCCAGCGACAGGCCATGGCGTGGGTGACTGGGAATCTCCAGAGCCTTCAGCTGCAAGGCCTGCAGCACCTCCAGAAACGAAAAGTGCGTGGGCGACTCCAGTGCCACTACATCGCCAGGCTGGGTCACGGCACGCAGACACAGGGCAACGCTGTCCATGCAGCCGCCGGTGATGAGAATGCGCTCCGGGTCCAGACTGCAGCCCAGCCCCACGGCATAGCGCGCCAGCGCGCGGCGTGCCTCTTCATGACCGTCCGAGCTTGGATAGGTGCACAGCAGATGGCGGTGCTTTTGCACGGCACGGGTCAGCGCGCGGCGCACGCGGTCGGGGTTGAGCAGGTCGATGCCGGGCGTGCCGCTGCTGAACGACACCATGCCTTCGGGCTGTTCCCGCCCCAGGACGCGCTGCCCCAGCCAGTCCAGCGATACGGTGCGAGGGCGGCGCATGGGCCGGGAAATCTTGGGTTCGGGCAATTGCACGGCACGTGGCGTCACGAAAAAACCCGAACGCGGGCGTGCCGTGATCTGCCGTGCATCCTCCAGCCAGTGATAGGCCTGCACCACCGTGGTCTGTGCCACACCGTACTGCCGGGCCAGCATGCGCACCGAGGGTAGTTTTTGCCCATGGGCCAGCGCCCCCTGACGTATGGCCTGACTCAGTTGCCCAGCGATCTGCAGATATAGCGGTGTCGACGCATCAAAATCCATGACGGGATTCTGTACTGGCACAGGCAAGCACATACAGCACAGATGAGTGGCAGAACGGTCAGTACAGATGCAAGGCTGTCGTCATCTGTACTCATCCAGATCGGCTGCCGCTGTGGCTGGTGGTACAGATCTTCGTTTTGCACAGTCGAAGCATGAACTCAGCTCTCACTTATTCCTCGTGGAACACCATGTCCCTGCAGGCCGCAGCATCGGTGCAGACCATGCACCTGAGCGCCGGTCAAAGCCTGTGGCTGCAGACACAGAGCGGCATTGTCTGGCTGACCTGCGAGGGACAGCCCAGGGACTACTTTGTGCAAGCCGGTGAATCGCTGCGCTTTGACGGACCGGCCCGGCTGTATCTTGGTACGCAAGGCTCACAGCCGGCAACCCTGCGCTGGAGCAACACCGGCAAGCGCCCCTCAGCGGCCCCTGCTGCACCAGCACTGCCAGCAGCAGCGACGGCCTGAAGCTGCGCATAAAAAAGGCCCAGCAGAGCCAGGCCTTGGACAGAAAAGAAAACGGTCTCAGCGCCGATACTGCGGCGGCGGCGCATACTGCCGGCCATCCGCCGGGAAGGCGCTGGGGTCACGGGAATCGTGCAGCTCCACTGCGGGTGCAGGGCGGCGAGGCAGATCCGGGTCGCGCTCGTCCAGGCGCACATCAAACAGCGCCGTACCAATCACCCCCACATTGCGCGCATCGCCTGCGGGCGTATTGTTGGCATAGGCCCTGCCCTTGTCAGAAAAGCGAAATGCTGCAACCTCGCGGTCGTTTTTGCGAAAGCCGTCAATCACCAGCCGCTCGCCCGGGCGCAGCAGATAACCGCCACTGCTCACGCTGCCTGGCTGACCGCTCAGCACATCCAGTCCATCGACAGTCGCCACCACTTCATAGAAGCGATTGCTGCGGTTGATGTAGAGCAGTTCATAGCGTTCGCCATGGCTGCCCGCGACATGGAAGTCCCTGGCTCCGCGCGTGGAGAAAATGCGCAGCACCGATCCGCTTCCGCCGAGCACCTGCAACTCCACATCGCCATCGGCCAGCAGCGCATTGGTCTGCCGCTCAGCGGAGTTGCCAAGCGCACGCAGAATGCTGTGCTCGTCCGAATAGCGCAGCTGACCCACATCGCGTGGACGCTCTGGCGTCAGGCGAGATGCTCGTACCACCTTGGTGACGGACTCGCGCCCTTCCCCCCATTGCGTGCCCAGTGTGGACTCGACCCTGGGCGTGCGCGGCGCTGCCGATGCGCTCTGTGCGACCTGCAAGGCGTCCTGCGCCGAAGGCGGTGCACCGCAGGCGGCCAGTCCCGCGACCAGCAGCAATCCGCCCAGCAGCCGCCAGCCGCCTCCGCGCCAGAAACTCACGACTTGACTCATCTTCACGCTCCCTTGTTGTGATTGGCATATTGAATGCTTCGCTGCTGCGCAGCCCGCCGAGTGTCACCGCAAATCCGCTCTTTCCCGCGCAAGGAAACATCTGGAGATGATTTACCCCGAGACGGGGGACATTCAGAGCCACCCGGAAATGAAAAAAGCCGTGGGCAAGCCACGGCTGATGGGCAAGCGCCGGCGGATTTACTTCAGGCGCATTTCGGCAGCCCTGGCGTGGCCCTGCAGGCCTTCGCCATAGGCCAGCACGGCAGCGGTCTTGCCCAGGATCTGGGCACCGGCCTCGCTGACTTCGATGATGGAGCTGCGCTTTTGGAAGTCGTATACCCCCAGCGGCGAGGAAAAGCGCGCAGTGCCGCTGGTGGGCAGCACGTGATTCGGGCCTGCACAGTAGTCGCCCAGGCTCTCCGACGTATATGCGCCCAGGAAGATGGCACCGGCGTGCCTGAGCAGAGGCTCCCAGCGGTGCGGGTCCCGGCTGGAGACTTCCAGGTGCTCAGGCGCAATGCGGTTGCTGATCGCGCAGGCCTCTTCCATGTCCTTGGTCAGGATCAGCGCGCCGCGGTCGCTCAGGCTCTTGGCGATGATGGCCTTGCGCGGCATCTCGGGCAGCAGGCGGTCGATCGCGGCCTGAACGGCATCGATATAGGCCGCATCGGGGCACAGCAAGATGGACTGGGCCAGCTCGTCGTGCTCGGCCTGGCTGAACAGATCCATGGCCACCCAGTCGGGCGGGGTCGTGCCGTCGGCCAGCACCAGAATTTCCGAAGGACCGGCAATCATGTCGATGCCGACAATGCCGAACACGCGCTTCTTGGCGCTGGCCACATAGGCATTGCCGGGGCCGGTGATCTTGTCCACCTTGGGCACGGTGGCCGTGCCATAGGCCAGGGCCGCCACGGCCTGGGCACCGCCGACGGTGAAGGCGCGCGTCACGCCCGCCACATAGGCGGCGGCCAGCACCAGCGGATTCTTCTCACCCTTAGGTGTGGGCACGACCATGATGATCTCGGGCACACCGGCCACATGGGCGGGAATGGCGTTCATCAGCACGCTAGACGGATAGGCCGCCTTGCCGCCGGGCACGTAGATGCCCACGCGATCGAGCGGCGTGACCTTCTGGCCCAGCAGCGTGCCGTCTTCGTCGCGGTAGCTCCAGCTCTCGCCATTGGCCTTTTTCTGCGCCTCGTGATAGCTGCGCACACGGCGCGCTGCCGACTGCAGCGCTTCGCGCTCGGCAGCTGGCAGGCCGTCGAAGGCGGCTTTGAGCTCCTGCTTGGTCAGCTCCAGTGCCGCCATGGAATCGGCCTGCAGGCCGTCAAAGCGTGCCGTGTACTCCAGTACGGCGGCATCGCCGCGCTTTTGCACATCGGCCAGGATGTCGGCCACGCGCTGCTCGATGGCCGCGTCCGTGTCCGCCGACCAATGCAGACGCTGCGCAAAATCATGCTCAAACTGGGCATCAGCGGTTGAAAGACGGGCGGGAGCAGCTACGAATTCCATAGTATTTACCAGTGGGGAAAATCAGTTGTTCTTGGCGGCAACGGCCTGCGCAAACGCATCGATGATGTGGCGCAGCGGAGCCTGCTTGAGCTTGAGCGAAGCCTGGTTGACGACCAGACGCGAGCTGATGTCCATGATGGGCTCGACCTCGACCAGATCGTTGGCCTTGAGCGTGTTGCCGGTGGACACCAGATCGACGATGGCATCGGCCATGCCGGTCAGCGGCGCCAGCTCCATGGAGCCGTAGAGCTTGACCATGTCCACGTGCACGCCCTTCTTGGCAAAGAAGTTGCGGGCAATCTCGGGGTACTTGGTGGCGATGCGCAGACGCGCGCCCTGCTTGACGGCCAGTTGGTAGTCGAAGCCGTTGCGCACGGCCACGCTGACGCGGCACTTGGCGATCTGCAGATCCAGCGGCTGGTACAGGCCCTGGCCGCCATGCTCGATCAACGAATCCAGGCCCGAGACGCCCAGGTCCGCGCCGCCGTATTGCACATAGACGGGCACGTCCGAAGCTCGCACCAGCACCACGCGCACATCGGGACGGTTGGTGTCGAAAATCAGCTTGCGCGACTTTTCCACATCCTCGGTCACCTCAATGCCGGCAGCGGCCAGCAGAGGCACCGTTTCTTCAAAAATGCGGCCCTTGGACAGGGCGATGGTCACAGGCGTTGCGGTGCTCATGCGGAAATTCTCTCGATATCGGCGCCCAGGGCGCGCAGCTTGTCTTCCATTCGGTCGTAGCCACGATCCAGGTGGTAGATGCGATCGACGATGGTCTCGCCCTCGGCCACCAGACCGGCAATCACCAGGCTGGCCGAAGCGCGCAGATCGGTGGCCATCACGGTGGCGCCAGACAGGCGCTTGCCGCCTTCGATGGTCGCCACGCGGCCGTCGGTGGTGATGCGCGCGCCCAGGCGCACCATCTCGTTGACATGCATGAAGCGGTTCTCGAAGATGGTCTCGGTCACCATGCTGGTGCCTTCGGCCACCAGGTTCAGCGCCATGAACTGGGCCTGCATATCGGTGGGAAAGCCCGGATATTCGGTGGTGCGAAAGCCCTGGGCCTTGAGCTTGCCCGAGGAGGCCACCTTCAGGCCGCCATCCACGCACTCCACGCTCACACCCGCATCCTTGAGCTTGTCGATCACGGCGCCCAGATGGTCGGCACGCGCGTGGTGCAGCAGCGCCTCACCGCTGGTGGCCGCCACGGCGCACAGGAAGGTGCCGGCCTCGATACGGTCGGCCACCACCTGGTGCTCGCAGCCATGGAGCTTGTCCACGCCCTGAATCACAATATGGCTGGTGCCGTGACCGGTGATCCTGGCCCCCATCTTGATCAGCATCTCGGCCAGATCGGAGATTTCGGGTTCCATGGCGGCGTTTTCCAGCACCGTCTCGCCTTCGGCCAGCGTAGCAGCCATCAGGAAGTTCTCGGTGCCGGTCACGGTCACCATGTCGGTGGTGATGCGAGCGCCCTTCAGACGCTTTCGGCCTTCGGGCAGGCTGGCATGCATATAGCCGTTTTCCACGGTGATGATGGCACCCATGGCCTGCAGGCCCTTGATGTGCTGATCCACGGGGCGCGAGCCTATCGCGCAGCCGCCGGGCAGCGACACCTTGGCGTGGCCGAAGCGGGCCAGCAGCGGGCCCAGGGCCAGCACCGAGGCGCGCATGGTCTTGACCAGCTCGTAAGGCGCTTCGGGCGTCAGGCTGTCGGGGGCCACAAAGCTCATGCCGCCGCGCTCGCCATGGGTTTCGGTCTGCACACCCATATTGGCCAGCAGCTTGCGCATGGTGGCCACATCGTGCAGACGCGGCACATTGTGCAGATGCACGGGCTCGGCCGTGAGCAGTGCGGCACACATTTCAGGCAGAGCGGCGTTTTTGGCGCCGGAAATGATTACTTCGCCCTTGAGGGGACGACCACCGTGGATCTTGAGTTTGTCCATGGCTTCAAGCCTTGAATGTTATGTATATAAAAAATGCACTCAGCGCCCATGTATCAAGCGCTGACAGCTATCAATCTTGCTTTTCAAGCAGCCTCAGGCCTGGGCGGCAGCCCATTCTGCCGGGGTGTAGGTCTTCATGGACAGGGCATGGACTTCATCGGTGGCCATGCGGTTGCCTAGCGTCGCATACACCAGGCGCTGGCGGCCCAGCAGACGCTGGCCTTCAAACTGTGCAGACACGATGGTGGCAAACCAATGTCGGCCATCGCCTTCCAGCGCAATATGCTCGCAGGGCAGGCCGGCGGCGATCAGGTCTTTGAGTTGGTCTGCAGTCATGGGGAACCTTTAAGCGCAAAGCTGGCGAAACCGGTCATTGTCTCGCACGCAGCCCTGCGTCCATTCTAAAAATCAGTTACGAATCTTGTAGCCGATACGCAGCAGGTGCACGGCCAGCGCGCTCACGGCCAGCCAGGCAGCGCCCACGATGGCAAAGCTGAGCCAGGGCGAGACATCGCTCTGGCCGAAGAAGCCATAGCGGAAGCCGTCGATCATGTAGAAGAACGGGTTGACATGGCTGACCGCCTGCCAGAAGCCGGGCAGCGAGTGCACGGAATAGAACACGCCGGACAGAAAGGTCAGGGGCATGATCAGAAAGTTCTGGAAAGCCGCCATCTGGTCGAACTTCTCGGCCCACAGACCGGCGATCAGGCCCAGCGTGCCCATCAGGGCACAGCCCAGAAAGCCGAACACCAAAATCCACAGCGGCGCGGCAAAGTCGGGCACGGCAAAGAACAGCGTGACCACAAACACGCCCAGACCGACCAGCAGACCGCGCAAAATGGCCGCTCCCACATAGGCGCTGAACCAGGCCCAGTGCGACAGCGGCGTGAGCAGCACGAACACCAGCGAACCCATGATCTTGCTCTGCACCAGGCTGGACGAGCTGTTGGCAAACGCGTTTTGCAACATGCTCATCATCACCAGACCGGGAATCAGAAACGCGGTGTAGGGGATGCGGTCGTAGACCATGACCCGGCCTTCGAGCACATGGCCGAAAACCAGCAGATAGAGCACGGCCGTGAGCACCGGTGCGGCCACGGTCTGAAAGCTCACTTTCCAGAAGCGCAGCACTTCCTTCTTGAGCAGGGTCTGCCAACCGTTCATTGGGCACCTCCTGCAGGAGTCTGTGTCCTGGAGCCTTCATTCATGATGTGGATGAACACATCTTCCAGATCCGCGCGGCGGATCTCCACATCCTCGGGGGTCACACCCGCTTCGCGCAAAGCGGCCAGCAGTTGCTCAACATCGACTGCATGGGCGGAGGGAATCTGCACGATTCGACCGGTTACACGCGCTCTGTCAGCCACTGCCTTGGGCAAGGCGCTATCGGTCTTGAACTGCAGCACATTGCTGGAAGCCGATTTGAGCAGCTCGCTCATGGGCGAGAGCTTGATGATCTCGCCGCGCTTGAGCATGGCCACGCGGCTGCACAGTGCCTCGGCTTCTTCGAGATAGTGGGTGGTCAGCAGAACCGTGTGGCCCTGCTTGTTGAGCTTGGCAATGAAATGCCACAGAGTCTGGCGCAACTCCACGTCCACACCGGCCGTGGGCTCGTCCAGCACGATGATGGGCGGCTTGTGCACCAGGGCCTGGGCCACCAGCACGCGGCGCTTCATGCCGCCCGAGAGCTGGCGCATATTGTTGTGTGCCTTGTCCATCAGGCCCAGGCTGTCGAGCAGCTCGTCGATCCAGTCATCGTTGTTCTTGACGCCGAAATATCCGGACTGGAATTTCAAGGCCTCGCGCACATTGAAGAAGGGGTCGAAGACCAGCTCCTGCGGCACGATGCCCAGCTTGCGGCGTGCATCGGCGTAATCGGCCTGCACATCGCTGCCCTGCACCAGCACGCGCCCGCCCGTGGCTTGCGCCAGTCCGGCGAGGATGCTGATCATCGTGGTCTTGCCGGCGCCGTTGGGGCCTAGCAGACCGAAGAATTCACCTTCCTCGATATCCAGGCTCACCGATTTGAGCGCCTGGAAATCCCCCTTGGGGGTGCGGTAGGTCTTGGAGACGGATTGGAATGAGACTGCGGACATGGAGCCCATGATTCTAGGGCTTGCCCACAGCCTCTGCCTTGGCGGGGCTTAGCCGGACACAGTGATTCGTCAGCCTAGCCCTGCTGAGCGGTGGCAGCCGCATCGGGCTCGGGAGCGGGCATCAGCAAGCCGTCCACGCCATACAGCGCGGC
Organism: Comamonas testosteroni; assembly: GCF_030505195.1. Taxonomy (NCBI): domain Bacteria; kingdom Pseudomonadati; phylum Pseudomonadota; class Betaproteobacteria; order Burkholderiales; family Comamonadaceae; genus Comamonas; species Comamonas testosteroni. The sequence continues at coordinate 1,807,550 of NZ_CP129672.1, forward strand.
CATGGACTGCAGCCCCTTGGGCAGACCCTGGACGATGAGCTGCTTGCCCACCTCCTGGGCAGCACGCCGGCAGCCCAGCAGCACGGCCAGAGCCGCCGAGTCAAAGACCTTGACGGCGCTGGCATCCAGCACCACCTGGGCATCCGCATGGCCCGTGACCAACGGACGCAGACGCAGCAGACAGTCGCGCCCCTGACGATAGGTCAGTTCCTTGGGCAATTGCAGAGGGTTGCTAGCTGAGCGCGCCATGACGTCTGAAGCGCTTTGCTTACTTGGCGGCCGTGGCCGGCATGGAGCTGCGCGAGGCCAGGGTCTTGATCAGGCCATCGATGCCATTGGCATTGATTTCCTGCGCAAACTGGTTGCGATAGGTTTCCACCAGCCACACACCGAGCACATTGAAGTTGTAGAGCTTCCAACCCGTGTCCTGCTTTTCCAGACGGAAATCCAGCTGCACGGGGTCGCCACGGCCGTTGACCTGGGTACGCACCAGCACGTCGGTGTCGCCGGCGGCCATGCGCACAGGCCTGACGGTAATGGTCTGATCGCCGACCTGGGACAGGGCCCCCGCATAAGTGCGAATCAGCAAGGCCTTGAACTCATCCTGCAGCTTCTGGCGCTGCTCGGGCGTGGCCTGACGCCAGGCCGGACCGACCGCGGCCGATGTCATGCGGCGAAAGTCCACATAGGGCATGACCTTCTCGTTGACCAGCGCATTGATCTTGCTGGAATCGCCGTTGCGCAGCGAGGCATCCTTCTTGATGGTCTCCAGCACATCGGCAGAGACGCGCTTGACCAGTGCATCGGGCGCTTCCTCAGCAGCCCGGGCTGCGGGCAGACCCAGATTCAGAGCGAGCACGGCACCTGCTGCCATGCCCCACATGCGACGAGTAATCTTCATTGCGTTTTTTCTCCTAGGCCCGCAAGTGTCACCGCACTCACGCAGCCTGTGCATCATGTTTGTAACCAAGCTCTACCGGCTCACTGGCCTTCTGGGGGAAGCTTGCCGGCGTTGTCGTCATCATAGTTTTCGAGACGACCATCGCCGCCGGACGCCGCGCCGCCAATGCGTGAGCGCAGATAGACATCGCGCACCAGGCTGTATTTGTCGAGCGCAACGGAGTCCAGCACATCGCCGGCCTTGAGCAGATTGGCACGGTTGTTGACCATGCGCAGACCGAACAGGCTGTTGCGCCAGCGCACATCATCCATGGTGTTGGCGGGATAGCCGTAGGCATCGACCACCAGGCCGGCCGAATCCCGCACCGTGGACGGTCCCCAGAAGGGCAGCACCAGATACGGCCCCGTGGGCATGCCCCAGCGACCCAGAGTCTGGCCAAAGTCCTGCTTGCGGCGCTCGATGCCAGCCTCGCTGGCGATGTCGAACAGACCGCCGATACCCAGCACCGTGTTCACGCTGAAGCGCACCATGGAGTTGTAAGCGCCCTGGCCCTGGCCCTGCAGCACATTGTTGACGAAGGACCAAGCATCGCCGAGATTGTCGAAGAAGTTGGTCACGCCCTGACGCGCCACACGCGGCGTCACGGTCTGATAGGCCGTGGCCACGGGCTTGAAGATCGCATCGTCCACGCCTTCGTTGAAGGAGTAGATGCTGCGGTTCATGGACTCCAGCGGGTCGGCAGGGTTGGCTGGGCCCGTGGTGGTGGCGCAGCCGGACAGCAGTGCGGCAACGGAAACACTGGCTGCCAGCGCAACGCGCCTGAGCGCCTGGTTCTTGTCTGACGTCAATTTCGTCTGTGGGCTTGTTGTAGTCATCATTCTTTCGCTCCCCCGTTGGCCGTGGCACCACCGGAATCACCACCCTGCTCCGCCTTGCTGTAGAGAAACTGACCGATCAGATTCTCCAGCACCACGGCGGACTGTGTGGCCGTCACGCGGTCGCCGGCCTTGAGGTTCTCTTCGCTGGCGCCCGCCTCAATACCAATGTACTGATCGCCCAGCAGACCGCTTGTCAGAATTTTCAGCGAACTATCCTTGGGAAAGGCGTAACGGGTTTCCATGCTCATGGCCACGTTGGCCTGGAAGGTCTGGTCGTTGAAGGTGATGGACTCGATGCGGCCCACAACCACGCCGGCGCTCTTGACGGCGGCCTTGGGCTTGAGCCCGCCGATATTGTCAAAGCGGGCGGTAATCGTATAGGTCTTCTGGAAGTTCAGGCTCAGCAGATTGGCCGACTGCAAGGCCAGGAACACCAGGGCCATAGCACCGATCAGCACAAACAGGCCAACCCAGAGATCACTTTTCTTTTGCTGCATGATTTTCTACCTTTATCTGCTGTGCAGCCTCAAATGCTGAACATGGTTGCGGTGAGCAGGAAGTCCAGACCCAGCACGGCCAGCGAGGCCACGACCACGGTACGGGTGGTGGCCCTGGAAACCCCTTCGGGCGTAGGCTTGGCGGCATAGCCCTCAAGCAGGGCCACAAAGGTCACGGCCAAGCCGAAGACAAAGCTCTTGAGCACGCCATTGCCCAAATCAGTCCACCAGTCCACCCCCTGCTGCATCTGCCCCCAGAAAGCACCGCTGTCGACGCCGATCATCACCACGCCCACCAGCCAGCCGCCGAGCACGCCGACGGCACTGAAGACCGCAGCCAGCAAAGGCATGGTGATCAGACCGGCCCAGAAGCGCGGTGCCAGAATGCGTTTGACGGGGTCAACCGCCATCATCTCCATGGCCGACAGCTGTTCACCAGCCTTCATCAGGCCGATTTCGGCAGTCAGGGCCGTGCCGGCACGACCCGCGAACAGCAAGGCCGTGACCACGGGTCCCAGCTCGCGCAGCAGGCTCAGGGCCACCATCATGCCCAGCGCCTCGGCCGAGCCATAGCGCTGCAGGATGTAATAGCCCTGCAGACCCAGCACAAAGCCCACGAACAGACCGGAGACGCCGATGATGGCCAGCGAATAATTGCCCAGAAAGTGAATCTGGTCGCCGATCAGGCGCGGTCGCCTGAGCGCCGGCCCCATCAAGCCCAGCAGGCGCCACAGCAGGCGCGCGGCAATCCCCATGTTCACCAGCTGGCAGCGCACCGCCAGGCCAATGCGTGCGAGAAAGTTCATGCACGCCTCCTGCTGCCAAAGTCCTCGTCGGCGCTGACGCCCGGATAGTGAAACGGCACAGGCCCCGTGGGTCTGGCATGGATGAACTGCTGCACCAGCGGGTCGGCGCTGGCGCGCACCTCATCGGGTGTGCCCTGAGCGGCAACGCCGCCGGCCCCCAGAATCACCACATGGTCGGCCACGCGGAAGGTTTCCTCCAGATCGTGGGAAACCAGAATCGAAGTCAGGCCCATGGCATCGTTGAGCTGGCGGATCAGCTGCGCTGAGGTACCCAGTGAAATAGGGTCCAGGCCCGCGAAAGGCTCGTCATACATGATGAGTTCGGGATCCAGCGCAATCGCGCGGGCCAGTGCCACGCGGCGGGCCATGCCGCCCGAGACCTGGGAAGGCATCAGATCGCGCGCACCGCGCAGGCCCACGGCATGCAGCTTCATGAGCACGATGTCGCGAATCAGCTCTTCGGGCAGATCGGTGTGCTCGCGCAGCGGAAAGGCCACGTTGTCGAACACGCTCATATCGGTGAACAGCGCACCGAACTGAAACAGCATGCCCATGCGGCGACGCGCGGCGTAGAGCTGCTGCGCATCCATGGTGGTCACATCCTGGCCGTCAAACAGCACCTGCCCCTGCTGGGCGCGGTTCTGCCCGCCGATCAGACGCAGCACCGTGGTCTTGCCGCCGCCCGATGCGCCCATCAGCGCCGTGACCTTGCCGCGCGGCACTTGCAGGGACAGATCGCGCAGGATGACGCGGTCACCATAGCCAAAGGTGACATTGCGCAGTTCCACAAAGGGGGCGTTGGATGACATGCGTGAAGAGCCGCTCAAGAGAAAGCAAACTGGTATTGTGCCGACAAGCTCGACAAAAAGCGCGGGTTAGCCCCAAGTAAACATACATTCACGAATGTTTCTTCAAAGCCTGGCCTGGATCTCAGAGCCATCACTCCTGTTTCAGGAGCGGTCAGCGCTTGTTGTGCATACGCAAACCACCTTTTTTGCGATATGAAACCTCATCGGCAGTTGCGACTTATTTACAACATATTCTGCAGAAACGCCTTGGTGCGCTCGTGCTGAGGCGCCGCAAAAAATGCTTCAGACGGGCCTTGCTCGACGATGTAGCCACCGTCCATGAAGATGACGCGGTTGGCCACCTCTCGCGCAAAACCCATCTCGTGGGTCACGACCAGCATGGTCATGTGCTCCTCGGCCAGTTCGCGCATGGTGCGCAGCACCTCGCCGGTCAGCTCGGGGTCCAGCGCCGAGGTAGGCTCGTCGAACAGCAGAATGTCCGGCTCCATGGCCAGCGCACGCGCTATCGCCACGCGCTGCTTCTGACCGCCTGAGAGGTGGTTGGGGTAGGCATCGCGCTTGGCGGCCAGACCCACCTTGGCAAGCAGGGCCTCGGCCTTGGGGATGATGTCTTCGCGCTTCATGCCCTTGACAACGACGGGCGCCTCGATGATGTTTTCCAGCACCGTGAGATGGGGAAACAGATTGAAGGACTGAAACACCATGCCCATCTTGCGACCGATCTTGCGGATTTCGGCCTCGCTCACATACTGGGCCCTGGCCTCGCCCTCGGAGCGCGCCAGCACCGCACCTTCGATGCTGATGGTGCCTCGGTCAATCGTTTCCAGATGGTTGAGGCAGCGCAGAAAGGTGCTCTTGCCCGAGCCGGACGGGCCGATCACGGCCACCACCTCGCCGCGCAGCAGATCCAGGGAGACGCCGCGCAGCACTTCATTGCCGCCAAAGGCCTTGTGGATGCCCTGGGCGGAGATCATCACATCAGGCTTCATACTTGGCATAGCGTTTCTCGAGGTATTGGAAGCCCCAGGTCAGCACCAGGGTCATGATCAGATAGAAGGCCGCAGCCACGACAAAGGGCGTGAAGCTGAAGTCGCGCTGCACCACACCGCGCGCCACGCGCAGCAGGTCGTTGAGCGCCAGCACATAGATCAGCGAAGTGTCCTTGACCAGGGTGATGGTCTCGTTGCTGACGGGCGGCAGGATGCGGGCCCACATCTGGGGCAGCACAATGCGGCGCATGGTCTGGGCATAAGTCATACCCAGCACCTTGGCACCTTCGTACTGGCCGCGGTCCACGGACTTGATGCCAGCACGGAAAATTTCAGCGAAATAGGCCGCGTAGTTCAGCGCAAATGCCACCACGGCCGCCTGAAAGTCGGGCAGGCGCACGCCGATGTAGGGCACAAAGGGCAGCGCGAAGTACACAAACAGCAGCTGCAGCATCAGCGGCGTGCCGCGCATCAGCCAGATATAGGCGCCCACGGCGCTGCTCAGCGGCTTGATGCTGGAGATGCGCATCAGCGCCAACGCCAGCCCCAGAGGGATTGAAAGCACCAGCGTGATGAAAAACAGCTTGAGTGTGACGAGGGCACCAGCCGACATGGGCCCCAGGAGCGAGATTACATAGTCCATCAAATGGCCTTCAGTGTGGCGCTGCAGCTATCGAAAGCCCGCCACAGGCACGGGCGTGCGCAAAAGGAAGTGTTTGCACGCATTGTCGTCGCAAAAAAAACCGGCAATGCCAGGCATTGCCGGTGCAGTACACGAAAAAGGGATTAGTGCTTGATCACGTCAGCGCCAAACCACTTCTTGGCGATTTCAGCAGCCTTGCCGTCCTTCTTCATTTCGCTCAGCACATCGTTGACCTTGTTGCGTGTGGCTTCGTCGTCCTTGCGAAAGCCCACGCCGTAGTCTTCGGTACCGAAGTCATCAGCCAGCACCACGTAGTTTTCGGGCTTTTTGTTGACCAGGAAACGGCCCACCACCTCATCCACCACCACCACGTCCAGACGGCCGGCGTCCAGGTCCATCAGAGCCGTGATGTTGTCGCCGAACAGCTTGGTTTCCTTGAACTTGTCCGACAGCTCCTTGTCCTTGGCCAGGGCGGTCACGGCGCTGGAGCCTTCCTGGGCACCCACGACCTTGCCGACCATGTCGGCCTTGCTCTTGATGGGAGAGCCGACCTTCACGATGATGATCTGCTTGTTGACCATGTAGGGGTCGGAGAACAGGATCTTTTCCTTGCGCTCTTCCAGAATGGTCAGGCCGTTCCACAGAGCGTCCACGCGCTTGCCCAGCAGCTCGGCTTCCTTGGCGTTCCAGTCGATGGGCTTGAATTGCACTTCGATGTTGGCGCGCTTGGCCACTTCACGGGCCATGTCGATGTCGAAACCGACCAGCTCGTTCTTTTCGTCACGGAAACCCATGGGCGGGAAGTTGTCGTCCAGACCCACCACCAGCTTGGCGGCGGCTGCCGCAGGAGCGGGCGCAGGAGCTGCAGCGGTGTTGCTTGCGGGCTCGTTCTTGCCGCAGGCAGCCAAAATTGCAGTCAGGGCCACCGAGGCCAGCAGGGTACGTTTTTTCATGGCGTCAAAATTTGAAGTGGAAAAAGCGGAGGCAGGGGCTTTGTCTCCTGCCCGGGTCTATCGCAACAGCCCCGGAGCCGGGCTGCCGCCAGCGCCGAATCCGCTATTGTCGCGCAGACGGGACAGAACGTCACTCGCCGGTCGCAAAACCATCACGACTTACGCAAAACAGACTCAGGCAAGACGGCGGCCTCAGGAGGCAGGCCGTTGTTGCTGCATTCTTGTGTGTGTAAGTCCTCACCAATTGCAAGCTTGCCAAACTCCAGACCATGTCACCACCGTCACCCGGCACCAGCCAGCTCCCCGCCGCCTTGCAGCAGGCCTATCGCAACGCGCTCTACCGGGTCGATGCCGCCCAGGGCGCTGTCGCACAGACACTACGCGTGGGCGAGCGCAATGACTGGCTCGGGCAGCAACTGGGACGGCAGCCCATCCGGGCCGCCTGCTATCTCACGGCCTGCAATCCCTGGGGGCAGCTCCTGGAGCCGGCCGAGAACGCGCAGCGCATGCGCGCTCTGCGCCAGGCTCTGGACAGCGAGGGCTGGCAGTATCTGGGCGGCTGCGGCCAGGACCCCCTCGGCCAGTGGCCCGCCGAAGACAGCGTGCTGATCTGGGGCATGGACGCCGACACGGCCCGGCAATGGGGCCGGCGCTGGCAGCAGAACGCCGTGCTGTGGAGCGATGCCGACGCCCGGCCTCGGCTGCTGTGGCTACGCTGAATATTTTGATAGCACCTTGCGCTTTACAGCAATCAAAAAACCAATAAAAGATATTTGAATTCCAGTCATGGCAAGCGCTTGCAGCTATCAAAAAACAAAAGGCATTCCGGAGAATGCCTTTTGTGTGATGACCCGCTGTGAATGATCAGCGAGGCAGTTCGCTGGCGCCCATCAGGAACTCGTCCACGGCACGCGCCGCCTGGCGGCCTTCGCGAATCGCCCACACGACCAGCGACTGGCCGCGGCGGATGTCGCCGGCAGCGAACACCTTGGGCACGCTGGTGGCATAGCCGCCGATGAAGTCGGTGCTGGCCTTGGCGTTGCCGCGTGCATCCTTGTCGACGCCAAAGGCTTCGAGCACGGTGGCCACCGGGTTCACAAAGCCCATGGCCAGCAGCACCAGATCGGCAGGCCAGACCTTTTCCGTGCCGGGCACTTCGCTCAGCTTGCCGTCCTTGAACTCGACCTGCACGGTGGTCAGGCTCTTGACCTTGCCCTTTTCGCCGGTGAATTCCTTGGTGGAGATGGCGAACTCGCGCGTCACGCCTTCATCGTGGCTGGACGAGGTACGCAGCTTGATCGGCCAGTAAGGCCAGACCAGGGGCTTGTTCTCCTGCTCGGGCGGCATGGGCATGACCTCGAACTGGGTCACGCTCTTGGCGCCATGGCGGTTGGAGGTGCCCACGCAGTCGGAGCCGGTGTCGCCACCGCCGATGACGATGACATGCTTGCCGTCGGCACGGATCTGGCCCTTGAGCTTGTCACCCGCGTTGACCTTGTTCTGCTGGGGCAGGAACTCCATCGCGAAGTGCACGCCTTCCAGATCGCGGCCGGGCACGGGCAGATCACGCGACTGCTCGGAGCCGCCGGTCAGCAGCACGGCGTCGAACTCGGCATTGAGCTGCTCGGGGCTGATGGTTTCCTTGGCCCAGTTGGTGACCTTGGAATCCTTGCCCAGACCGTCCTTGCCGGCAATCAGCACGCCGGTGCGGATCTTCAGGCCTTCGGCCACCATCTGCTCGACACGGCGCTCGATCAGGCCCTTGTCCAGCTTGAAGTCGGGAATACCGTAGCGCAGCAGGCCGCCCACGCGGTCGTTCTTCTCGAACAGGGTCACGTCGTGGCCGGCGCGCACCAGTTGCTGGGCCGCTGCCATGCCAGCAGGGCCGGCACCGACCACCGCCACCTTCTTGCCGGTCTTGTGCTTGGGCGGCAGGGGCTTGACCCAGCCTTCGCTCCAGGCGCGGTCGATGATGGAGTGCTCGATGGACTTGATGCCGATGGCATCGCCATTGATATTGGCCACACAGGCAGCTTCGCAGGGTGCGGGACAGATGCGGCCCGTGAACTCGGGGAAGTTGTTGGTGCTGTGCAGCGTGGTGATGGCGTTCTTCCAGTCACCCTGGTACACGAGGTCGTTGAAGTCCGGAATGATGTTGTTGACCGGGCAGCCGTTGTTGCAAAACGGCGTGCCGCAGTCCATGCAGCGCGCAGCCTGCACCTTGGCCTGATCGGTGGTCAGGCCGATGACGAATTCCTTGTAGTGCTTGAGACGTTCCGCAACGGGGGCATAGCCCTCTTCGATGCGCTCGTATTCCATGAAGCCGGTGGTCTTTCCCATGATCTTTAATCCTTGAAATCTGTGTTCGCTTGCAGTGCGGTGGCCGCCTGGCCGCCACCGCTTGGAGCCGTTTTTACTTGGCGGCTACTGCTTCTTTTTGAGGAGCTGCTGGCGCTTTCGCAGCTTGCTTTTCCTTCTGTTTGCGTTCAAAGATCTCGCCAAGTGCACGCTGGTACTCGGTCGGGAACACCTTGACAAACTTGGCACGCGCCGCGGCCCAGTTGTCCAGCAGATCACGGGCACGCTTGGAACCCGTCCAGCGGCTGTGAGCCTCCACCATATCGCGCAGCTGCTGATCGTCGCTCTGGCCGCGGTGCCAGATGCCGGGATCGACACGCGAGACAAACTCGTCGTGCGGCAGCACCTTCTCCAGCTTCACCGAAGCGGTGTTGCAGCGCTCGGCGAACTTGCCGTCCTCGTCGTAGACATAGGCCACGCCGCCGCTCATGCCGGCCGCGAAGTTGCGGCCGGTCTTGCCCAGCACGACCACGGTACCGCCGGTCATGTATTCGCAGCCGTGGTCACCCACGCCTTCGACCACGGCCGTGGCGCCGGACAGACGCACGGCAAAGCGCTCGCCGGCCACGCCGCTGAAGAAGGCTTCACCGCTGGTGGCGCCGAACATCACGGTGTTGCCCACGATGGTGTTGGTCGTCGTCGAGCCACGGAACTCATGGCTGGGATGCACCACCACGCGGCCGCCGGACAGGCCCTTGCCGGTGTAGTCGTTGGCTTCGCCGCTGAGGTTCAGCGTGATGCCGTTGCACAGGAAGGCACCGAAGGACTGGCCGCCCGTACCTTCGAAGTGGATACGGATGGTGTCATCTGGCAGACCTTCGGCGTGATGCTTGGTCACCGCGCCCGAGAGCATGGCACCGACGGAGCGGTTGACGTTGCGCGCCACTTCCATGATGCGCACCTTCTCGCCGTTTTCGATGGCGGGCTTGCAGCGCTCGATGAGCTTGACGTCCAGCGCCTTGTCCAGCAGGTGATCCTGGCTTTCCACGTGGTAGCGGGCCACGCCGGCAGGCACTTCGGGCTGGGCGAACAGACGGCTGAAGTCCAGGCCCTGAGCCTTCCAGTGCTCGATGCCCTTGCGGGTGTCGAGCAGGTCGCAGCGGCCGATCAGGTCGTCGAACTTGGCAATGCCCAGCTGGGCCATGATCTGGCGCACTTCTTCAGCGATGAAGAAGAAATAGTTCACCACATGCTCGGGCTTGCCGGTGAACTTGGCACGCAGCACGGGGTCTTGCGTAGCCACGCCCACGGGGCAGGTGTTGAGGTGGCACTTGCGCATCATGATGCAGCCTTCCACCACCAGCGGAGCCGTGGCGAAGCCGAACTCGTCAGCACCCAGCAAAGCGCCGATGACCACGTCGCGACCGGTCTTCATCTGGCCGTCGGCCTGCACACGCACACGGCCGCGCAGACGGTTCAGCACCAGGGTCTGCTGGGTCTCGGCCAGGCCGATTTCCCAGGGGCCGCCCGCATGCTTGATGGAGGACCAGGGCGAAGCGCCGGTGCCGCCGTCGTGCCCTGCGATCACCAGGTGATCGCTCTTGCACTTGGTCACGCCTGCGGCAATCGTGCCCACGCCGACTTCGGACACCAGCTTGGTGCTGATGCTGGCGTGCGGAGCCACGTTCTTCAGATCGTGGATCAGCTGCGCCAGGTCTTCGATCGAGTAGATGTCGTGGTGGGGAGGAGGCGAGATCAGGCCCACACCCGGCACCGAGTGACGCAGTGCACCGATGTAGTCGGAGACCTTGCCGCCGGGCAGCTGGCCGCCTTCGCCGGGCTTGGCGCCCTGAGCCATCTTGATCTGGATCTGGTCCGAGGAAGCCAGATATTCGGCAGTCACGCCGAAACGACCGGATGCGACCTGCTTGATCTTGGAGCGCAGCGAGTCGCCGGCCTGCAGTTCGATATCGGACTCGACCTTGTCCTTGCCGATGATGGAGGCCAGGGTTTCGCCCTTGCTGATGGGGATGCCCTTCAACTCATTGCGATAGCGCTTGGGATCTTCGCCGCCTTCGCCGGTGTTGCTCTTGCCGCCGATGCGGTTCATGGCCACGGCCAGCGTGGCATGGGCTTCGGTGGAGATGGAGCCCAGCGACATGGCACCCGTGGCAAAGCGCTTGACGATTTCCTTGGCCGACTCGACCTGGTCCACGGGAATGGCCTTGGCGGGGTCGAACTTGAACTCGAACAGACCGCGCAGCGTCATGTGGCGCTTGGTCTGGTCGTTGATCAGCTGGGCGTATTCCTTGTAGGTGCTGAAGTTGTTGGCACGTGTGGAGTGCTGCAGCTTGGCGATCACGTCAGGCGTCCACATATGCTCTTCGCCACGGGCACGCCAGGCGTACTCGCCGCCGGCATCCAGCATGGTTTCCAGCACGGGGTCGTCGCTGAAGGCAGCCTCGTGGTTGCGGATGGTTTCCTCGGCGATCTCGAAAACGCCGATACCTTCCACACGGCTGGCCGTGCCCGTGAAGTACTTGTCCACGGTCTCGCTGTTCAGGCCCACGGCCTCGAACAGCTGGGCGCCGCAGTAGGACATATAGGTGGACACGCCCATCTTGGACATGATCTTGGACAGACCCTTGCCGATGGCCTTCACATAGTGATAGATGGCCTTGTCGGCAGTGATGGGCGCACCTTCGCGGCTGAAGATGTCGACCAGGGTCTCCATCGCCAGATAGGGGTGCACAGCTTCAGCGCCGTAGCCGGCCAGCACGGCAAAGTGATGCACTTCGCGGGCCGTGCCGGTTTCCACCACCAGACCGGCGGTGGTGCGCAGGCCTTCACGCACCAGATGCTGGTGGATGGCGGACAGAGCCAGCAGCGCGGGGATGGCCACTTGCGTGGCGCTCATGTTGCGGTCGCTGATGATCAGGATGTTGGCACCGCCCTTGATCTCGTCCACAGCATGGGCGCACAGCGAAGCCAGCTTGGCCTCCACACCCTGCTTGCCCCAGGACAGCGGGTAGGTGATGTCGATGGTCGAGCTCTTGAACTTGCCGTTGGTGCGCTTTTCGATATCACGCAGCCTGGCCATGCCTTCGAAGTCGAGCACGGGCTGCTGCAGCTCCAGGCGCATGGGCGGGTTGACCTGGTTGATGTCCAGCAGGTTGGGCTTGGGACCCACGAACGACACCAGCGACATCACGATCGCTTCGCGGATCGGGTCGATGGGGGGGTTCGTCACCTGGGCGAACATCTGACGGAAGTAGTTGTACAGCGGCTTGTTCTTGTCGGACAGCACGGCCAGCGGGCTGTCGTTGCCCATGGAGCCAATGCCTTCCTCGCCCTTCTCGGCCATGGGGGTCAGCAGGAACTTGATGTCTTCCTGCGTGAAGCCGAAGGCTTGCTGGCGGTCCAGCAGGGACAGCTCGGTCTTGGCTGCGGGTGCCTTGAAGTCGGCGGGGATTTCCACCTCGTCGAGCTTGATGCGCAGGTTCTCGATCCACTGCTTGTAGGGCTTGGTGTTGACGACGTTGGCCTTGAGCTCTTCGTCTTCGATCATGCGACCTTGCTCCAGGTCGATCAGCAGCATCTTGCCGGGCTGCAGGCGCCACTTGCGCACGATCTTGCTATCGGGCACGGGCAGCACGCCGGCTTCGGAAGCCAGGATCACCATATCGTCATCGGTGATGCAGTAGCGCGAGGGACGCAGACCGTTGCGGTCCAGCGTGGCGCCGATCTGGCGGCCATCGGTGAATACGATGGAGGCGGGGCCGTCCCAGGGCTCGATCATCGCAGCGTGGTATTCATAGAAGGCGCGGCGGCGCTCGTCCATGGCTTCGTGCTGCTCCCAGGGCTCGGGAATCATCATCATCACGGCCTGGCTGATGGGGTAGCCGGCCATGGTCAGCAGCTCCAGGCAGTTGTCGAAGGTGGCGGTGTCGGACTGGCCGGCAAAGCTGATGGGATAGAGCTTTTGCAGGTCTTCGCCCAGCACGGGAGAGGCCATCACGCCTTCGCGCGCCAGCATCCAGTTGTAGTTGCCGCGCACGGTGTTGATTTCACCGTTGTGGGCCACATAGCGGTAGGGGTGAGCCAGAGGCCACTCGGGGAAGGTGTTGGTGGAGAAACGCTGGTGCACCAGGCCGATGGCCGAGACGCAGCGCTCGTCGGCCAGGTCACGGTAGTACACGCCCACCTGATCGGCCAGCAGCAGGCCCTTGTAGACCACGGTGCGGCTGCTCATGCTGGGGACGTAGTATTCCTTGCTGTGCTTGAGGCCCAGGTTCTGGATGGCGGCCGAGGCCGTCTTGCGGATCACGTACAGCTTGCGCTCCAGCGCATCCTGCACGATGACATCGGCACCACGGCCGATGAAGACCTGGCGCAGGATGGGTTCCTTTTCCTGCACGGTGGGCGACATCGGCATGTCGCGGTTCACCGGCACATCGCGCCAGCCCAGCAGCACCTGGCCTTCGGCCTTGATCGCACGCTCCATCTCCTGCTGGCAAGCCAGGCGCGAAGCATGTTCCTTGGGCAGGAAGATCATGCCCACGCCATATTCGCCGGCAGGAGGCAGTGCCACGCCCTGCTTGGCCATTTCTTCGCGGTAGAGCTGATCCGGGATCTGGATCAGGATACCGGCGCCGTCGCCCATCAGGGGGTCCGCACCCACAGCACCGCGATGGTCGATGTTTTCGAGGATCTTCAGTGCCCCCAGCACGATGTCATGGCGCTTCTGGCCCTTGATATGGGCCACAAAGCCCAGACCGCAGGCATCGTGTTCGTTGCTCTTGGAGTACAGACCGTGGTCCTGGAGATACTTGATCTCGGCAGCAGTCGTCATGGGGAATCCTCTTATATCAATCGCGGGGAACGCAAGATTACGACATGACATGAAGTTATGCAATAAGTATTAATTGGGGTCAGATTCCAATTAATTCCCAACTTTTTTTATTTGAATTTAATTAGGGACATATAAAAACCGAGAAAAGCAATCCAATAAAAACAAGGAGTTGGAAAAGCTCCCTAGTCCTCGTGCACCGAAGCTGTGCGTGCTGCAGGCCTGCCGGCCTTCTGCCGCTTCACGCGCCGCTCGGTTTTCTGTTGCAAATTTTCAATGAAATCGGGCTCGCCCAAAGCCCAGCCACGCAGTGCAGCATGGCTGATCTGCGCCTGCGTATCTGCATCCAGACCGGCCTCCACGGCCCTGACATAAGCCGCATCCCGGGCAAACGGCGTGTTGCCCAGAGCCCAGAAAAGCGCGTGCGGGCTGATGAGCGCATCGCTTTGCAGGCCTGCGTTGTGCGCATAGCTGGACCAGGGCCAGTCCACCGCGCGCTGCACCAGCCCGTCGCGCACGGGGTTGAGATCCATGGAGACCATGGTCGCCATCAGCCATTGCTCGGCCTGCAGCACGGTGCAGCGGTAGCGCCCCTCCCACAGGGTGCCGGTACGCCCGTGCCGGTTGTTGAAGTAACGCACATAGCTGCGCCCCACGGCCTGCATGAACTGGGGCACGCCCTGCTCCGTCCTGGGCGTCAGCAGCAGATGGAAGTGATTGGGCATGAGCACATAGGCATGCACATCGACCTCGAAGCGCCGCGCCATCTCGCGCATCAGATCCAGCATGACCAGGCGATCCTGCGCATCCACAAAGATCTCGCCGCTGTTGTTGCCACGCTGGATGATGTGGTGCGGCATGTTTGCCAGCGTAAGACGGGGAAGACGGGCCATGGAGCAGACTTGGACAGGGGCGACAGGGAAGGCTTTTCGGTCATTATGAAGCGTCGCACCAAGGCCGACGCCTCCTCAAGCGCCAGACATCACAGATGCATGCGGCCCGAAGCACTCAGCAACTGGCTGATATGCCGCGTAGCGGCCAGCAGTTGCGGCAGCAGCCGCTCGCGCATCATCTGCTCGCTGGTGCGGTTGGCCTGACCGCTGATGTTGAGCGCCGCCACCGTCTGGCCGCGCGCATTGCGTATGGGGGCGGCAATCGAGATCAGCCCTTCCTCCAGCTCCTGGTTGAGCAGGGCCCAGCCCTGCTCGCGCACGCGGGCGACCTCGGCATACAACTCGTCGTCGCCGGTCAGCGTGTGGCGCGTGAAGGCGCGCTGCTCGCGCCGGGCCATCAGCGCCCGCAGTTCATCGGGGGGCAGCGCCGCCAGCAGCACCCGGCCCATGGAGGTCCAGAAGGCGGGCAGTCGCGAGCCCACGCCCAGATTGGTGCTCATGATCTTGTGCGTATGCACGCGCAGCACATAGACCACATCCAGACCTTCGAGTACGGCGGCCGAGCACGACTCCTTGACCTCGTCCACCAGCGCCTCCATCGCCGGCTCGGCCAGATTCCACAGCGGCGTGGAGCTCAGATAGGCAAAGCCCAGATCCAGGATGCGCGGCGTGAGTGCGTAGTACTTGCCGTCGCTGCGCACATAGCCCAACGTCTGCAGCGTCAGCAGGATGCGCCTGGCACCGGCACGCGTCAGACCCGTGGCGGCAGCCACCTCGCTGAGCGTCTGCTCCGGCGCCCTGGCACTGAACGAGCGTATGACTTCCAGCCCCCGGGCAAAGGACTGCACATAGCTGTCGCCGGGCTTGAGAGAGGGCGCCTCGCCCTCAACCGGGGTTTTCCCTGATGTGGTTTTTACAGTCTCCATTTTCTTCATCCTTTCCTACAATTCTTTTAGCGAACAAATGTTCTATATGCGAACATTTTAGCGCCAATGGCGCAAGTCTTTGTATAGAAAATTGGAGACCCCCATGATCAACAAGATCGCCGACTCGGTCGCTCAGGCCCTGTCCGGCATTCGAGACGGCTCCACCGTGCTCATCGGCGGCTTCGGCACCTCGGGCATCCCCGGCGAGCTGATCGACGGCCTGATCGCCCAGGGTGCACGCGAGCTCACCGTGGTCAACAACAATGCCGGCAATGGCGACACCGGCCTGGCCGCCCTGCTCAAGACCGGCCAGGTGCGCAAGATCATCTGTAGCTTCCCGCGCCAGGTGGACAGCTGGGTCTTCGACGAGCTGTACCGCAGCGGCAAGATCGAGCTAGAGCTGGTGGCCCAGGGCAATCTGGCCGAGCGCATGCGCGCCGCCGCTGCAGGCATAGGCGCTTTCTTCTGCCCCACGGCCTACGGCACCGAACTCGCCAAAGGCAAGGAAACGCGCGAGATCAACGGCAAGCACTATGTGCTGGAGTACCCGATCCATGGCGATGTGGCGCTGATCAAGGCCGAAAAAGGCGACCGCTGGGGCAATCTGACCTACCGCATGTCGGCGCGCAACTTCGGCCCCGTGATGGCTTCGGCCGCCAAGTTCACTGTGGCCACCGTGCATGACATCGTGGAGCTCGGCCAGCTTGACCCCGAATCCGTGGTCACCCCGGGCATCTATGTGAGCCAGGTGGTGAAGATCGAGCGCGTGGCCACCCAGGCCGGCGGCTTCAAGAAGGCGGCCTGAGCCAGCCAAGGTCCAGCAAGGAGATACAAGCGTGAGCTATCAAAAACGAAGCAAGGACGAACTGGCCCTGCGCGTGGCCCAGGACATTCATGACGGTGCCTATGTGAATCTGGGCATAGGCCAGCCCACCTTGGTGGCCAACCACATCCCCGCAGGACGCGAAATCGTGCTGCAAAGCGAGAACGGCATTCTGGGCATGGGCCCGGCACCGGCTGCCGGCTCTGAAGACTACGACCTGACCAATGCCGGCAAGCAGCCCGTGACCCTGCTGCCCGGCGGCAGCTATTTCCACCACGCCGACAGCTTCGCCATGATGCGCGGCGGCCATCTGGACATCTGCGTGCTCGGAGCCTTCCAGGTTTCGGCCACGGGTGACCTGGCCAACTGGAGCACGGGCGAGCCCGGCGCCATTCCCGCCGTGGGCGGAGCCATGGACCTTGCCATTGGCGCCAAGCAGACCTGGGTGATGATGGATTTGCTCACCAAAAAGGGCGAAAGCAAGGTCGTGGCCCAGTGCAGCTACCCGCTGACCGGCCTGGGCTGCGTCAAGCGCATCTACACCGATCTGTGCACCCTGGCCTGCACTGCCGAGGGGCTGCGCCTGATCGACAAGGTCGAAGGCCTGGAGCACGCCGAGCTCGAACGCATCGTGGGCCTGCCCATCGCGGCCTGAACGGCAGGCCGATCCGGTCTGCACCAGAAGTTCAATTTTCATAACGGAGACATGCCATGAGCAACCAGAACCAAGCCTTTATCTGCGACGCCATCCGCACCCCCTTCGGTCGCTACGGCGGCGCGCTGTCCAGCGTGCGCACCGATGATCTGGGCGCCCTGCCCATCAAGGCGCTGATGCAGCGCAACCCCGATGTGGACTGGACCGCCGTGGCCGATGTGCTCTATGGCTGCGCCAACCAGGCCGGCGAGGACAACCGCAACGTGGCCCGCATGTCGGCACTGCTGGCCGGCCTGCCCATAGACGTGTCCGGCGCCACCATCAACCGCCTGTGCGGCTCGGGCCTGGATGCTGTGGGCACGGCCGCGCGTGCCATCAAGTCCGGTGAAGCACGCCTGATGATTGCCGGCGGCGTGGAGAGCATGAGCCGCGCGCCCTTCGTCATGCCCAAGGCCGAGTCCGCCTTCAGCCGCAGCAATGCCGTCTACGACACCACCATCGGCTGGCGCTTCGTCAACAAGCTGATGAAAGCCCAGTATGGCGTGGACTCCATGCCCGAGACCGCCGAAAACGTGGCCGACGACTTCAGGATCGAGCGCGAAGCCCAGGACCGCATGGCCCTGGCCAGCCAGGAAAAGGCAGCAGCAGCGATTGCTGCCGGCCATCTGGCACGCGAGATCGTGCCTGTCTCCATCGCCCAGAAGAAGGGTGACCCCATCGTCGTGAGCCAGGACGAGCACCCCCGCGCCACCACCATCGAGGCACTGGCCAAGCTCAAGGGCGTGGTACGCCCCGATGGCACGGTCACGGCCGGCAACGCCAGCGGCGTCAACGACGGCGCCTGCGCCCTGCTGCTGGCCAACGAGGAAGCCGCCCGCCAGTACGGCCTGGTACCGCGCGCCCGTGTGGTCGGCATGGCCGTGGCCGGCGTCGCGCCGCGCATCATGGGCTTCGGTCCCGCTCCCGCCGTGCGCAAGGTGCTGGCCCAGACAGGCCTGACTCTTGAGCAGATGGATGTCATCGAGCTCAACGAAGCCTTTGCCGCACAAGGCCTGGCCGTGCTGCGCGACCTGGGCATTGCCGACGACGACCGCCGCGTCAACCAGTGGGGCGGCGCCATCGCCCTGGGTCACCCCCTGGGCGCATCGGGCGCCCGCCTGGCCACCACGGCCGTGAATCAGCTCCATACCCTGGGCGGCCGCTACGCGCTGTGCACCATGTGCATCGGCGTGGGCCAGGGCATTGCCGTGGTGCTCGAACGCGTCTGATCCCGACTGCGGCAGGGCCGGATCAGTCCGGCCTGCTGCCGCCCCCCCTTGCCTCTTGCTCAAAAACAACGACCGCTGACGTGCACCTTCTCTTGCAGGTGTGCCACCGCGGCAGCCCGCGCCCCGGCCACTGGCCGGCGGTGTCTTGCCTTTTCCCGGAGACCTCAATGTCCAATTCCCTTTCCCTGTCTCGCCGCCGCAGTCTGCAGACCCTGGCAGCAACCGCCCTGTTCGCTCTGGGCGCTGCTCCCGCCATGGCCCAGACGCCCTATCCCAGCAAGCCCATCACCATGATCGTGCCCTTCTCGGCCGGCGGCACGACCGATATCCTGGCGCGCGTGGTGGGTCAGGCCCTGAACACCGAACTGGGCCAGAGCATCATCATCGACAACCGCCCCGGCGCGGGCGGCAATATCGGCGGCCAGGCCGCAGCCCGTGCAGCTGGCGACGGCTACACCCTGTTCATGGGGACGGTGGGCACGCACGCCATCAACGAAGCCCTGTACAAGAAGATGCCCTTCGACCCGGTCAAGGACTTCGCTGCGCTGACTCGCGTCGCCAACGTGCCCAATCTGCTGGTGGCCCACCCCAGCCAGCCGTTCAAGACGGTCAAGGAAATGATGGCCTACGCCAAGGCCAATCCCGGCAAGCTCAATTTCGGCTCCTCGGGCTCGGGCAGCTCCATCCATCTGTCGGGCGAGCTGTTCAAGTCCATGACCCATCTGGACATGGTGCATGTGCCCTACAAGGGCAGCGCGCCGGCCATCACCGACCTGCTGGGCAACCAGATCGCCATCATGTTCGACAACATGCCCTCGGCCATCCAGCATGTGCGCTCGGGCAAGCTGCGCCCCATCGCCGTGACCACGGCCAAGCGCTCGCCCGAGCTGCCCGATGTGCCCACCGTGGCCGAAGCCGGCGTGCCCGGC